>NZ_JBVVQS010000088.1:0-164671 GCF_055811575.1 Mesorhizobium sp. WSM4815 | reverse complement strand
AAGCGCGTGCCGCGCTCGGAGTCAACCAGGCGGATCGTGCCATCATGCGCTTTCAGCAGGGCCAGAACGATGCCGAGACCCATGCCGGTGCCGCCGCAATCGCGGCGCGTGGTGAAGAATGGCTCAAAGATGCGCGCCCGGTTGCTGGGCGAAATGCCGGCGCCCTCGTCGCTCACCGGGACAATGGCCTTGCCGTCCGCGGTCGCGACTGCGAGGAAGGCAAAAGCCTGTCCTCGTTGGGCTCAAGGTCGGCAACATCGACAGCGGGCGCCAAACCCACGCCAAGGGCGAGAAGGACGCGTGTGATGCTGTCGCGCAGCTTTTCCGGATGTTACGGCGGCTTCTAGCGGCTACCTCCACCAAAGGATTTGGCTTTTTCAAACGGGCGCGGCTCGTTCTTCGAGGGGCTTCCATGGGATGACGTCTCACAAATGCGTTCGAAAACTCCCATGCATGAAGCGTGCCGGAAAAGAAGCCTGCCCAAGCAATGAGTTCTCGAATTCCAGCTCGTCCGGAACCCGACATTGTCGGATAACCTACGGATGCGGGCAGATGGATGCTCGCGGCAGTGACCCTTCCACACCGCAGGCCGGGCAGGGTCAGGTCAGGCATCCACGGGCTGGCCCTCCGCGGCAGCATGGTAGGCCAGATATTTTCACTGTGTCGGAATACGGTCGGCCACGTGTTTGGCATCATGCCAGACGCCCCAGAAGAAGCTGGACCCTCTTTGCGACTGCCAAGGTAAACCCAGGAATTGAGCCGGGCTGGCTCGAGACGCCACGGTGGTGCCTTGGCCGGCCCTTCTCGTCGAAGGCGTCGACCTTCAGCCAGCTGTAGTCGACAGCAAAGCCTGTCGCCCAGACGATCGCCGCTATCCCGGCCTCGGCCAGGTCGAGCCCGCGGACCGGATTGGTCCCGCATTCGGATCCTGGTCGATCCATCCAGCAGCGACATCAAGCTTGCGTCGCCGCGGGCAATGTTTTTCGCCAGATCGGGCGCGAAGCTCATCACGCCGTCCTGGTACTTGCTTGCCATGCCGAGGAGCGTAAGCCCCTGCGCGGCCAGACGACCGAAGTCGATCGTCTCGCCGCCGCGCGCGCCGCTCACCGCGACCGTGACGTGTTCGGTGCCGGGTCCCGGGGTCTCGGCGTCCCACTTGCCGAGGACGCCCAGCCACAATTAGAAGTCGCGCCCGCGATAGGCCCGCGGCGGGCGATCGTGATGGGAATCTGGAAAGGTCCGGTCGCGGCGATGATGCTGTTGGCTTCGATCACGCCGTCCGACGTCTCGACGCGGAATCCGGGCCGCCCGACATTTCTTTCCCCGAGCTTGACCTCCACGCCGCAGCATCGCGCATTGATTTGCTTTGCATAAGCGACAAAATAGTCGGCGACCTCCTCCTTTGGAGGCAAAGTCATCGGGACCGGTCCCCGGAAACTCCATGCCCGGGAACCGGTCATACCAGGCCGGGCCATTGGCAACGAGGGAGTCCCACCGCTGCGAGCGCCAGCGTTCGGCAATCCGGCCGCGTTCAAAGATTAGGTGAGGCACCCCCGCACTTGCTCAGGTGCTCGCTCATAGCCACTCCCGCTTGGCCTCCGCCAACGACAAGCGTGTCCACTTTTCAAGAGTCATATCGTCCTTTTCTTCCTACCCAGTTTTCTGCGAATGCGGCGGCGGTCTGATTCGCGATTTACTGAATGGACCCAAATGCGAAAATGAGCATTTCCTGTGCCAAGGGTTAGCCTGTCCCCAATGCTCGGAGGGATTGCCGACGATGTGCAACGGGACGGGATGTCCCGGATCAGCACCATTGGAGAAAAGTGATCGAACGGATGTCTGAATTTTTTGCCGTTCCCGCTCAAATCCTTTGTTCCTGACGTCGGCGTGCGTTGCCGACGCCATTGTCTTCGGCGATCTCTACCCAAGCAGATCCCGTGGGGGCTTCGGGAAATTCGTCTCGGTCATTGGTTTGGTTGAAAGTAGGGGCCCTGCCGGGGAGGGGCACCGGCAGGGCGCGCCGCGCCTAAGTCGGGACCCGGGGCGACCTAACAGCGATGGAGGCTTTAGAGACGTCGACACGGCCGCACAGCAGCTGGGCGCACACACGACCGCGAATTGATCCTATCCCGATGCCGCCTCTCTCACCCCCGCCTCCTCTTCGGGCTAAGGCTTGAGTTTGATGACCGGCTCCATCACTGCGAAGACCGCGTCGTCCGGTAGGTGGCACTTGATATTATGGCTACCGGGCAGCTTTCGGATGGGCGGAACCTCGCGCTCACAAATTCCTCTGGGAACCAGATGCTTGCGCGGACAGCGCGTCTGGAAGGGGCAGCCGCTCGGCGGATCCATCGCCGAGGAAATGTCGCTTCGAGCACAATGTGTTTCTTGACGACACAGGTGTCGGCAATCGGGATCGCCGACAAAAGTGCATCGTATAAGGGTGGTAGGGCGGCGACAATATCTGTTCGACGATGTGGCCGAGATACGTGACCACCACACGGTCGGCGGTTTGGCATCTCGAATGTTCAGATGATTGGCCACCCAGTGGGGCCGCCAGCAGTGCCATGCGTACTGCTCGGCGGAAAGGCGAAGTGCAGGCGAGAACATTCATCGTGCAGATCAGAGCATAATGGCAATCGATTGGAGCGATGACTCGACGAGCGATATACGGAGCCGCTTCGTCGCGTGGTGGGCTGCATCTGGGAGAATTGAGATCAAAAAATTCCTCCTACAGCTGAAACGGTTTTTTAGCGGTCAACCAGCTTCCGAAACCTTCGGCAACGAGCGCGATGTTAGCTTGGGTTCCAGTGGCATCGACCGGATCGCCGATTGCGAAGGCGACAGCCAATCTTCGACCCGGGAAAGCGATCACGGATCCTGCGGCGAGAAGGCATGGGACGAACTCTCCGGTGACAATGGCCGCGACGAACCGCGCATTTTTGGGAGGGACAATGACAAGCTCTGCGGATCCGGCGCAGATGTTCTCTACGCTGGAAGCAGCAAGCACTATCTGACCGCGGGCGTTCACTCACGGCTCCAGGATCGGATGAGCGGCTTCGACCCGAGGTTCGGGTGGAAGCCGCACATCATCGTGCTCGTCGATATCGAACGAGATACCTTCATTTTTCATAGGGTGGGGTTCTACAGAGACGGTTTTGGCCCGAACTCCGTTGACAACGCCAGCGTAGTGTCCGGCTATCCGGCGAGCTGGTTTTACAACGGCAAGCCACGTAGGGCCTTTGCCTCGGGCGCGCCGGACAGCGGCGCACCACTGCGCACCGCAACCATGCCGGCCGTGGCCGGAGACCAGAAGGTTTTGCCCTCCTGCGAGATCATTATCTTTCCCTTTAAACGAGCGTGATTCCGAAGCGTGACAATCGGTCTCGACCATTAGAGGAGCTGATCAAAAGTCGTCTTTGGCTTCCAACCGTGTTTGGTGGCCGCCTTAGCAGCCCCCGCCAATCGGCAGGTCCACCTCGGCCGGACCGAAATAGCCGCTTGTATCCGGATCAGGGCCTGTTACTCCTGCGTTAGCGGCCTACCTCGTCAATGCCTTCCCCTTCCAGACGATCTCCCTCCCAACACGCCTGAAGGCAGCCTCGACAAAGCTGCGGACCGCATGCGTCCCGCGGTCGCGAGCACAATCGTCAGCTCGTGGTGCTGCAGGATGCGCCAGGAACGCGAGCGGTTAAGTTGAGTGGTGTACCCTAGGCATCAGAACTGGGAGGACTCCGTTCCACTTTCCGCCTTGCGCATGACTGGAGAGATTTCCGGCGGGCGTCTCCTCCCGAGCAATGCTTTTCATGTTCAATGATTGTTTCGATGGAGCGCATCTACGGTATGAATGCAGGCATCACCGTTGAGCTTCGAACAGCATCGGTGCGGCTCCGCAGCCGTCATCGAGCCAAAAACAGCGGCAATGTCGGCTTCTCAAAGATCCATCTCGTCACGCCGCCAAAGAGCCGCTCACGCAGCCGACGGTTGCCATAAGCGCCCATGACTATCATGTCGGCGGACGTGTCGATTGCGTGCTGCGCAAGCACCGTGGCCGCCGGTTTGCCGGCACTTGGCAACAGGTCAACCGACACCCGAGCACCGTGCCGAGTGAGATAGGCAGCGATGTCGGCTCCAGGCTTCGCGCCGTTCCCGTTATAGTTCGCCTTCGGATCGACCAGGGCAACACGAACTTCCTCAGCAGCGCATAAGACACCCAGCGCTTCCCGAACCGCACGGGACGCCTCGACTCGCGAATCCCAACCGACCAGGACGCGCCGTGGCCACAAGGTCGCCTCAGTGCCCTTCGGCACAACGAGCACCGGCCTTCCCGTATCGAACAAGCAGCCGTTGACAACAGGAGGTCCGAGATTCTCGTCATTGAGGAGACACGGTCCGATGATCGTGAGGTCGGCGCAGAGCGCCCGCTGTCGTGCCACTTCGCCCAGGCTTGCCGGATCGCAATAGTCGGTGTCAACGTCATAGGCGAGCGACATAGCTCTCAGCAGTCTCTGGATATCTTTGGAGCGTCTTTCCATTCTGGCCACGTCCTGTGTAAATCGATCGATTTGTCGAAACCGATCATTCAATCTGGCAATTGCCTGTCCACGTCCTCCAGGCCATTCGGGGACACCATCTCCGATCGACGGATACGACATAAGCAGCATCGGAGGCGGTATAACCAGTACGGAAAGGTGCGCGCCGACTTCGGCACACAAGCCGGCGGCAATTCTGACGTCCTGATCGGAATTGTCAGCGCCGGTCGCACAGAGTACGCTTTTAAAAGCCATTTGCCTGCTTCTCCTGAGTATTCGTTTAGGGGCGTTTCAGGCCGCAAGACCGGCTCACCGCGCGAGGGAAGGGAGTGGCACTACACCCGCATTTGATTTAGTCGTCCGGCTTCTCGAGCGAGTAGCCGGCCGACCTGACGGTGCGGATGACGCTGCTGGGCGAGGTCGCCTGCAGGGCCTTTCTGATCCGGCTCATGTGGACATCGATGGTGCGTTCACCGACATGGATATTATCCGGCCAGGCTGCACGTTTCAGTTCGTCCCTGGTGAAGACTCTGCCGGGAGTTTGAATCAGCAGCCGTAGCAGGTTGAACTGGATGGGCCCGAGATGGATATCGTGGCCATTGCCACGAACCCTATGGGCGTCGACCTTCATCTCGAGGTCGCCACAGCTGAGCCAGCCGCCGTTCTCGACCCCGTTGTGCCCCAGCTTCGCCCGCAGAGAGTCGAGCAGCTTGGCCGGCGCGAACGGCCGCACAAAGAACTCGTCAATGTCTGCCGTCAAGAGATCTAGGTGCTGGTTCTCGGCGCCGGGCGCGAATAGCGCAATGATAGGCACGCCGCTGGTTCGCGGCTCCCGTTTGAGCCGAGCGCAGACTGCGGCCCCTGTTGCGTAAGCTGGCCCGCAGTCCAGCACCACTGCGTGGAACTCCCGTTCGGCGACGGCTGCAAGTGCTTCATTCATGCCGCCTGCCAACGCACTGGTAAAGCCGTCCGCCTCCAGTATGTGGCTTAGGAACAGATAGAACTCGGCATCTTGCGAACAGATCAGGACGAGTGGCTTCATCGGTGCTACTCGAAGAGCTTCATCCGACTGGACGGCGTCGGCTGCGACGGCTGGCCATCGCGGCTGCTCAAGATTGTCATGGCCCCTGTGCTCGAAACCTGCTTCATCACGCACGCGCCACCTCGGGATAGGTCTCGATGGTGGCGATTGCGTCGCCGACCAGTTTCGTGCCAGCCTGAGCGAGCTTCCGGAACGTCTCGAAGCCGAACCGGTGGACGTCGCGCAGCGTCTTCGACAGAGCGACCAACCGCCCGGCCGTGAAAAGCACGCGCCCAAATCCTTCATGGCTCAGCTCCATCATCGGCGATGCCATCAGGCCGCAGCGCTCCTCGATCGCAAGCCCAACGGCGGTGTAAAACATATCAAGCCTCCACAGCACGTCCGGATCGGGATCGCCGATGATCGGAATTGCACGGCGCTGTTCCTTAGTGATGATGAACGCGGCCAGCAGCTCGGCGTCCGCTTTGCCTTCCCACGCCCCGTAGGAATCCTGAGCACGGACTAGCCGCACGAGGCATTTGAGGAACGGGCTGGCAAGCGCCACCTCGTCCTCAGCGACAGCAGGGCTAACCGCAGGGCCAGACATTTCGCCTTCTCCTCATTTCAGTCACTCGTCCTCGAAGGACGGTTTCTTCTCCGCGACACCTGCCTCAGCCAGCACTTTGCGGAGCCAAGGGGGAGGACACGTCCTGAGCATCATCTGCGTACGCAACAGCACCTCTTGGATACTCTGAGGCTGCCGCACCTTGATCGGATGGATCTTTGCCGAAACAAGCTTGGCTGCCGAAGGTCCGCCGATCGCCAGACAAAACAGGAGGTGGCAGCCCTTCAGCGCTTCCACCTTGGGTGCGATGCGGTCATACCCCTCGGTCCGATGTTTCCCCTTTTCGTCGGAGACGTCGTCGAAGACAACGGCTTCCACGAGGTTCCATTCCTCGCGCGTCACATCGTAGATGACAAAGCGCTTGGCGGACCCGAAATGTGCATTGAGCTCCTTCATGTCCTGGGTTGCGATTGCCACGCGCAAAGCGCCTGCTTGTCGTTCACGCATCGGACCTTGAACCTCGTCAGTGACGAGTGAGAGGCGACGAACGGGGCCCACCTGGCGTTTCCCGCTTGCGGAATGGATCAAGTTCCTCAGGCGTCGGCGCATGCCGGTCGGCTTGGAACATGTTGGCAACCTCGAAAACCAGATCACGGGTCCCTTGATAGAGGATTGAGAGCTTGTGCTGGCTGCCGAGCCGGTCGAAGACGGGGAAGCCGACTCGCATGAGCGGAATGCCAAGGCGCTGCGACGCCTGGCGTCCATGTGAATGGGTGACCAGAAGATCAGCGCCGCCGGCAAGCGTTTCCAAATCGCCGAGATCGCCGATCTGAATCGACTCCGCCGGTACCTTTTCCAGAATTTTCGACATATCGGTCGTCGTGACCGCCGCCGCGATTTCGGAGCCCATGTCCACGAAGAAGGTTGCGTATTGGTAGAGTTGGTCTGGTTCAGCAGCGATCGCAATTTTCTTGCCTCCGAAATGGAAATGTCCATCGAGCAACGCATCCTGCAATTGCGCCCGCCGACGGCACACGCCTGCCGGCACAGGCTCGCCAGAAATCGTGGACAGCAGGGAAACGAACTGATCGGCGCGCTTCAATCCGGTCAGCGACTCGAACAGCACGTAAGGGACGCCGCTCACCTTGTGCAGCACCTCGGCCGGCCGGCGCATATGCTCGCCGATGGCGATGCAGTGCTCGGCCGCGCCGAACTCACGGATGTGCTCGACGCTCGTACCGCCATAGGTGGTCGGAACCCAGTGGTCTGGTACAGTACCGTCAAGCGAGCCTGAGAGGTCCGGCAAAATCACCGGCTGCAGCCCAAAGCTTTCAACCATCTCGCGCAAATGCTCGATATCAGCCACGGTGAGGTTCCAGCCGGGCAGGATTGCGATCTTCTTTGACTGGCGCGCCCGCTCGCCAGGCCGCGTAATGCCTTCGATCATCGCGGTGACAGCCTTGGCCCAGCCCTCTTCGAGGGCGCCGCGGAAATCCGGCGTGTTGGCCAGCACGATCTCCGTACCCGCGAGTTCTTCCGCCCGTTTCAGCCTGATGTCCGCGATGTCGCCTGCGGAATCCTCGCCACGGGTTTCCACCAGGGCCGTCGTGCAGACGCCGATCAGCTTTGGCTTCGTGCGATTGTTGAGATTGAGGATCGCCTCTTCCAGATTGTCCGCCCCGCCGAGGATGGTCGCCACTTCATCCATCGCGGTGGTCTGTAGGGAGATCGTTTCCTTGAAATGCCGCACTAAGAGCACGAGCGCGAAGCTGGTGCAGCCTTGGCTGCCGTGGAGCAGCGGCATTGCGCCCTCAACCCCGAGAAAGGCCAGGGCGGCACCCAGCGGCTGTGACGATTTCAGTGGGTTGACCGAAGCTGATTTGGTCTGGGAAAAAATGCGGGTCATCGGATTTCCTCAACACCAGCCGAAATAGTCCGCGTTGTGCCGGCGAATTCCTGGACAGCGCGCATGGTCGCCGTGTCATTCTTGGTGCTCGGCAATTCGTCCTTCACATCGGGCTGGCACTCCCACGGGGCCCGCTCGCGCACCTGGCACCACATCGGGTTGTGAATGGCGAGGTCGATCTGGCGTACGAGTTCCACCATGCCGTCGTAACCGGCGTAAGGGTATTGGCGCTCCTGGTTGATGTCGAGCCAGGGCGTCTTGGCCTTAAGCGCGACGAATTGCGTGCGCCCGCCCGACAGCATGATATCGGCCTTGCCTTCTGAGAGCATGGCGTAAAGGTCGCGCGCTGCCATCTGCTCGAACACGTGGTTGTCGTCCTTTAGGATCTGTTTGATGCGCTCCTTGTCTTCGACCGTGGATTTCTTGACCGAGGTGCCGACGATCTCCAAGCCGATCTCCATCAGCGCATGGAGGACCGACCAGGACTTCACGCCACCCGTGTTGAGCAGCACGCGCTTGCCTTTGAGCCGCCGCCGGTAGGCCTTGAGCTTCTTCCATGCAACCGCCTCCTGCTCAGCGATCAGCGTCTCTGTGCGGTCGAGGATCTCCCGATCGGCGCCCTTCCTCACCAGCAGCTCAGCAATTTTGCGGAGGGCTTCCGAGGTGTCCGAGATCCCGTAGAAGGAGCCCTCGAAGAAAGGGATGTCCCAGCGCTTGTCCATCTTGCGGGCTAGATTGATGAGGGCCGTCGAGCACACCACCATAGCCGCCCGGGCGCGGTGCGCGGAAGCAACGTCGAGATAGCGCGCGTCGCCCGGAATGCAGGCGCGTACCCGGATCCCGAGCCGATCAAGGAGCGGCTTTATCAGCCAGAATTCGCCGGAAAGGTTGAATTCACCAAGGATGTTGATGTCGTACGGCCCGGCGTCGTCGGGTTCCACCGTGCCGATGACATGGTCGAGCAGCGCCTCGGCGGCGAGCTTGTTGCCGAGGTTCTTGGAGCCGGCCAATCCCGGCGCATTGATCGGAACCACGGCCAAGCCGAATTTTTCGGCGGCGCGTTTACAGACTGCCTCGATATCATCGCCGATGAGCGCCGTCACGCAGGTCGAATAGACAAAGACTGCCGGCGGCGCATACGCTTCCTTGATTTCGCGGATCGCCTTGAAGAGCTTCCGCTCGCCCTGCCCCATCACCACATCGAGTTCGGTAAGGTCGGTCGTGAAGCTTGTGCGCCACAAGGTTGGCCCAGACGAAGCAGCACCTCGGTTGTCCCAGGAATTGCCCTCGCAGGCGAGCGGCGCATGGACCAGGTGCGCAACGTCAGTGATCGGCTGCAGGACGATCTTGGCCCCGTCAAACGCGCAACCGCCCGCTGCCGCTCCTGGCGTCAGCGGCCTTGTGCAGCCCTCCTTGCGCGCCTTGGCGTCCTTTCCACGGTTCTTGTCGCAGGCAGGCTCGTCGAAAACGTCCTGGATCTTGGCACTGAGCGCGGTCATCGCGTTAAGCCCCAAAGCCAATTCGGCAACGAACCGCCTGGGCGAAAAGCCGGCCGTCTTTTAGCGGGTGAGGTCATAGGAATAGTCCGTCACGCCCGTCTGGCTCGTCTCGCGATCGAGCTTGTCGAAGATCTTGTCGAGGATCGTGGTCAGCACGCGTAATCCGCCCTGGTAGCCCATGAGCGCAAAGCGATGGTGGTGGTGCCGGTCGAATATCGGAAATGTCAGCCGGATCAGCGGCGTGCCGGTGTCGCGCTCCAGATACTTGCCATAGGAATTGCCGATCAGCAGGTCCACTGGCTCGGTGAAGAGCAGAGACCGCATAGCCCAAAGGTCCTTGCCCGCCCAGACCTGAGCGTCCTTGCCGAAGGGCGAGGATGCAAGCAGTTTCTTCAACTCGGCTTCCCACGCCGAGGTGCCGTTGGTGGCGAGGCAATGTGTCGGCTCGCCGCCCGTTTCCATGACGAAGCGGGCCATGGCGTACACGAAGTCCGGGTCGCCGTAGATCGCGTATTTCTTGCCGTGCAGCCAGGACTGGCTGTCCGCCATGGCATCAATCAGTCGGCCGCGCTCCAGCCGGATTGCCTCGGGGATTTCCTTCCCGGAAAGCGCCGAGATCTTCATCAGCAATTCGTCAGTCGCCTGGACGCCGAGCGGATAATGGAAGGAAGCCGTGGCCTGCCCAACTTGCCCGCAATAGTCCAGCGTTTTTCGGGTGTTGTAGTGCTGCAGCGAAAGCGTTGCCTCAGCGTCGAGTGCCCCCCTCACCTCATCAATCTTCGTGCCGCCGTCGTACATCCGGTATTCCCCGTCCGATGGTGTATCGAACTGGTCAGACGCGTCCTGGATGAAGGTGTAGGAAACACCCATTACATCGAGCAGACGTTTGAGTTCCCTGTTGTTGCCAACGCAGAAACCGTCGAAGCCCGGAATGACGTTGATGCTTCCCTTGGTTTCCGTACGCTGCTGGCCCTTCCAGAAGTGCTCCAGAATACCCTTGAGCATGCCGTCATAGCCGTCGACATGGCTACCAACGAAGGCTGGTGTGTGGGCAAAGGGCACGTCAAAGTCGAGCGGGACTGACTTTTCCTCTTTGGCGTTCTCGATGAAGCTGTGCAGGTCGTCGCCTATGACCTCCGCCATACATGTCGTCGACACTGCGATCATCTTGGGATCGTAAAGCTGGTAGGTGTTGGCGAGCCCGTCGACCAGGTTCTTCAGGCCGCCGAACACTGCCGCGTCCTCGGTCATCGAGGAGGAAACCGCCGAAGCAGGTTCCTTGAAATGGCGCGACAGGTGCGAGCGGTAATAGGCCACGCAGCCTTGGCTGCCGTGGACGAAGGACATGGTCCGCTCGAAGCCCGCGGCCGCGAACACCGCGCCGAGCGGCTGGCAGGCCTTGGCGGGATTTATTACCAGCGCTTCCCGGGCGAGGTTCTTTTCGCGGTATTCCCAGGTCTTGGTAAATTCGCCTTGATCGGTAACGATCTGATCCGGGTGCGGACATTCGAAATTCAGCTTCTTCTCGGCGAGCATTTGCCTGTATTCCGGCTCGCGGAACAGGGGAGCGTGGTCGAGAATCTTTTCGGCCGACTGCGGCATTGGTATTCCTCTTTTTAATCTGGCCGCGCATTCGGCAGCTCAGATAGATCGAGACGTTTCCGGTAATCCCGAGGCTCACAAGCTCGCGGGGTTCATGGTCTCTCTGGGGAGACTAGGCCAGGACAGGGCGTCTATTCGGCAGCTATCGCCCGCCCACTGGGCGGGCGTTCTTTCCAAGGGGCCTGGTAGAGATCCCAGACCGGATTGTTGATGGCAAGATCCACGTCACGCGCGAAAATGGCAAAGCCGTCATAGCCGTGATAAGGTCCCGAATAGTCCCAGGAGTGCATCTGACGGAACGGAATACCCATCTTCTGCACCGGGTATTTTTCCTTGATGCCAGAGCCCACGAGGTTGGGTCGAACTCCCTCGATGAACTTCTCCAACTCGTAGCCGGTAACGTCGTCATAGATCAGCGTGCCGTTCTTTACGTAATGACCGGTGCGCTGATAGTCATCGTTGTGGCCGAACTCGTAGCCAGTGCCGACGATCACCATGCCGAGGTCCTCGTAAGCTGTGATGACGTGGCGGGGGCGCAGGCCACCGACGTATAGCATGACGGTATTGCCTTCGAGACGCGGCCGGTACTTGGAGATGACGGCGTCAACAAGCGGTCTGTACTTGGCGATCACCTTCTCGGTTTTCTCCTCGATTTCCGGCCCGAAATGCTTGGCTATGCTGCGCAGAGAGGTCTCGATCTGGGACGGTCCGAAGAAATTGTACTCCATCCAGGCGACGCCATACTTTTCCTCCATATGCCGGCAGATGTAGTTCATCGAGCGGTAGCAGTGGATGAGATTGAGCTTGGCCTTTGGCGCGCGCTCAATCTCGGCCAGTGTTGCGTCGCCCGACCAGTTGCCGACCACGCGCAATCCTATCTCCTCAAGCAAGATGCGCGAGGCCCAGGCGTCGCCGCCAATATTGTAGTCTCCGATGACGTTAACATCGTAAGCACCGGCCTCGAACTCGACGTCCTTCTTGTCGAAGACCCAGTCGCGGATCGCGTCATTGGCGATGTGGTGGCCGAGTGATTGCGAGACGCCGCGGAAGCCCTCGCAGCGCACCGGCACGATAGTCTTTTCGTACTCCTTGGCTTTCTTGCGAGAAACTGCCTCGGTGTCATCACCAATGAGACCGATCGGGCATTCGGATTGCACGGTGATGCCGTTGTTCAGCGGAAACAGCATCTCGATCTCGTCGATGATCTGTTCCAGTTTCTTGTCACCGCCGAAGACAATGTCTTTCTCCTGGAAATCGGAGGTGAACTGCATTGTCCCGAAAGTGTCGATGCCCGTTGTGCCCACATAGTAATTGCGTCGCTGTGACCAGGAATATTGGCCGCAACCGACGGGGCCGTGCGAGATATGGACCATATCCTTGACTGGGCCCCAGACCACGCCCTTTGAGCCGGCATAGGCGCAGCCGCGTATTGTCATCACACCGGGGATGGACTTGATGTTCGATTTGACGTCGCATTCGGAAAGGATCTCACTTTCCCCGCCAGCCTCACCCCCGCTCTTTGCGATGCTGAGGTGTTTTTTGCGGCGCTTCGCCGCTTTGTCGGGATATTGCGATAGCACCTCCTCGATAAGCTTCGCATGGAGAGCACCATCATTCTCGTATTCCAGGCTCATGGGACCCCTTTCAAGGTGTCTGATGACGCCCCACCGATGAGGCGCCCGTTCTTTGCAAGACGCCCAACTCGAGAGGCGACCAATATCGGTCGTTACTGGGCGGCCGTCTTGGCCGCTTCCTTGGCCTGAAGCTCAGCAAGCATCTGCTCGTCGGTTTTCATGATGCCGAAGTCGAGCAGCATGTCCTCGAGCTCCTCCATGGTGATCGGCGTCGGGATGGTGCCCTGGCCAGAATTGGCATGGATCTTCTCGGCCAGCGCGCGGTACTCTCCGGCCTGCTTGGAATCCGGCGCATACTGGATAACTGACATCTTCCTGAGCTCGGCGTGCTGGACGATGTTGTCGCGCGGCACGAAGTGGATGAGCTTGGAATTGAGCCTGGAAGCCAGGGCTTCAGCGAGGTCGAGCTCACGGTCGGTTTGACGTTCGTTGCAGATCAGGCCTCCGAGCCGCACGCCCCCCGAATGGGCATATTTCAGGATGCCCTTGGCGATGTTGTTGGCGGCATAGAGCGCCATCATCTCCCCAGACATAACGATGTAGATTTCCTGCGCCTTGCCCTCGCGGATTGGCATCGCGAAGCCGCCGCAAACCACGTCGCCGAGCACATCATAGGAGACATAGTCGACATCGTCATAGGCGCCGTTCTCTTCGAGGAAGTTGATTGATGTGATGACGCCTCGGCCGGCGCAGCCAACACCCGGCTCCGGGCCGCCGGACTCCACGCACTTGATGCCTCTGTAGCCAATCTTGAGCACGTCCTGCAGCTCGAGATCTTCCACCGAACCTTCCTGCGCCGCCAGATGCAGGACAGTATCCTGAGCCTTCGAGTTCAGGATCAGGCGGGTGGAGTCGGCTTTGGGGTCGCAGCCGACGATGAGGATTCTCTGCCCGAGGTCGACCAGGGCGGCGAGTGTGTTTTGGGAGGTGGTGGACTTGCCGATGCCGCCCTTTCCGTAAAAGGCGATCTGACGCAGACCTGACATTATAGATTTCCTTCCTTCGTTCCATCCGTCGCGGCTGGCCGCAATATGAATGCCGATGGGCAGCTTTTGCAGCCTCACACCGAAAGGGTCTCAAGACTCGTGCCAAGTAGACTTGCTGATAACGAACAGGGATTTTTTCGTTTGTGTCCCGCGAGTTAGCCTGAGCTTCAACAAGTGTTTGCTGCCAGACAAGTGATTGTCGTAACAAGCCCTGTAGCGAACCCGACAATGCCCGACACAAGGCGTCAGCTTCGAGACCGACACCTGAAGAACTCGGGCCCTCGAGCTAGAGCCGACCTTCGGCTGCATACAGGCGGCGGCAAAGCGACGGGCTTGCGCGCCGCCGCCGCGGGACATCAGACGTGCGTGCCCGGTAGCTGGTTGCGCATGGCTGGTTCGAGACTGGCCCCCGCGAAGTCGGCATGGAACATGCCTGATGCGACGACTGCCGACGATCACATCCTGGTCCGGCTCGGAGAACCGGCACTGATATTGCACGCGGCGCTGTCACAACATGTCGGGCAGCGATGAACATTCCCTTCGTGCGACGCCGCCAGCAACGGCGTGCTCCATGAATGCGGGTCGCTGCAGCGAACCCATGTTGCAGTTGCACCCAAGCTGGCGAGCTTATTCATGACCGAATCCGCGACAGGCTTCATGGAGATTTTTCTGCACGGCCCAGAAAAGCCGGATCAACGATCTCGTCCCGCATGGGGCGCGGTCATATCGCTTGCCCTGGGCACCTTTGGGTTGGTGGCGGCAGAGCTTTTGCCTGCCAGCGTACTGACGCCGCTCGCGCATGATCTGCATGTCACAGAGGGTGCGGCTGGACAGACGATGACAGCGACGGCGATTGCTGCGGCGATCTCTGCGCCGACGATCGCCTTCATAACAAAGCGCCTGGACCGCAGGATCGTCCTGTGGGCGATGATGCTGCTTCAGATCCTGTCCAACGTTCTGGCGGGTGTCGCGTGGTCGCTGCCGGTTTTCCTAGCGGCACGCGTCGTGCTCGGCATTGCGCTTGGAGGCTTCTGGTCGATTTCGGCATCGCTGGCGATTCGGCTGGTTCCAAATCATCTCCTGCCGCGCGCCCTATCAATCATCCTCACCGGCGTTTCGGTCGCTATCGTTTGCGCGCCTCCAGTCGGCGCCTATGTAGGCGACATCTGGGGATGGCGAGCCACCTTTATGATCGCCGCAGCCGTCAATGGCGTTACATTGCTGGTGCAACTCGTAACCATTCCGACGTTGCCGCCGGTTGAAATGGCTGGACTCCGCGGTCTGCTGAATGTGATCAAGAAGCCAACTATCAGGGTCGCGCTTTTGGTCGTACTGCTGGTCGCTTCTGGGCACTTCGCCAGCTTCACCTATGTCCGGGCCTACCTCGAGGAGATTCCCGCCCTCCGAATCGAGACGATCTCATTGCTGTTGCTCGTTTCCGGCGTATGCGGCTTCTTCGGCAATTTAGCCGGCGCATTCCTGGCGAAACACAGCCTCAAGGCAGTCGCGGCGCTGCCGCCCCTGCTCATGGCGATAGCCGCTGTCTCATTGCTGATGCCTGGAGCATCGGCCTCCGCCTCGGCCATTGCGGTTGCTGTATGGAGCTTTGGCTTCGGTGCGGTGCCGGTGGGGGTACAGACTTGGATGGTGCTGCGCGCCGTTCCCGAGCAGGCCGAAAGCGCCGGTGTGCTGATGACATCAACGTTCCAGATTGCCATCGCAGCCGGCGCGATCTTCGGCGGTTTGCTTGTGAACAATGTCGGCGTCGCCAGTGTGTTTGCCTACAGCGCGGTTGCCACGTTCCTCGCAGCCCTCACGGTGTTCCTATTCGGCCCGAAACGCACAACCTAACCAACCTCTGACGGGAAAGACCTTCAGCTCAGCGCTCGCGATGCAGCCGCACCAGCCGCGCGGCGCGATCCCGCCCACGACTACTTTGTCGGTTCAGGCCTTCGTCTCGCCTAGATATGACCTGGGTCGCGGCTACCACCCGATGGGGCCTGGACCAGTGCCGGGCGCCTCGCCTCGCCGGTTTCACCGTTCGCGGCTACAGGAAGTGCATCAGCGTTCGCCCGGGCGGAGTTGGTCAGGTTACGCAGCCCGGGCGAGCGCGGGTCGCGCTAGGCAGCTGATGGATGACCAGGTGCCGTTCTTGAGGCGTAGCCTCGTCGATGTCCTGAGATTGCAAGGTGTCAGCGCTAGGGCTTCACCGTCGCGGATAACTATGTCCGACAGCCTCATGGCATGGACTCTTCCCACTGGCGGAGCCGACGAGCTTGGGAGATAGGGCGTAATCTGCTCTTCAATCATCGTTTGAAGGTCAGGCATCGTATGTTCAGCAACCGCGAGCTAGCGAGACGTCAAATCATCTCTTGCAACGCCGACGTTAGGGCGCAGCCGAGGGTCTCGCTCGAATTGCGGACGTCCCACCGACAAGATCATCGACCGCAATTTGCGTGCCCGGGTGGCGCTCCGTTTGCGTTGCGCCCCTTCCCGCTAACCAGCGGCGGCTTGGCGACGTTTCGGTCGGCCTTGCGACAATTCTAGTTCCGTTTCCGACACAGAGGTTTCGATGGACACGCACGGCGAAGCCAGTTGGAACGCCAAGCATGTCATGATCGTGGCCGAGCCAAATTCGATCCTCATCGACTCGGGATCATGGCGATTGCCGAAGAGCGGCCGCCATGAATTGCTGTCACAGGCGTGCGTTCGCGTCAGTCATGCCTCTGCCAACACCGCTACTAGGAGCGCACTGTGCCCCCTCGCTGCGGTGGTGCCCGCGGCTGCGCCGTGGGCATGGGCATAGCGCTGTGTGGTGTTTGCCAGCCGGCGGAAGCGCAAATATCCGCGCTACACACCGACGGCTATGGCGCGCATCCCGCGTGGCGAAAGACGTCGTCCGAAAGGGGAGTGCAGAAGCAGCTTCATTGCAAATGGCATGTCTCTTGCTGCTCGTGCTCAGAGCCCATTGAACACGATGAAAGCGGATACCGAACCATGGCTGGCACGCGAAGCTCTAAACGATCGGCGAAGGCGGCGGTGGTTGTCCTCGCTGAAGACTGCGCATCGCCCGGTTTGGAGATCCGAACATCTGGAGCCGGGCCGTTCCCATAGACCAGAAGGGGGAAAGAATCGGGAGCCGCGTAGGGCATTGTCTCGCGCCCTGGCCTGGCAGCACCCCAGCGCGGCAATCCGATAGCCTCAGTAAAATCCAGTGCGCCAGTTTCTTCAAAAGGAGCAAGTTGATGACCGGTCAAAAGAAGGTCCCATTCGTCACGTTTCTGACGCGTGTTCGCGATGATTCAATCCAGGGGCCAAATCCGTACCGTTGGGAAGAAAAAACATCCGACGACTACTTTGCCGGCAAACGCGTCATCCTGTTCTCCCTGCCTGGCGCTTTCACCCCGACCTGCTCGACCTACCAACTGCCCAATTTCGAAGATCTCTACGAGGATTTCAAGAAAGAAGGAGTTGACGCGATCTACTGCCTCTCGGTCAACGATGCCTTTGTCATGAACGCATGGGGAAAGTCCTTGGGGCTGCAGAAGGTCGAGCTGATCCCGGACGGGTCTGGCGAGTTCACGCGCAAAATGGGCATGCTGGTTGCCAAGGACAATCTGGGCTTCGGTATGCGCTCGTGGCGCTACGCGGCTCTGCTTAATAATGGCGTGGTGGAGCAGTGGTTTGAGGAGGAAGGTTTCTCCGACAACTGCGAGACCGACCCCTATGGCGTCTCATCCCCGCAGAACGTCCTTCAATCATTGAAGGACGCTGCGTGACCTTTTGCACATCGACCATGCGCAACTGCGTTTTGGACGACACTGTGTGCAGAGCGCAAAGCTCTGGAGGCGCGCGGCCCGTGAGGTCGTTCAGTGACGCGGCTTAGAAGCGTCGACCTGTGAGAGATCTAATTAGCCACCGCCAAGAGCTTCTTTGACAGGAATACCGAACCGACCATGAAATCGTCCTTCAGCCTACTTCAGAAACAGTCTCTTGCGGCATCGCCTCAACTCATCGAGTCGATTCGCCTGTTGCAGCTGACGCATGCCGAACTGCATCAGTTCGTGGACCAGGAGCTCGAGAAAAATCCGCTTCTGGAGCATGCGCCAAACGACGAAGGGTGGTCTGGCGAGGTTGAAGGACCGAACTGGGCAAGGTCCCCGGACCTGCCCAGGCAAGGGAAATCCCAGCTCAGCACGACGAACACCACGCCGGGCGAGCGTCCTGCCTACGAGGAGTTTGTCGCCTTAGCGGAAACGTTGCACGACCATGTCGCTCGTCAGATTTCCCTCACCGCCTTCACACCGCACGAGCGGCTGATTGCTCATCAGCTTGCCGGGCATCTGGATGACACTGGCTATCTTCGGGTAAGTCCTTCGGACTTGGCTGACACCCTAAACGTCGGGCTGGCCCATGTGGAACGGGTGCTGGGCGTCTTGCAGCACCTCGATCCACCGGGAATTTTCGCACGATCGCTCAGCGAATGTCTCGAGATACAGTTGCGCGAGCGAAACCGGTTCGACCCGGCGATGGCGGTTTTGGTTGCCAACCTTGAGATGCTTGCGCGACGCGATTTTCAGACATTGAAGCAGCGTTGCGGCGTCGATGAAGAAGATCTTCTCGACATGTTGCAGGAAATCCGTGCGCTTGACCCCAAGCCTGGAAACAGATTCCAGTCGGGAACGCCGGAATGCGTGATACCGGACGTATGGGTCCTGCGCTCGCCAGGAGGTGGATGGCAGATCGAACTTGATCCGAACACGCTGCCCAAGGTGCTGATCAACCAAAGCTATGTCGCGGAGGTTTCCTGCCGAGCCGCCAAAAAATCGAAAGACATGACATTTCTCAATGAATGCTTGCAAAACGCGAACTGGTTGATCCGCAGCCTCGATCAGCGCGCCAAGACGATCCTTAAGGTTGCCACCGAAATCGTGCGCCAGCAGGATGCCTTTCTGGAATATGGCGTCGCCCACCTACGGCCCCTCAATCTTAGGACGGTCGCTGACGCGATCAACATGCATGAGTCGACTGTAAGCCGGGTGACCTCGAACAAGTACATGGTTACCCCACGCGGCGTGTTCGAACTCAAGTATTTCTTCACTGTCGCGATCGCCTCCTGTGAAGGCGGTGACGCGCACTCCGCCGAAGCTGTCCGCCATCGGATCAAAGCGATGGTCGCCGAAGAATCGCTTGATAACATGCTTTCTGACGATGACATCGCTGACCGGCTCAAGGAATGCGGCATAGATCTCGCTCGCCGCACGGTCACCAAATATCGCGAGGCGATGAACATCCCCTCCTCCATACAGCGGCGCCGGGAAAAGCGCTTGTGGCGGGACGGCGATCAAGGCCTCAAGGCCTCGTGACCAAAAGCGGCCCCTAAATCAAATGTGACGCGTTCTTCACATTCGCCCTCCTCCGGGCCGAAGCAACCGTCGAAATCGCTACATTCCCGGCAATTGGGCGCAGTGCATAGCAAAAACCCTTCGGCCTCACAGAGTTTGCGGTAAAAGTACTTCTTCCATTTCATGTTTTGGGTATTGCCGGCTGCAAGCATCGGGAAATGGGTGGCAAGCAGGCGGTTGAGCTCGGCCCGATTGAGAAGACCAAGATCCTGCCACAGATGGTCATCGCGCATGGCGCGCCGGGCGACGATCTTAGCGAAGCGCGCGCTCGCCGGGTCGCTCGGCCGGGCATGCGCCAGCAGAAGGCCGCGCAGAAGTTCTTCCTCCATGCCCCGCTCAGGATCGCTGACGTCTTCCAAGGCTAAGGCCGCCATAGCGGTTGCGGACAAACCCAGGGGCAGGACCTCGCGCAGCTCGGCAAGGGACAGCCCTGTTGACTCCGTCGCTGTCGCTTCGCCAGCCTCGACCTCCTTGAGCGCACACGAGAGAACGCAGGCAAGAACATGCTCGTCGAACCCCCTCTCCGGCTCGATGCTGGTGGGCCATTGGCCGGCGCCGACACATGCGTCTTTCTGTGCGGACATGGTCCCGTTCTCCTGGTTTGTTTTCGCGATGCAGCGGCCCTGCCGAGAGCACATGGGTCCGACTACGGGCACCGCCGGCGCGGGCTCAACCCCAATACAGCGGGCCGCGGGTCGACCGCATGACCAAGCTGGCCTTCGAAGTCACCGCGCTAAACCATGACCCATAGCGTTGTTGATGGGGGGATGATCCGGTCTCCCCCAGTTCGGTCTGGCAGCATTGTCCCTGGTCGAAATCTCTCAACTGGGTCCGTAACGCGATTGGACAGTTTCAGGATCGATGAGGGGCTCTGCCAAGCTCCAGCAAATCGATACCACCGGCGTCCTCGGTGCGCTCACGGTTTCAGACCAGAGCGTTGCCGCTCTCACGCGGGGGTTCCTGCCGGCCCATCTTTCCCTTGCAGGTGGCGCGGTGGCGTTGGAAGTTTCACAGTCCGTAGTCATACTGATGCGGTCCCAAGGTTGTGATGGCACTGTCATGAGAAGCAATGCGGCGCTCCCCGAGCGCATAGACAGGATCGTCCGGATACGGTGCTCCAATCGGCTGTCGCGTGCCGAAGCGTTCTGCCTCCAGCACCGACGATGGGATCTGCTCCTCGAGCCAGTCATAGACAACGGTCCGTTCGGCAATCCGCCACTCCCCTGCCCTCTTTTGAAATAGATCGCAGTAGCGCCCGCTTAGCAGCATCTGGCGTATTTCTCCGTCTTTGTCCGGTCCGCGTTGCAGCGCGGTGAAATAGCTCTCGACTGCGGCCTCTGCCGGGTTGATGAATTCGACAAGGATGTTCGTGATCTGATGGATGTTGCGCGGTCCGGTCTTGAAGACGCCGAGCGCAAACCGGATGAAGCCCTCTGCCGAGCCGCAATAGGCCCCGTGATTGTCATGTGCATCTGGCCAGTAGGCGCTGCGCAGTGCCGCTTCATCGGCACGGTCTATCCCGCGGCAGTACCGATAGAGGCAGTCACGGATCGCCTCACGGTCGAGCAGTTCGACGATTTTCGCTTGGCCCGTCGGGTCTGCCGCAAATTCGGTGGTTCCGACGTGTTCCGGGACCTCTGTCTTCGGTTTGAGGGTGGCCTCCGAAGCGATTAGCGCAGCGGGTGGATCGTCGATTTCCAGCGCAAGTTCGGGGCAGGATCTCACCCCATCCGACGCAAGCAGTTGCTCCGCGTCCGCAACCTCGATGTCACCGGGGAGGATGTAACCCGCCTCATCCAGCTTAAAGACTGCCGGCGCTCGCGCCGCGCATTGCGCATGTCCCTGACATCTGGCTTGGTGAACGATGATGCGCAAGGCGACCTCCAACGTCTGTGCCCCAGCTCAGGCCGGGCTAGGTTTAGCCCCACTCCAGGATCAGATTTTCAATCCCGAACAGTTGGCCGCCGTGGGTGATGGGTGCTGTTCCCTCCTTGATTCGAAAGGGCGGCAGGCGCGCCAGCCACTCCTCCAGGCCAATGACAATTTCCCGGCGCGCGAGATGTGAACCAAGGCACCGGTGGGGACCATAGCCAAAGGCGGCGTGGCGGATGCCTTCTCGGGTCAGATCGACCGTGTTGGGAGATTCGAATTCCGCCGGGTCACGATTTGCAATCATCGTGGCGCAGGAAACGAAGTCCCCCTTGCGGATCGGCGCGCCTTCGAAGTCGATATCTTTCCGTGCGACGCGGATCAAATGAACGGTCGGAAAGGCACGCAGCAGTTCTTCGGCTGCGCGCACGATCCGGTCCGGTTCGTTTCGGAGCAATTCCTGATCTTCCATTTTTCGCGCGAGATAGGCCAAGTCAAAGCCTATGGCTGTAGCGACCGTGTCGAGGCCCGCCACCAAAACGAGCACGCCAATGCCACGGACCTCCTGGTCTGTCAGCCCGCGGCCCTCGACCTGCGCCTGCACAATGAAGCTCATGAAATCGTCGACGGGCTTGTTGCGGCGCATCGCCGCCAGCTCGTCTATGAACGCTACAATCGTCCGAGCCGCCGCCGGCCGTCTGACATCATCGCCATGGAGCAGATCTTTCGCCCAGGCAACAAACGTCTCAAGACGGTGCTCCGGCAGTCCGATGAAGCGAAGGAAGATGCTGACCGCGAAAGGAAAGGCGAAATCCTTCATGACATCACAGCTTGTTCCCGACGAGGCGATCCTCGTGATAAGCGCTATCGCTCGCTCGCGGATGGCGGGCTCCAGTTCCGTTACACGCTTCGGCGAAAAGAGCGGATTGAGCAATGAGCGAAAGACTGCATGGGAAGGGGGATCGAGTTCGAGCGGGATCGTCGGCCAGTCTTCGCCCAGTGCAGATGCGAAGACGTTGCGATGACTGGAAAAGTTTTCGGTCTCCTGCAGCACCCGGCGCTGATCTGCGGCGCGAGTGATGACCCAAGCACCCTGCCCGGTACGCGTGTTCCAGGGCGAATAAAAGATTCGCGGTCCGGCATGCACGCAAGCGATTGCTGCGTGGGGGTCGCCGTTGGGCGCCGGAGACATGCCTGGCGAGGAAAAAAGGCTGAAGTCGCCCACCATTTCCGGCGGGACATGATCTGGAACCGGGTTGGTCGCCATTTGGTTCTCCTGCGTTCAGGCGTTTACGCTCGGTTGAGATCGCAAGGCTGTTCGTCACCGCTGAGCTCCGCGCGCACTGCCGACATCGCCTCCGATGACAACGTCGAGCAAATTGCGTGCCGAATAAGCGCACCATTGGCGCTGCTCATATCTCCGTTGTAGCTGCCCTTCTGAGGCTAACCTTGGTACGAATTTCGACATTCATGACTGTTCCAGACACGACAAGGTTTTGCAGGAAAAAATGCTAGCGAGGAGCCGAGTGAAGAGGCTAAGTATCGAACGAGGTCACCTGCGAGAGAGGGTGTAGCTCGGCGGTAGCGAAGCCGCTCGCGAGCGCGCCCTCCACGAGCGCTGTAGCGAGCGAGCGGCTTTGCGGTCGTCATCGATACTTCGTCGGTAAGGTCGGGTTGCTGACCCAACTAATTCGAAGGACGATCGATGACCGGCGGCATGGTGAACCTGCGCGCTCGTGGAGAAGGCTCCGGATCCCGATCTCTTGCGCGAGATGATTTGTATGCGGTCGAGCGCCTGAGCGAGTCGGAGACGGGGCCGCGATCGGCCGCGCCTATGGCAAAAAGAGGGCCCCACGTCCGCCGGCGCCGAGGCCATCAGGGCGCCCGCAAATAGCTCACTGCGGAGATCGGCAGCCCCAATTCTTCTGCGTCAGGATCACATCGGCCTGACGATGGCGATCGCCTCGTGGGGGTATCTGCTGGTAGCCGGAGAAATCCTCGACCGCACTGGTCGCATCGGCAACCTGGCCGTTGACTGCTGTGTTGCTGCTCTTGGCAAGAATCTAGCCGCGGTGAGCCGATAGCGCGAACAGGATGCGCTAAGCGTTCTTTGATAATGCGGGCTGCTTTGGGGCGTGTTCAGCTTTGCATCCGTCTCGGACGCTAGCTTTTCGAGCTTGGCATGAGACGCCGAGGGCTCTTGCCGGCGAAGGATCATTCGAGATGCCTTTGTGGAGGCCGTCCTCTGGAAACTTGACGGAGGGACCAATCGACTTCACTTCGAGCAATTCCTCCCGCCCGCTGCCGTACATCTGGGATGTTGGACAATTGACCGACAACACACCCGTCTGGGCAGCTGACGCATTTGCCTGCATTGAGCAGCTTTACCGCGGAGTTCCGGTTGCGGCTCATGGCAACGGGATCAATGATGGCGATCCTCGCCAAGCGCGATGGCCCTCGGGAATGGCGTCTCCGATCGAGGTGATCCTCGGCGGGCCGCAAAAAGGCAGCTGTCCCCTCGTTGGCCTCGGCAGGCAAAGCGGTGGTCGGCAAAATCCAGAGTAGCGGCGCATGCCGAGCGAAACGGGAATCGATATGCATCGGTCTCACCTCAAGCGGCGGTTGAACGGGGAATGCGCGGCAGGTTCTCGGCCAGTAGCCGCCAGTCGTGGCGCTCGGGTTCGCCTTCCTTGCGCGTCCCGAAGAACTGGATGATCATCTTGCCGTTGGCGCCATAGGCTTCGAGTGACGTGACGTGACCGTCCCTGGTCGGCTTGCGCACGGCCCAAACCTCACGGATGTGGTGGGCCCTGAGATGCAGGTGGAAAGTCTCGTCGAGCACATTGATGCAAGGCCCGATCTGCTTGACCGACTTGATAGGACCGGAATGAATCTGGATGCAGCCACGATTGCCGACGAAGCACATGATCGGCATCTCGTCCTCGGCCGCACGATGGAACATGGCGCCAACGGCAGCATTGTCGAGCAGCCAGGCGTAATCCTGGCCGACCATGCGCACCGCCTGGCGGCGGCTGAGGTTCAGGGCCTTGAGCATGCCGAAGAACTGGTGCACGTCGGTCAGCCGGCTCCAGTGCTCCCGCAGGTCGTCGACTGTAGCGGCTTGGTCCGGAATCTTTGCGACATTTTCGGCTGACCTCCCCTTAACCCACACGATCGGCTCCTGGTTCGGGGATTGGAGCTCGTCTGTCAGTTTTTGATACGCATAGAGGTTGGAGGACGACCTCAGATGCACCTTGTGCACTGCCTCGCCTGCGGCGTCGAAGAATTGCAGGCTGCGGTGGATCTCCCCGCCATCGCGTGTCTCGACGGCAAAGCCGTGCGCCCACACGTTCGGGAAGATGCGCAAATCAATGTCCTTGCCGAGCACCATGGCGTGATGCTTTCCGGTGAACACCTTATCGTAGATGCCTATCTTCTCATGCACGGCACTGGCATTGCGGGTCAGCGCCATCACCTCGCCGACCGCCTCGAGACCGGTCAGCATATCATTAACGCGTGGCTGGATGCGCACCGTGCCAAAACCGCAATGTGCCGCGAAAAGCTCCGCTTCCGAAATGCCCAATTGGGCGGCGAGATCGCGGTCGCGGATTGTTGGGCTGTCTTCGCGTGCCCGCCGGATTCTCTCCGGCGAAGGTTGCTCGCGCTGGTGCATGTCTTGACCCCTGGTTGCGCATCCTGTCGGTGGGGCGTCTTCGCCCCGCCAAAAAAGAGCTCAAAAGTCGTGCCAATTGCTCGAAGCGCTCGGAAACCGACTTACATGCCAGTTCACAGGGAACTTGAGCTCATCCCCCTGTGGCGGTCTCGACAAATCCGACAATACCTGTCGATTGTCCGACACCTTCGCGGTAACAGCCGAACCAGAATCGTGGCCGCGTTGGCGATGTCGCACTGTCCGGAAACGGTTTTTCCCATTGGCACGGTCCATGCACGGTGATGCCCAAACCGTCACGCACTGAGGAGAAACGAGCGATGATTACGCTCACCGACAAGGCCGTTGCCGCCGTTAAAACCGCTCTTTCCGCCGCTAGTGAGCCGGCAGAAGGCTTTCGTATTAAGGTCGAGGCCGGCGGCTGCTCCGGCTTCAAATACTCGATGGGCCTGGAGAGCGTCCCGCACGAGGGCGACGCGATCATCGAGACAGATGGGATCAAGGTGTTCGTAGACGCCGGCACCCAGCCGCATGTAGCCGGCATGGCCGTCGACTTCGTCACGGGTCTCGAAACCTCCGGCTTTGTCTTCGACAATCCGAATGCGAGCGGGAAGTGCTCCTGCGGCAAGTCCTGTAGTTGATTGCCGAAGGAAGGAGAGAGGGCGCCTGAGGTGAGCTTATCGGTGCGATGGCGGCCCAATCTGCGCCAATCTGGGGGGCACCTGCACCGCTTCTGGATCGTCTCCGCCAGCAACGGCATGCGCAAGGCTCGATGCGACCGGGTTGCGCCTCACGTCATTCGATCCATTGAGGACCATAGCCCATGAAAGTTGTCTATCTCGACAACAACGCAACGACACGGGTCGATCCCGCGGTCGTTGAAGCGATGTTGCCGTTGCTTACGGATCAATTCGGCAACCCTTCGTCGGCGCACGGTTTTGGCGCCCTTGCCGGCGCCGCGTTGAGCAACGCGCGGCGTCAGTTGCAGGCGCTGATCGGCGCGGAGTTCGACGATGAGATCACCTTCACCTCGGGTGGAACGGAAAGCGACAATGCGGCCATTCTTTCGGCGCTCGAGGTGATGCCTGACCGAACAGAGATCGTGACTTCCGCTGTCGAACATCCGGCTGTGCTGACCCTCTGCGCTCATCTTGAGGAGGCGCGCCGCGCTAAGGTGCACAGGATCCCGGTGGACCGCCATGGCCGGCTGAACGTCGACGCTTACCGGGCCGTCCTCAACCCGAACGTGGCAATCGTCTCGATCATGTGGGCCAATAACGAGACTGGTACGATCTTCCCCGTCGCCAAGCTCGCCGAATTGGCCAAGGAAGTCGGCGCGCTTTTCCACACTGATGCCGTGCAGGCAGTCGGCAAGCTCCCGATGGACCTGAAATCAACCGCCATCGACATGCTGTCGCTCTCCAGCCATAAATTTCATGGACCAAAAGGGGTAGGCGCACTTTTCGTCAAGCGCGGCGTGCCGTTCCAGTCCCTGATCAAGGGGGGTCACCAAGAGAGCGAACGGCGCGCGGGCACCGAAAACACGCCCGGCATAGTCGGGCTCGGCATGGCCGCCGAACTCGCCTTGAAATTCATGGATGACGAGACCACGCGGATAAAGTGGCTCCGCGACCGGCTGGAGAACGGGCTTGTCCAGCGTGTCCCAAACAGCTTCGTCAACGGCGATCCCCTGGAGCGCTTGCCGAACACCGCAAACATGGCCTTCGAAGGTATTGAAGGTCATGGAATCCTGCATCTCCTCGACCGCGAGGGTATCGTCTGTTCCTCCGGGTCCGCCTGCACATCGGGCTGTGCGGAGCCAAGCCATGTGCTGAAGGCGATGAAAATGCCCCATGGGGCGGTCCGCTTCTCTTTCGCGCGTGACAACGGACAAGAAGAGGTGGACCGGGTGCTAGAGGTCTTGCCTTCAATTGTGGAGAAGCTGCGCGACGCCCACAGTTCCGGGTCGAATATACGGAGCGCCGAACGCCTTCAATGCGTACCAGGTCTCAGCGGCAGATGAACCGGCGTCCATTCATGAGCAGTCGGGTCTTTCTCAAGGATACTACCCTGCGCGAGGGCGAGCAGGCACCCGGCGTTGCCTTCACGGTGGCGGAAAGCTTGCGATCGAGATCGACGCAATTTGCGCCGTGGTCGCACGGAGTGTTCCGGTGCGGTTCACGGCAGGGCGCCGGATGACCCCACGGGATTTCCATGCATCGGTCGAGAGCGGCGTCAGCGCCCTCAATCTGTCCTTGCCTGCATCGGATATCCAGCTCGCCACCAAGCTCGGGCTAGTCCGGGAAGGACCGCTAAAGCTCATCGAGCATATGGTCGGGCGCGCGGCCGCCAGCGGCTTTTTCCTCGCCCTGGGCTCTGAGGATGCTTCACATACTAACAAGGACTATCTCGCCCGCCTTATTAAGACGGCGGCGCGCGCTGGCGAAAGCCGCCTCAGCCTGGCCGATAGTGTCAGCGCCCTCGATCCCTTTTCGACTTTCGAGCTTGTCACCCCGCTCGCAGCGAAGTCTCCCGTCGACCTCGAATTCCATGCCATAACGTTTTCGGCCTCGCTACCGCCAACACGGGTGGCGGCGATCCACGCCGGCGCGCGCCATGCCTCGGTCGTCCTTGGCGTCGGCGAGCGCGCGGGCAGCGCACGCGAAGAGGTGGCCGCCGCGATGGCTGTCCTTCAGGAGGCAGATATCGAAGTCGGCTTCACCGCATTGCCCCCTTGGCGGCCGAGGAGACGTCGGTCGGGAGGCCGAGCGCCAGGTCGAGGGCCAATCCGGAGACAGTCGAGCCCATCCCGCTCGGGCCCTGCGGGGCCGTTGCGTCAGCCCACCTCGCTCGCTTCCAAGCGGGGCCGGCTGCCTCCATGGAGATCGACCAGTTGTACCGCGCCACGTCCGGCCTCGGCACCGGAGGCAGTTGTGTCGACGAGGCGATTGCCGCGCTGGCTTAGCGCATTCGTTCATCAAACCGCGGCTTTCGAGGCTGCATGTCGAATGTGCGACCAACGCACTAGAACCGTTTCCGACAAAGGGAGAACGCAATGAGTTGTTCCGCTGACAGCAGTCCCATCGACGTCACCAACATCCTCACGCGACTGAAAGGCCTGTCGTCCGCGGAGGAGTTCTTCGCTGTCCTTGGCGTCTCGTATGATCCGAAGGTGCTCAATGTCTCACGGCTGCATATCCTCAAGCGTGTGGGCCAATACCTTGCCGAGGAAGATTTCTCCGGTCTGCCCGACCAGGTGATCGCCGCGCGCATGCGCGCCATGCTGGAACGCGCCTACGAGGAGTTCGCGCTTTCCTCCCCGCTCACGCACCGGGTTTTCAAGGTGCTCAAAGATCACAATCCGAACAAACCTCACGCGCCAGGCCGCACATTCGTTCCGTTCGACTCCGTCCTGAAGCGGTTCGGCGAATAAGCGCTACTAGTTGCGACGCGACAATGTCGACAAGCCAACAATTC
The DNA here is from genome assembly GCF_055811575.1 of Mesorhizobium sp. WSM4815. Lineage (NCBI taxonomy): Bacteria > Pseudomonadati > Pseudomonadota > Alphaproteobacteria > Hyphomicrobiales > Phyllobacteriaceae > Mesorhizobium > Mesorhizobium sp. WSM4815. The sequence goes on along the minus strand of NZ_JBVVQS010000088.1, from coordinate 136,505 downwards.
GGGCACCGAAACCGGGGGCCTCAGAAAAGATCAATGCAATTTACAAGGAACAGACGTTCGCAAATCACTTGGCACGAATCATGCAAACATGAACTCGCACCGCCAGCCCGCATCGGGATAACAGCGTAGAGAACGCCAATGCATATCGTCGTCAGCATCAAGCAGGTGCCGGACTCGGCACAGATACGGGTCCATCCTGTGACGAACACCATTATGCGCCAGGGTGTGCCGACCATCATCAACCCTTACGACTTGTTCGCCCTCGAAGAAGCACTCAGGCTGCGCGACGCTTATGGCGGGGAGGTCACCGTGCTCACTATGGGTCCACCTATGGCCGAGGACTCCCTGCGCAAGGCGCTCGGCTACGGCGCCGATCGCGCGGTGCTTTTGACCGACCGCTATTTTGCCGGTTCTGACACGCTGGCCACCTCCTTTGCTCTTTCCCAGGCAATCGCGAAGATCGGCGAGACGTTCGGCACGCCGGACGTGGTCTTCACGGGCAAACAGACGATCGACGGCGACACCGCCCAAGTCGGGCCCGGCATCGCCAAGCGTCTCGATCTCCTTCAACTCACCTATGTCGCGAAAATCGCCTCCATTGATCTTGCTGCAGGCGAGATCACGGTCGAGCGCCGTTGCGAGGGCGGCACCCAGAAGCTGAAGAGCAGGCTGCCTTGCCTCATCACCATGCTGGAAGGCACAAACGAGATGCGCCGGGGCTCGATCGAAGACGCGCTTTGCGCCGCGCGCAGCCAGATTGTGAAATGGAGTGCGGCCGAGGCCGGCATCGAAGATCTCACCAAATGCGGCTTGCGTGGCTCGCCGACGGTCGTCAAACGCGTTTTCGCCCCTAGCGCCCGTTCGGAAAAGGCGGAGCAAATTGAGACCGCCGAAAAGACGCTGCGCGATACCGCAGACGAACTGATTGGTGCAATCTTCACCCGCCAGCCGGCGCTGGAACCGGAACTCGCCTTCGAGGGCGCGTGACGGCAAGGAGCAGACCATATGTCGAGCACGAACTCAGACACCCCTCGCCAGCCCGCCGGCCGTGCCGGGATGAAGAAGGAGCTTCTCGAGCGTTTCAGGGACTATCGGCACGTCTGGGTTTTCATCGAGCTCGAACGCGGCCAGGTCCACCCCGTATCCTTCGAGCTGCTTGGCGAGGGCCGCAAGCTGGCGGACAAACTTGGCGTCCAGCTCGCGGGTGCTGTGCTCGGACCCCCGGGAGAAGCCACCCAGAACGCAGTCGCCGAGGCCTTCGCCTATGGCGCCGACCTCGTCTACTTCGTCGAGGCGCCGGTGCTCGCCGACTATCGTAATGAGCCTTTCACCAAGGCGATGACCGATCTGGTTTCTACTTACAAACCCGAGATCCTGCTTCTCGGTGCAACCACGCTCGGCAGGGATCTCGCCGGTTCCGTCGCAACCACCTTGCTGACAGGGCTAACGGCCGACTGCACCGAACTTGACGTGGATGCTGACGGTTCGCTCGCCGCGACTCGCCCGACTTTTGGCGGTTCGTTGCTATGCACGATCTACACGCTCAATTACAGGCCGCAGATGGCGACGGTGCGACCGAGGGTCATGCCCATGCCGCAGCGGGCCGACAGAGCGATCGGGCGTGTCATCCCGCACAAGCTGTCGCTAGCCGAGAATGAAATCGTCACCAAGGTGCTAGGATTCCTTCCGGACAGCCAGTCGGGCAACGCCAATCTCGCCTATGCGGATGTGGTGGTTGCGGGAGGGCTCGGTCTCGGCGGAGCGGAGAACCTGCAGCTTGTGAAGAGTCTCGCGCGAGTGATAGGCGCCGAATTCGGCTGTTCGCGGCCGCTGGTCCAAAAGGGCTGGATGTCGGCCGATCGGCAGATCGGCCAAACAGGCAAGACAATCCGGCCGAAGCTTTACATAGCGGCCGGTATTTCCGGCGCCATCCAGCACCGCGTTGGAGTTGAGGGAGCCGATCTCATCGTGGCCATCAACACCGACCCGAACGCGCCGATTTTCGATTTCGCTCACCTCGGGATCGTCACCGATGCGGTCCGTTTCCTGCCCGCGCTGACCGAGGCCTTCACCCGGCGGCTGTCACCGCACAGTCGCGACAAGCTTGCGAGCTAAGGGAGATGGAAATGATCAACGAAGAGTTCGACGCCATTGTCATCGGGGCCGGCATGTCCGGGAACGCAGCTGCTCACACCATGGCAAGCGACGGCTTGAAGGTACTCCAGTTGGAGCGAGGTGAATACCCGGGCTCTAAGAACGTCCAGGGCGCCATCATGTACGCGAACATGCTGGAGAAGATCGTCCCGGATTTCCGGGATGATGCACCGCTCGAGCGGCATCTGGTTGAACAGCGGCTCTGGGTGATGGACGACACCTCCCACACCGGGATTCACTATCGGTCGGACGACTTCAACGAGGTGAAGCCCAACCGCTATACGATCATTCGTGCCCAGTTCGATAAATGGTTTTCGCGCAGGGTGCGCGAGGCCGGCGCGACGGTTCTGTGCGAGACGACGGTGACGGAACTCGTCCGTGACGCCAAGGGCAAGGTGATCGGCGTCCGCACGGATCGGGCCGGCGGAGCGATCTACGCGGACGTAGTTGTTCTTGCAGAAGGTGTCTGCGGGCTGCTTGGCACGCGGGGCGGTCTTCGCAAGATGCTGAAGCCGGAAGCGGTGGCGCTCGCAGTAAAGGAGATGCATTTCCTGCCCGAAGAGGTCATTGAGCAGCGGTTCGGGGTCAAAGGGAGTGAAGGCTGCGTGATCGAGGCAGTCGGCACGATATCCCACGGCATGGCCGGGCTCGGGTTCCTCTACACCAATAAGGAATCGATCTCACTGGGCATCGGCTGCCTCGTCTCGGATTTCGCCGCGAAGATGGAGAGCCCTTACGCCCTTCTCGACGCGCTAAAAAACCATCCTTCGATCCGGCCGCTGATCGCCGGTTCGGAGGTGAAAGAATACGCGGCGCATCTCATTCCCGAAGGTGGCTACAAGGCTATTCCGCAGCTCTTTGGCGACGGTTGGGTCGTTGTCGGCGATGCCGCGCAATTGAACAACGCCGTTCACCGCGAGGGTTCGAACCTCGCCATGACCTCCGGTCGCATTGCGGCTGAGGCTATCATCCAGGTGAAGAGACGCAACGATCCAATGACCAAACGGAACCTCGCCCTTTACCAGACGATGCTGGATAAATCCTTCGTAGTCAAAGACCTGCGGAAATACAAAGACATGCCAGCTTTACTCCACACTAACGCCTGCAATTTCTTCACGACCTACCCGCGGTTGATGTCGCAAGCCGCGCAAAACTTCATGCGTGTCGACGGCACGCCAAAGATCGAAAAGGAAAAGGCTACCACGGCAGCCTTCATCAAGGCGCGCTCGCGGTTGGGGCTGGTCAGCGACGCGATCCGGCTGGCATTGGCGTGGCGGTGAGGTACTGACGACATGACGAACCCAGGGACAGAATTACGTGTCGAAGACAAGCTTTACCAGAACCGCTATCTGGTGGACTCCGGCCGTCCGCATATAAATGTGCGACCGCACAAGCAACCAAGCGCGAATCTGCTCGCGCTGACACGCGTCTGTCCAGCGAAATGCTATGAGTTGAACGACAAAGGTCAAGTTGAAATCACCGCCGATGGCTGCATGGAGTGCGGCACCTGCCGCGTTTTGTGCGAGGCCAGCGGCGAGATCGAATGGAATTATCCGCGTGGTGGCTTCGGCGTCCTCTTCAAGTTCGGATGATCGGCTTTGGCACCGTTTCGGCGGGTGTGCACCTGTGTACTCCCGAACTCGCGACAAGGCGCAATCTTGCCGGCACCATCTCGCCAAATTGCGGAGCAAGTGAACTTCCTGAACTGATGAAAAGGCGCTTGGGAGGAGCACCCTGGACCACAACCGCTGAGGTGTTTCCATGGCTCACATACGGCCGGATGATCGGGTCAACGGAGTAGGACCTCGAGACACCTTCCGCAAACCCGCCAGTGATGGGATGTTCGAAGCAGATGACTGGCTCAAGGGAATCTACGAGGTGTCGAAGGCGCTGACGGCTCCCGCCCGGCTGGAGGTTACGCTGGCCAATGTCGCGAACACTCTCCCGTCGTTTGTGCAAATGCGTCACGGAGCAATCTTTGTCCTGGACTCTGAAGGTGAGCCGGAGATCGCCGCGAGTGCCGGCAGCGGCCCATCAGGCACTCACCCCATCATACCAAAGGCGGCAATAGATCAAATCGTCGCTACGGGCACGCGGCTCGTCATCGCGGACCTCAGCACGTCCGAGTTGTTTCAGGCGGAGCTTCAAACACGTCCTGGTGTCAGTTCCCTCCCAATGGCCTTTATCGGCGTCCCGGTTAAGGCTGAGGACAGGATCCTTGGGACGTTGTCGATCGTAAGAGACAGCGCAAACGGGTCCCGCTACGATGAGGACATCTGCTTCCTGACGATGGTGGCCAACCTCGTAGGCCGCACTATTCGCCTCCATCGCGGCTTGACTAGGGATCGTGAGCGGCGCGTCGATGAGAGCTGGACAGCGGAGAATTCGTCCGATGAGGACCGGACCGACCCCGTCCCGCATGCACCCGCCAAGATGGATGGGATCATCGGGGAGAGCCCCGCACTCAAGCAGGTGCTCGAAACCGTCTCCATTGTAGCAAGGACGAATTCCACCGTGCTCCTGAGGGGCGAGAGCGGCACCGGCAAGGAGTTTTTCGCGCAAGCCATACATAGGCTCTCGCGCCGGCGGAGGAAGTCTTTCGTCAAGTTAAACTGCGCCGCACTGTCGGAAAGCGTTCTGGAGTCGGAGCTGTTCGGACATGAAAAAGGCGCCTTCACAGGGGCAATTTCCCAGCGCGCCGGCCGTTTTGAATTGGCAAACGGGGGAACGCTGCTACTCGACGAAATCGGCGAGATTTCGCCTGCCTTCCAAGCCAAGCTGTTACGTGTCTTGCAGGAAGGCGAACTGGAGCGTGTTGGCGGTACCAAGACGCTGCAGGTCGACGTGCGACTTATATGCGCCACCAACAGGGATCTCGAGTCGGCTGTCGTAAACGGGGATTTCAGGGCCGACCTTTATTATCGCATCAATGTGGTGCCAATCATCCTGCCTCCGCTCCGAGAGCGACCGGGGGATATCCCTCGTCTTGCGAGCGCCTTCCTCGAACGATTCAACAAGGAGAACCATCTCGAACTCGCCTTCGCGCCGTCGGCGCTCGAGTTTATCTCGCAATGCTACTTCCCCGGTAACGTGCGAGAATTGGAGAACTGCGTGCAAAGGACGGCCACGCTAGCGCGCTCAAGGACAATCGCTCCATCGGATTTTGCGTGCAATAATAACCAATGCCTATCTTGGCTCCTGTGGAAAAAAGCTGATTCGCTCAGCGGCAATACCGGCAACCAGCGATTTCGAAGCAATTTAATGCCCGGCGGATTGCCGATGCCGTCCGGGCGCTTCGGCGCCCCGCAGGATAACGTGCGACCCCATACTGCCGACCCTGCAAACGATCCCGCTCTCCCTGCAATAGGCCCGCGCCTGACGGAACGCGATCGGCTGATCGGCGCGATGGAGAAGGTCGGCTGGGTTCAGGCCAAGGCCGCCCGTGTCCTCGGCGTCACGCCACGACAGGTCGGATACGCTTTGCGCCGACACGGTATTGAGGTGAAGAAATTCTAGCGTTCTCATGACGTGGAGAACGAGAACACTGCGCCAGCTACGCCAAATGTGTCGGAGCCCGGGCCAAAGCTGCGCGAGCGTGTGATGTTGTCACACCCCCTTCATCATCCGCCTTTGCCGGCGTCATGCCGATCGCAAAAAGAGTCACCCCACTCTCCTGAATCGGAACCATGCAGACCCAAGCGAGCAGTGGCAACTTCACCGCGGACGAGCTCGCCGTCGCCGAGAGGGAGCGACATCCTCGTCGGAAGACCGGTCGGGAGTTGTGCCGAGGGCGATCACGGCCGAGCGGTCGACGCGGGATTTCTATCTTGAACTGATGTCCGGCCGGGTCGTCTTCCTCACCTTCTAACATAGTCCTGTTAGAAGTCCGACAAAGCTATGTCGGAGCAGCTCCATGATGTCCGACGCGCAAAGCCAATTCGTGAACTAGCGCCACCTTTTCAGTTGGCATTGCTCTTGCGCTTCGAACCGCGACGTTAACCCGTAACGGAGCCCTTCAATGGCCGCACCGGTGATTTCAGTTGAGAGCCTGACCGGCGCGAGGTTCTCCGACCAGTTGCTGGTGAGCGCGAAGTCGGATGGCTGCGCATCTTCCTCCTGCGGGTCGTCGACAAGGCCGGACGATGTGGATCCGGCCATCTGGGACAAGATCAAGGATCACCCGTGCTTTTCAGAAGAGGCGCACCACTATTTTGCGCGCATGCACGTCGCCGTCGCGCCGGCCTGCAATGTCCAGTGCAACTACTGCAATCGCAAATATGACTGCGCCAACGAAAGCCGGCCCGGGGTTGTCTCGGAAAAGCTGACGCCCGATCAGGCAGTACGCAAGGTGATCGCAGTCGCCAACGAAGTGCCGCAGCTTTCCGTGCTTGGCATCGCCGGCCCCGGCGATGCCTGTTACGACTGGGAGAAGACGAAGGCAACGTTCGAACGGGTCGTCAGAGAAATCCCCGACGTCAGGCTCTGCGTCTCTACGAACGGGCTCGCGCTGCCGGACCACGTCGACGAGCTTGCCGACATGAATGTCGACCACGTGACGATCACGATCAACATGGTCGATCCGGAAGTCGGCGCAAAGATCTATCCCTGGATCTTTTACGACCATCGCCGCTACGTCGGCATCCAAGCCGCCAGAATTCTGCACGAGCGGCAGATGCTGGGATTGGAGATGCTCAGCGCGCGCGGCATCCTCACCAAAATCAATTCGGTGATGATCCCTGGAGTGAACGACCAGCACCTGATTGAGGTGAACAAGTGGGTCAAGCAGCGCGGCGCATTCCTGCACAACGTCATGCCTCTGATTTCCGACCCGGCGCACGGCACGCACTACGGACTGACCGGGCAGCGCGGTCCAAATGCAATGGAGATGAAGGCTCTTCAGGATCGGCTTGAAGGCGGCGCCAAGTTGATGCGTCACTGCCGGCAGTGCCGGGCAGATGCCGTCGGCCTGTTGGGTGAGGATCGTGGCCAGGAATTCACACTGGACCAGATTCCCGGCGAGCTCACCTACGATGCCGGCAAGCGCGAAGCCTATCGGGAGCTGGTCACGGACGAGCGCCGTGATCGCCTGGCAGCCAGGAGCGAAGCGATCGGAATGGTCAAGACAACGAGCTCCGGCAGGTCCCTCCTCGTTGCGGTGGCGACTAAGGGCGGCGGCCGCGTCAACGAACACTTCGGCCACGCCAAGGAATTCCAGGTGTATGAAGCGTCGCCGATAGGGATCAACTTTATCGGGCACCGCAAGGTTGAGCAGTATTGCCTCGGGGGTTGGGGCGAGAAGGCCACTCTCGACGGGGTCATCGCTGCGCTGGAAGGCGTAGACGTAGTGCTTTGCGTCAAAATTGGAGATTGCCCCAAGGATCAGCTCGCGACCGCCGGTATCCGAGCAACCGACGCTTACGGCCATGATTACATCGAAACGGCAATCAGCTCGATTTACGCCGCCGAGTCCGGCGTCCAGGCACTCGCCGCGACGGCCTGAACCCACCTCATTTACTCGAATCAGGAGTCAAAATGGCTTTCAAGATCATCGCATCCCAATGTACGCAATGCGGCGCCTGCGAATTCGAATGCCCATCGGGTGCGATCAAGTTCAAAGGCGAGAGCTACGTGGTCGATCTGCAGAAGTGCACCGAATGCGAGGGAGCTTTCGACACGCAGCAATGTGCTTCGGTGTGTCCTGTGCCGAAGACCTGCGTTCCTGCCTGAGTCCACTGGGTACCCACACAACTGGCTGCCCCGGGGAATGCCTGCGCGCCTCATCAATGACACTAGCCTCAGAGAACCAAGGAACCGCCATGCGGCCCGCACGCGAACAGGAGGTCGAAATCCGCAGACCCCCCCAATTTCAGCCGGGAGAGCGGGTCCGTGCCACTCGCCACATTAAGAATGACGGCACCTATCCTGGCAGGGAGATCGGCGAAAATCTCGTGCGCAAGGGCGAAGAGGGTTATGTGCGCGACATTGGCACGTTTCTACAGCAGTTCTTCATCTACGCGGTCGAATGGATCGACCGTGGGACGGTCGTCGGCATGCGAGCGCGTGAATTGACGAGCCTCGACAAAGCCGACGCTCCCTGCAGTGCCGAAGAAAACGCCAATAAAGGAACGGCCGCATGAAAGTAATGATCCGCAGGACTGAGGCCGGGTTGTCGGCGTATGTCCCGAAAAAGGATCTCGAGGAGCCGATTATCAAGTTCGAGAACCAGGACCTGTGGGGCGGGGTCGTAACGCTCAGGAACGGCTGGCGGCTCCTCCTTCCCGATCTTCCGCCGCATACGCGTCTGCCGATCACCGTCGAGGCAAGGAAGCTTTCCGACGGGGACTGATGCCGCCCGTCAATGAGAGGCGTCAAGAGGAAACGAGCATGAACACGATCCCCACCTCGGGCCACCTAGTCGTCGTCCGGGACAGTTTTGCCCGAAAGCTGCTTGAGCTGGCCAGACGAGCGTTAGTCTCCGATCAGGTGATCCCGTATCTCGGTCCGGGTCTCCTCCGGCTCAGCTCTGCTGAGCTGCCTGTACCGTGTACCCCCGAAGCCGTTGCCGAGGCACTCAACACGCGGGTGCCAGCCCCCTCGAAGATCCGCACCAATATGTGGTCGGTCGCGCAGTTCATCGAACAACGCCGGCATCGCCGCACACTTCAAGCTTGGATGACTGATATATTTGCCGGGCCGGCGGCGCCGAGCATCCTCCACGCCTGGCTCGCAAAACTCCCGCTCTCCCTCATCATCGACAGCTGGTACGAAGGCGCCATGCGCGCGGCGCTGGCAGAGGCCGGCCGAACCGACGTCGTCGAGATACAAGGCGTTACACGGGCGAACGAAGTTGGCGACATTTGGACCAGAACTTACGACTTGTCGGGAAGGGAACTCGAGGCTGGAGCAGCGACAAAGACGGTTCTCTATGCTCCACATGGCAGTATTAGGCCGGCCGCAAATTTCCTCATCGCCGATTCCGACTATGTCGAAGCCCTGACTGAAATCGATATCCAGACGCCTATCCCTGACGTGGTCAAGGAACGACGCGTCGACCGGGGCTTTTTCTTCGTCGGCTGCCGCTTCAATGATCAGATGCTGCGCACTTACGCCAGGCAGATCATGAAGCGCTCAGAAGGCCCCCGTTACGCGATAATGGACGGGCAAACGCTGACCAGAAACGAATCCCGTTTCCTTGCGGCAAGCGGAATCACGGTGATCGACATGCCAGCGAGCGAAGCCGTGGCGCAACTCGCCGGATCAGCATCTTGAGCCGATGGTGGCCAGGATCAACTTGGAGGGACGTCTTTGATGTGAGTCGACCGGCTCGCTTCCGAAGGCGCAAAATTCAGTCGGGAGCACTCGGTGGGCAGTGATGCTGTTGGCACGACCTCTCTCAAATCGTCCGCGCATGTAAAAGCGGCCGGGTGGGGCCGGGGCTTGAGCACGCTACTGCGCATTACGCGCATGAATTTGAGGCACCCGTGGCAGGTCGCGTTAGCTATCGGTTCGACGACGGTAGCCGTAATCCTGCAGTTGCTCATTCCCCAGCTTCTCGGCCGGGCTGTCGACCAGACCCAGGTAGCCATCGGGGGCGGTGTCACGGTGACGGCTGCAGAACAAGCCCTCTGGACTCCTGCTCTCCTGCTGCTCGGCGCGAGTACGCTACGCGGCCTCTTTACGATGGCGCAAAACTACTTTGCCGAAGCCGTCGGGCACCACGTCGCGTACGAACTGCGGCTTGCTTGTTACGACAAGGTCCAGCGCCTGAGCTTTTCCTTTCACGACCGGGTGCATTCAGGCGACCTGATCACCCTCGGCATCCTCGATCTCGACGGCGTGCGGATGTATTTTTCCACCGCCCTGGTTAGGTTCTTTCTGCTCACCATGCTGATCGGGATAGGCGCCTGCATGATGATCTCAACCGACCCGGTGCTCGGTTTGATCGCGCTGAGCTTCGTGCCTTTCGTAGCCTGGCGATCGTCGGTCACCCAGCTTAAGCTACGCGCCATCTGGCTCGACCTGCAGGAGCGGCTTTCCGTCCTGGGCCGCGTGATGGAAGAAAATCTCGCGGGCATCCGCGTTGTCCGGGCGTTTTCGGCACAGGATCATGAGATGGCGAAATTCGACATCGCCTCGACAAACGCGCTCGAACTCGCGCACGAGCAGGTTGACGTGTACGTGCCCAACACGTCGGCAATGACCCTCGCCTTCTTTGTCGCCATGGGGTTGGTCCTCTGGGTCGGTTGCGACAAACTCATCGCCGGCCAGATCAGCGTTGGAACGCTCACGACGTTCCTGACGTTCATGACGATCCTGCAAATGCCCGTCCGCCAGATCGGACTGATGGTCAACGGCTTTGCCCGCGCTTACACTTGCGGTTCGCGCCTCTTCAGTCTGCTCGACCAGGACATCACGATCGGGGATGCTTCCGGTGCAAGACCGCTCGAGATCGGTGAAGGAACTCTGCGCTTCGACAATGTCTCGTTTGCATATCCCGGCACCGGAAACCGCGTCATTCTAAAGAATATTACCTTCTGCGCCCGTAGGGGCGAGACGATCGCGATCGTGGGTCCGCCGGGTTCTGGCAAGTCGACAATTGCTCACCTGATCCCCCGCTTTTACGACGTCACTGGTGGCACCATCATGCTTGACGGGCAGGACATCCGCGGGGTCACCCTCGCATCGCTTCGCAAGGCGGTCGCGGTCGTACAGCAGGATGCATTCCTGTTCACAACCACGATCGAGAACAACATCGCTTATGGCGACCCCTGGGCGAAGGAACAGCCGATCGAGCGCGCTAGCGAATCCGCCCAATTGCACAATTACATTCTCGGCCTCCCTGCTGGCTACAAGACGGTCGTCGGCGAACGTGGCGCCTCTCTCTCGGGCGGCCAGCGTCAGCGTCTCACCATAGCTCGCACGATGATGTTGCGCCCATCAATCGTCGTTTTCGACGACTCAACGGCCGCGATCGACGCCGCCACAGAGCAGCGCATCCGCGCGGCGATACGGCGTTTCGCCAAGGATAGGGTGACGATCATCATCGCCCACCGGCTGAGTTCACTCAAGCACGCCGACCGGATTCTGTTTGTCGACAACGGCGAGATCGTGGAACGCGGCACCCATCAAGAGCTTTTGGCCAAGCTAGGACGGTATAAGGCCCTTTATGATCTTCAGTTGCGCCCGGGAGATGACATTGCGACCACGTTTGGAGGCGCGCCCTGATGGCCAAGCGGCACGCCAACGAACTCGAAATCGAACCGAATGATAGCGGTAGACGCCCTCCGCGCGCGGTCGTCGGGTCCCATCGCATCGAGGAGGAGATCTTTGGCCGGGCTTTCGACAAGAACATCATTCGCCGCATATGGGCCTTCGTTCGTCCCTACCGAGCCATGGCGGTCGTCTCGCTTGCCGCATTGCTGATTTTCACTGGCACGCAGCTTCTCATCCCGCTGATCATCCGCTACGCGATCGACCACGCCATAACTCCGGCAGGCGCTGATGCCTTCGCCCTGCTTGAGGCCGCCATCGCGTTTGCGCTTGCCATTCTGGTTAATTTCGGCGCCGCCTACGCGCAAGAAACCGTGGTAGGGAAAATGGCCGAGAACGTCCTCTTCGACATCCGCCGCGCCATGTTTGCCCATCTGCAGAAGGTATCGCTCTCCTTCATGGACAAAACCGAGGTAGGACGCCTGATGTCTCGCCTTCAGGGTGACGTCAACTCTATCCACGAATTTCTCGAAAACTCGATCTACTCCGTAGGCGACATTGCGCTTCTCTTCGGCATCATCTTCGTAATGCTGTCGGTCAACTTCAACCTCGGCTTTCTGACGCTCTCGGTCTTGCCGGCCCTGTTGATTATCCGCATCGTGTGGCTGCCGCGTGCCCGCGAGGCCTTCATGGCTGCACAAGAGACCAATTCAGTCGTCAACGGCGCTTTGGCCGAAGCGATTCAAGGCGTCCGAACCGTCCAGTCCATGGACCGCCAGTACGTCAACTTCGTATTGTATGACGACAAGGCACATGCCGACCTCACGACCCACCTGACCGCTGCCAAATATGCACAGGTCATGGTCCCGATCGTCGATGGCCTCACCGGCCTCGCCATGGCTGTCGTCATTGTGGTCGGCGGCTCCATGATCATGAATGGCCGCGTCGATGTGGGCGTATTGGTTGCCTACATATTCTATATCCAACGCTTCTTTGACCCAATTCGCTCACTTACTCTGCAATATTCCGTCATGCAGCGCGCAATGGCCTCTGGCAAGCGCCTGACCGATGTGCTCGACGTCAGGATCGAGGTCCAGGACAAACCGGATGCCAGGGTCCTTGCGCCCGAAATGGACGGCTCGGTCGAGTTCAGGAGCGTCACGTTCGGGTACGATCCCAAACAGCCGGTGCTGAAAAACGTCTCTTTCCGGGTTAATCCCGGCGAGACGGTCGCCTTGGTCGGGCCGACCGGCTCTGGTAAATCGAGCGCGATGGCCCTCGTCCACCGCTTCTATGATGTTCAGCAAGGCCAAGTGCTGGTTGGCGGACATGATGTGCGCGATCTCACCCAGGAATCGCTCGGCACTCAGATCGCTATGGTGCTGCAGGAGCCGTTTCTGTTCACCGGGACGGTTTTTGAAAATATCCGCTACCACAAGACGGAAGCCACGCGGGAGAAGGTGATCGAGGCCGCCAAGGTGGTCGGCGCCCACGACTTCATCATGAGACTTTCCGACAGGTATGAAACCCAACTCGGCGAACGCGGCGGCAACCTTTCTCTCGGCCAGCGCCAGCTTGTCAGTTTCGCCCGCGCTCTCGTCGCCGACGCCAAGATCCTTGTTCTTGACGAGGCCACCGCCAACATTGACAGCTACACGGAAATGCTCATCCAGAAAGCTCTCAGAAAACTCCTGGAAGGCCGCACCGGGCTTGTCATCGCCCACCGTCTCGCCACAATCCGTGGTGCCGATCGCATCATCGTGCTTCAGAACGGCCAGGTTATTGAGACCGGCAACCATGACAAACTGATGGCTATGGGCGGGCTCTATTCCAAACTCTACAATCTGAACTACTCGTCATTCGACGACATTCCCGAAGAGGAAGCCGATCCGACCGGACAAGCCGCCTCTCGTACCTGATGCTGTGTTCAACGACTCCGGTGTACAGATCGGCGACTGGCGGCCGACGGTCGCCTATCCTCCGAACGCCCTCAAGCTGTCCGGTACGGCGGAAGCGTGGGTACGCCTTCTCTTTCAGGATGATGACGGGAATACAGCCGAGGCGTTCGGGTGGTTGACAGCTCCCCCGGTGTGCGATCCGCAGTTTGAAAGCAGGATGGACTCCGCCCTCGGGACGGTACCGCAACTCCTCGAAACCGGGTTGCTGACGCCGGCGCGGCTGGCGCGGGTCGGTTTCGGCGAGAAGAGCCACTCGATTTACGAGGCGGTCAAGCTCCTGACGGGCCTCGACGGGCGGTCGAACGATCCTGTTCGTCGAAGCGTCCAGCAGCCAGCCTGGAGGGCCGGCTCGGCTCGCTGGAAGAAGCGTTGTAGAAGGTCGCTCCGCTTGGCCATCTGGCAAAAACGCTTCGGGACGCGGCGAAGCACGCCGAGGATTGGCTTGTGATCCACACGTATCGATCGTCCGGGAAGCGATCGCCGAGGCGCTTGAGCCTCTCAAGGACCTGCGCGGCCTCGTCGCGGCAGTAACGGCCAGTTCGATCTCGGCACTGTCCGGCCGGATGAAGTCCGTCCTTGACCGTATCCAATTCAGGGAGCGGCTTTCATTTGAGGTGCCGCTCTCAGCAAGAAATCGGTTCAGGTTTCCGGGAGCTTTGACCATGGCATCCGGATCGACGCCTCGACCGTCGCCAACAGCTCCTGGCTTCGCGCCATCCTCTGGGCTTTCACGCTGGCCATGCGATAGCCGAACGGACCTCTGACGAAAAGATTGCCTACGACCATTACGGGACATTCGCACCTACTGCGAAGACCTGCTGAAATTATGCTGCGCGCGGAAGAGCCAACCGTGTGCGACATGACAATCGGCGAACTGGCAAAGCTACTAAAAGAACGGCGCGATGCCAGCGGTGACGCCCACATTGAAGACCGCCTGCTGAATAACGATTATCAATCAGTGGCTTAGCCATACTTAACTCCACCTTAATCATAAATGGCGCGTTATTACCTGAATTGCGGGGTTACAATATTTATGGGCGAACGTCATCGGGAAGAGGTTCTAAATACAGTTCTCGCAGCCTGCTTGGGGCGACGCGGTGTTGACGCTGATCCTGAGACAATTCTTCAGAAGGGCCGATCCAGGCCAGATGTGATGGCAGTAATGCGCGGGCTGCGCTGCGCTGTCGAAGGCAAAGTAGCCGACACCTCGAACGCCGACCTTATTGTTCTTGCCCAGGCTAAAAGTCGTGTGGATCAAGGCGTTGCTCATCTAGCCATCGCGGTGGTTTATCCCACGTATATACGCACTGTTCAATTCAGCCGATTGCCCCAAGAGCTTGGCTCTGCATCCCTCAAATTTTCGGTACTCACAGATGCTGACAACGCAACGTGGCATCATGGGAGCGTCAATGAAATTCTTGCCGAGTTGCGACGCGCGCACGATGTGATAGTGCGCGACGACGTGCTGCAACAGGCAGTCGATACCCTGAACGTTGGGCTAGCTGAGGTATCTAGTGCTCTACTCGATAGCGGTGCGACGTGCGACCGCTTGATTAAGTTGCTCGGGATAGGGACCAAGGGGCATGCCGAAACTACAATTTGAGTATCGTCGACGCGAGACAACCGCAAAGCTCTCGGCATTGATGCTGGCCAACGCGTTCATATTTCAGGAGCAACTGTCCGCCCTTGAGGAGAAGGTTTTGCCAATCAGGGCATTCCTGCAAAGGCGTGACTTCATAGGCGATACGGCACAGCACTGGGAGATGATAATCAGTGAAATCAACTACGTGCCAATTTTTAAAGTGGCGCGTGAAATTCTGCTGTCCATGCCGTCAAATCAAGACAGCGACGCCGCCATAAGACACTTGGCAAATCGCGCGCTTGAAATTGTATCTAAAAAGGCAGCGTTGCGGCACGACTTGATGGGTCGAATCTATCATCTCTTGCTGCTTGAAGCAAAATATCTGGGAACCTATTACACGTCGGTTCCTGCCGCTACTCTTCTGCTGAAATTAACGTTGAGCATAGACAGATGGCACGACAAAGACTGGTCTGACCCGCAGACCTTGAGGCGATTTCGCATCGCGGACTTGGCCTGTGGCACCGGCACGCTGTTAATGGCAGCTAGCCAAGCGCTCACCGACAATTTCATCAAGTTTAGAATGAGCAAGGATGAGCAAGTTAACGATGAATCGCTTCGAGATCTACATAAGCTGATTATCGAAGAAATGTTGTATGGCTATGACGTATTGCCGTCCGCCGTCCACTTAACCGCATCGACGCTGGCGATGCTCGCTCCAGAAACTTGTTTTCGCAACATGCATCTATACTCCCTTCCAATGGGCAGAATGCAAACGGGTCAGGTCTACCTTGGAAGCATCGACTACATCTCGGCAGACACAATCCGAACCCAACTCGACCTCATGACGAGCGGTGGTGGTGCTGAGCAAGTTGGCAAGGAAACCTACCAATCTTCGGCACCGCTGCCGTCATTGGATTTATGCGTAATGAACCCGCCGTTCGTTCGCAGCGTTGGTGGGAATTTGCTCTTCGGATCACTCCCGGACGAACGTGGGGAAATGCAGGGAGAACTGGCGCGGCGCGTCAAGACCTCCAAACTGGCTGCATCGTCCACAGCCGGCCTGGGCAGTGTTTTCACGGCCGTCGCCGACAAACACCTGAAAGATGGCGGAAGGATCGCCTTAGTCCTGCCTGCGGCCCTAGCAACTGGCGTCGCATGGGAAAAGACGCGCGATTTGTTCCGACACGGCTATGTGCTTGAAACAGTCGTGGCAAGCCATGACCCTACTAGGTGGAATTTTTCGGAAAATACCGACTTGAGCGAGATACTGCTGATTGCGCGCAAGCGAAATGGGCAGTCGGAATCCGACCAGATGATGGGAGGCCACACAACTCATTTTATCAATTTGTGGCAGAATCCAAAGAACAGCGCTCATGCTCTCGCCTTGGGCGAGGAAATATTGCGTGGAGCGCCAGCGCCTGTCGGCACATCGGCGAAGCCGGTCCACGGCTTGTCTGAAATTATCATTGGGGCTCAGAAATACGGCGAGACTCTTGAAATCCCATGGGGCGATGTACGGCAAGGTCCGTGGATAGGATGTTCATTCGCTCAAACAAATCTCGTCCGGACAGCATGGATGCTTCGGCAGGGCTATCTTTATCGACCGGGTCGGAATGAGTCGGTTGAGGTTCCAATGCAAGCCCTTAGGAAAATTGCCTCTCTCGGCCCAGATCGCCGTGATATTGCCGATGGCTTTACTGTTTCTAACTCTCACACATCATTTCCGGCACTGATTGGCCACAGCGGCGAATTGATCCGCACAATTGAAACCCTGCCCAACAAGTGGCTCGCGCCGCGTATCTCCCCTGCCAAAGGAAGACCAGCGCGCGATATCGGCCTTCTGTGGCCTCGCGCTGGCACTGTGATGATAGCCGAGCGTTCCAGACTGAATACTCAAAGGGCGTTGGCTGTGCGCCTACCTGAGCGCGGGCTGTCGAATGTCTGGTGGCCAGTTAGGTTACACAGTGAAGATGAGCGTGCTGAGAAGGTCATTGCGATGTGGCTCAACTCAACACTTGGGCTTCTCACCTTGGTAGCACATCGAGTTCCGACGGAAGGCTCGTGGGTACAGTTCAAAAAACCCACTATTGAGAACCTTCCAATTTTGGATGTAAGGGCTCTTTCCGAGCGACAACTCGCACAGCTGGCCGGTTCTTACGAAAAACTCGCCTCAATGGATCTAAGAACTATCCCCAATATGGCGGATGATCCGGTCCGAAAGGCGGTGGATGAGGCTTTCTCCAAGGTTTTGGGATTGCCACACCTGGACAGCCTTCGCGCTGAATTAGCTGCCGAACCTGTCATCTGCAACAGGCCGCTCGGATTTGAAGTCACCGCGCCCGCCATCGAAGATCAACTGCAATTCGAACTTATCTGATATCACCTCGCGTTCCGCGGCGAATAGCCAGCCCATGCCCAGCTCGGATTGATTGACTGGCACCGCCTTTATGTCCTGTTTATTGGCTAAGGCAAGTTCGGGCTCAATGGCACATAGGCGCATTGCCGACAGGCAGTTTAGGGGCCGTTAGCGGACTGGCAGCTTCCAGATGCAGCTCTTTTGTTGAAGACATTCAGGTCGGTGTGGGCATCGTAGTGACATGACCATAGGCGGTCGTTGGTTATCCCCAACCAACACCAGGCCGAGCGTTGGCGAAGCCGATCCTGACGCTATCGCGTCAACGTGTCCGTTGCAGGGGCAACCGTACTCGGTGGCTTGCTCAGGAACGCGTGCAGCGCCTTCAACTTGGCCAGTAGCTCATGGAATGTGATGACGATTACGTCGCGCAGGTTGTTCCGATAAAGCTCGAAGCTTTTCTTCTCGTCGTCCGTGGCGGGTTCGCAGCCGGCGATCACGATGCAGGGCACGGCGTAGGTGAAGACATCGTATGCCTTCGACGCGACCTTCTTGTTATTAATCTCGTTCTGCAGTTGATGGCGCTGGTCGAGTATCTGGGTGACGGCGCCCACTAACTCCTGCGACGGCGCGTGCACACCGCCTCGATACGTTTTTCTCTCCAGCAACGTTGTCTTCGGCGTCTTGATCTCGATCAACGCCAAGTTGCCGAACAGACCGAGCTTGATCGCGTAATCAGCCAGCTTGCCGCCGGAACCGTCGAACTTGGTGCCTCCAACCGCGACTTGGTCGCCGAAGGCCAAAGCCGGTAAGTTGAAAGCTAACTGCAGGACGAAAGCATTGCCGTTAAAGAATTCCTGCCAATGACGCTCTTGTAGACCCGCCTGACCTAGCTTCTTCTCGAACAGCTCAATCAGCTCCTCAAGGGATACCAATTCGATCTCGCGACGTAGGTCCAGGAGCTCAGCCGGTTCTTTCTCCGCGAGCGTCTTGACCGACTTCTTCACGGTGCGGGCCGCATCCTTTGCCTCTGCTTCCACCGATCGAGATCTGCCGATCAGCGTCTCGGCAAGGATGTCAGCCACCGGCTTCGCAGTCCCGTCGCCGATCGGCAGCTCGAACTCCGGATCGAGCATCAGGTTGAGCGTGGCGTCTAGGTATTCACGCTTGGCCTTGTTCGCCAAGTCGAGGGACCGCCTGTGGGTGCGGTTAATGTCGCGGCGCAATCTTTTGAAGAGTGAGTACGACATCGAAAGCGTGTCGCCCTTGCGCGACACGCCTTTGTCTTCCGAAAACCGCAACGTCGTTACGCCGGACTGCCGCTCGGCTGACTCGACGATGAACCGCATATCAAAAGCCAGCCCGAAGCCCGCGAGTGGCTCGCGGATGATGCCGTTGGGCAGCTCCTCGTAGTAGAGGTAGTCCCCATCCTCCATCGCTACCATCGGTGAGACCACACCCTCCAAAATGAGGGTCTTGAGGTGTAGGTACTTGGGCTCCAAGAAATAGGCGCCGAAGGTGGTGCCGACCGGATAAGTCGTCAGAGTCCTAGTCGACTTCTTGTACCGAGCGAGGATAATCGGCTCAGTCGGCACCTCGAAGTCCGAGTTCGCCTTCATTGCCCTCTCCAATCCGTCGCCCGTCAGCTGCAGCTCAAGTCTGTAATCACCAAAGTCGAGCGGATGGTACGCGATGCGAAGGCCCTCGTCCGCTCGATCCGGACTCAGCTTCGGGATGATGGGTCCGATACTCATGACGGTTCCTTCGGCTTTTCTTGCAGGGGCAGCTTTTGACAGGGATGTCTTATCTGCCATATCTTGATGATTAAGAGTGCTATCGCTGATGCCGAGTGGATGGCCACCTTGGCGATGCGGGCGTCGATACGACGGAAGCCCTTCTCTTTGCCATGGGCGCCACCGACGTGTGTACGCAGCGAGCCGATGCTCTCGACGGACGTCACTAAACCTGAGAGCACAGCCTTCACGTCGTTCACGATCTCGGGCGCCGCACGTTCTCTTGTAGGGTTGAGCCCCAGTGGATCCCGCACCGCCCGGTGAAGGCTCGTGATGTCCTGCTTCGCAGGGAAGTAGATCTCCAACTCGACCAAGATGGACCGGCACACGCTCTCAACAACAGCGCAGGCTGCAGTGACCGCGATCTCCGGGTCGTCGGCGGCCGCACGAAGAGCTCGATCTAGATCCCGGCTCACGGTGTCGAAGTCGATACTCGGCGGCCATGTCCGACAGCTCGCCGGTCACCGGCGCGGTCACAAGAACCTCGACCAGTCGCATAGTGCGGCCCGCCGACGCGAGCTTCAAGCCGTCGTAGAAAAGGTGCTCGTTGAGGTAATCGACTTCGGCAGCGTGCCGCTCCGGCTCCTTGATGAAGTCGCGGGGATCTGCGGCGCTTTCGATGATCCGCTTGAGCACCTCTCCGTTGCCAGTGTCGATGAAAATGGCCCAACGGATCGCTGTCTTGGTGGCCGTCACCCTGCTCTCGGCTTTCACGTCGAAGGGTACACCGAAGCGTTTGAACAAGCCTTCCAGCCGCCAGCCCTGACGATACAGGCCAATCGATGACGCATAGCCACTTGCCGAGTCGCCAGAGATGATCTCCGCGAGCGCATCTACGGATTGCTTTGGAAGGTCGATTCGCACGCACGAATTCTACACCAGTTCAGCGCGAAGACTTATAGATGCCCAACTTGCGATGATGATTAGGGGCTTTGGCGAGAGTATGAATTTGAAAACTGGTAACGTCCCCTTTTGCACGTACAGCGGGATCGGCGGCAAGGTCGGCTTTCAGGAAGTTACGAGGTGGATCTCTTCGGCCGACATTGAGGCGCCCATTTCCGGGTCGGGCATGCAGACGACTATCCGAGGCTCCTCCAGTTCCTGCGCGACGTTGACAAGGGCTTCTGGCTTTCTGCACCAGCTACAACGATGCCGTTCCGGTTCTGCCGCAAGCGGACGATCCGGTGACCATGCACTTCATCGCGCTTGACCCCTTGCCGTGGGGTGAGATCGAGCCTGGCAAATGGGCACGTATCGGCCATGTCGATAAGTCGCCGGTGGCCGGCATCACTGTGGAAGTGTTGACACGGCCTTGGGCCGCGCGGACCAATCAGCCCGAATGCAAGCCCGGCCATCTCTACAACTTCGCGCTGATGGCGCATGACGGGCGAAAGTTTGACTATGGCAGGCTTCTCGAAACCACGCGCAGGCTCCATCCGAAAGTCGTCCATATCTGCCTCGACAATTTCGAGGACTCTCTGCGCTTGACGATCCCCGCCGTTCTGGGCTCAGCTGCCATTATCGCGATAGTCGAAGAGCTGCTCGAGCGAGCACGCACACATGTCAGCCGCTCGCGCAACCCGGTCGCGCCCGATGCGGACAGCATCGCTTCGGAGTGGCCCGAGTATGTGCTGGGGCCGAAAGATCCGTTGTCCTTCCTAGGGCCCGACATGCCCTGCAGCTTCTTCAGTGTCTAATCGTTCCTCAACGTCTCTGCTGGTGGTATAGCTATAGTCCCAGCTTGCTGAAGAATATCTCGAAGATGGTGATGGCATTGCTGGCCTGGTTTTCGCCGCGAAACGCGACGCGCCTGTTGAACACAGTTATGTCCGTACGGTCACTGTTCGCTTTGTTCAGCGGCTTGTCCGACGACACATACGATGATTCAAGCTCGTCGAGAATCCAGAGATTGTGCGCATCGTAGTCGAGGTCTTCCGAGTCCTTCTTACGCCGCATGATGATGTCCTGGACATCTCCTTCCGATTTGTGTTTGCCATCGCCGTCTATCTCCAACGACTTGGAAAACAGGTCGAGCACGCATTTGCGCATCGAGACATAGTGGATGAGATCGTCCTTGCTCGTCTCCGAAATGCTTTCCATCAGCTGCGTGATTTTCTCGCTTAGCTCGCTGGGATTGTCGGATTTCAGCACCGCAGCAACCTGACTCCGCGTAGCAATCTCTTTCTCGTATTTCTTCTTTTGAAGGTGCAATTCGATATCCTGATTGGATGGGCGCATGGGCAATGCGGTGAAATCTATTTTGTTCGCGAGCGTGCGGTGCCCAGGGCGCATCAGACGAAACATAGTCCGCGATGCGCGCCTCCTTGGGCGCTTTCGCTCTGCAATCTCCGACCCGACGGCGGACCGGGCTATCTCAGCGGCCTTCTGCTCAATATCGTTCTGCGAAATCCCACTGAGCAGATCCGCATCGGTCTGGAACCGAAACTCGCCCCGTTCCAGCGACACGTTGTCGTTGAGGTAGTCTCCGAACACATAGGCTTTGATGACGAAGTTTCGGCCTTTGGATACGTCCCCATCCGGACCCGGCTCGTAGAATTCTTCGCCGAACTCGGGAATCGGGATTGCAGCGGGTTGTCAGTCACCTCGCGGCGATGCGCGACAAGGCTGACTTTGCTCTTGGCCACCCTCGGTGAATAGAACTTGAAGACGCGAACATGAAACGTCTTTTCTTCGTCATTCGCCTTGAGCGAGAACGTCCCGTTCTCAACCTTCATTTCGACAATCTGGCTGCTGTCCTTGCCCAGATAGTCGTTGAGCGACAGCGTGCCGGAGGCGTCCTTCGCCTCGCGGACGACGGAAGGGCAGGCGCAATCTTTGTCAACAAAGTAGGGAAGAAGCCGCTCCACCACCACGCGGCTGATGGTTTCGAGCCGCTTGTCCGGAGACTTCACCGACTTAATGCCGGAAATCTCGATGACGGTTCCGGTTTCCTTTGCGGTCGACTCGGCGACTTTCTCGTCAACGATGATATCCTTGTCTAGGCCCATCCTGAACGAACGGTCTTGAAATTCGCTTACAGTCGTACCGCTATACCCCCGCCAGTCGCCTGTAGCCCTTTGCTGCCAAGGCTTCCTCAAAAAAGAAGAGGCTTTCGTCCCGGGCTGTTATCCCCAGTGCTACCCAGTTGGGTAGCAAAATGGTAGCAGCGCGTTCGCCCCTTGTTCACGCGTTGGTTTCCAAACGTTTCCTGGGACACTCGGCGAATCCACGCTACACGCGCGCGACATGGATTGACGCTCTTCACGAACCGGGCAAAGCTGCGTGTTGGGGGAGCAGCGCAATGAAATCCGTACGCTCTGGAGCCTTGTTGTTGTCGATTCTGGGCATCTGGCCAGGCAGCGTTAGCATTTCCGATGCGCGTACAATTGACAACGCGAACATTGAAACGGCCGCCGAGATGAATGTCGCTGAGAATATCTGCGATATCAACTTCGAAAGTGGTCTCGGCAGCTTGGTTCACTTCGTCATGCTTGCCGCCGCGGAGCTTCGGGTGAGCCTCGATGCCGCCGCTCAAATGGCGGACGTCCGATCGCGCGAAATAATGAAGTTCATTGTGTCGAACAATCGCACGGCAGAATTTTGTCGAAAGGCGAAGAGTGGTAAGCTGTAGCCATAGCTGGCGACATTGGGGGGTCAAATGAAATGGATGCTAGCCGCCTTTGCGGTGCTTGTTCCTTCCGTGGCTTCAGCCGACGCAGTCGATAGTGCCTATTTGCTTTGCAAGATTGTCGATTCCACCGGATTTTCAACTCAACCTTGTGACGTTTCGGGATGGGGCGGGACGGTAACGGCCTATTTGGATATGGACAGTTCGAACGCTCACCAGGCGTGCGAAGCGATGGCTGCGAAGATGAACTCGTTGGGTCGCCATTTTGAAGGTCGCCAGTGGACGCTTCAGATCAAGTCTCCCTGTAGTGGCGAGAACAGTATCGCTTACTGCAACCTGCCCCAATGACGCCATGAAGGCGATCGTAGCGAATCCTTTCGCGGTGGGTTTCCTCACGTTCATAGTCTCAAGGATTGGCCTGTCTCCCTTCGTGGGTGTTCGGGCGTGCAGCGATGGTTGGCATTCGATGTCGATTGGCCGCCGCGGCGCATGCTCCTGGCATGGTGGCGTGGGAGGGCTAGACCACGGCAATTGGGTCATGCCTGCCACGATCGCGCTAGGTGTGGCGGCCGGTGTTACGTGGAACGCCCTGAGATCGAAATGGGGCGGCACAGCAGACCCAATTGAGGAATGGAGGCCGCTGCACTTGCCGTCGCCCACCGAAGCGCCGCCCGCGCCTTCGAAAATGGACGAGGTTTCGAAATTAGGGGTGCAGTCTGTCTCTCAACAAGGCGCCTGGCTGCGGTGTCCAAAGTGCTCTGCGGGAATGAAGCTGCGAATGGCTCATCAAGGAAGATTTGCCGGCCGCCAGTTCTGGGGATGCAGCCGCTTCCCGTCCTGCAGCGAGATCGTGAACATCAGCCCGGCCGTTGCAACGACGGGGACTCCGCCAACTGCGGTGCCTGGCCCAGCGTCCACCGCCATCGCGCCAGAAGAAATGGCACGACTGCGGTAACAAACGCGACGAGCGACTGAGGAGTCTGCCGCCTACATTACGGCAGAGTTGGCCAAGGCGAAGGCGAGAACGTTTAGGCAGTTCAAAACCGGTCGGGAAATATCGACCCTATCACAAGCGTCACAGATGACAGTGCCTCCTGCCCCGCCCTGTGAATTGCGGGACGTCCATCATATCCGATGGCGAGGGGCGCGGCGTGAGCGCACGCTGAAGTTCGCGATTCGGACGCATGGAGGCGGAAATGACTGAGGACGATTTCACTGTTGGCGACGAAGTAGTCCACCGAACAGGTGGAAAGAAGATGATTTATACTGGCAAGGGTATGCTTGGTGAGGCCATTTGCGAATGGTTTGATGGGCTTAGAAGGCATCAGGAAACATTCGCATTCGTCGCATTGAAGAAATTCGAAGAGCCAGCAGCATCGGTTTTGGCTGGCAGTTCGACGCGCGTATAGCTCGGGCCTGACGTAACGTTGCCCCCGATGGAAATCGACAGGATCGACAAGGATGAACTGGAGCCGGACGGCAAGAAGAAGGCTGCCCGAGCAGCGATAAATGCTCTTGCGGGCTCAATTCCCTTCGTCGGAGGCTTGATCTCCGCTGGCGTCGGCTACTGGTCTGAACAAGAGCAGGAGCAAGTCACCAACATTCTGAGGCAATGGCTCCAGATGCTTGAGGACGAGCTTCGTGACAAGGGAAAGACGATCGCGGAAATTGTGGCGCGGTTGGACATGAAGGACGAAGCTATCAAGGAGCGCATAGAGTCTCCCGAATATCAGGCGCTGATGAAAAAGGCGTTCCGCAACTGGCCGTCGATCGACACAGAATTTAAGCGCGAGCGCATCCGGAATATCTTGGCGAACTCCGCTGCGGCCAACACCACTTCCGACGACGTCATTAAATTGTTCATCGACTGGATGGACCTATACTCAGATTTCCATTTTGAAGTCATCGGAGAAATCTATCGAAACCCAGGTATCACCCGGGGTGCAATGTGGGACAATTTGGATAAGCCAGATGTCAGGGAAGACTCGGCGGAAGCCGATCTTTTCAAAATGCTCATCCGAGATCTGACGCTCGGAAGCGTGATCCGCCAGCATCGCCCTACGGACTATGATGGCAATTTTCTCAGGAAACCAACTGCCAAGCGATCTGCGCCAGGTCATGCACCGCGAACGGCGAAGTCGGCATTTGACGAAGTCGAACCTTATGAGCTCACGGATCTAGGAAAGCAGTTTGTACACTACGCCATGAACGAGATAACGGCGAAAATTGAATTTCAGGAAACTGCTGAGCCCGTTAAGCCTGAATGACGCCCCTAACCCTAGCCGAGCGTTCTCGCGGCGCCTTCACCATTCGGCTGGCCCCGCTAGGGTTGTCCAGACTGGACGCTTCACTGCGAACGCTCGACTGCAAACGTTGCCGCGTCATCTCCTTCGCCGGCCTGGAGAAATTCAACGACAGCAGAAAGAAGTTCATGGCGAGCTCAATCGTGCCGCTTTCCGTCTCCAGCTCGAGGAGCCCTATCAACGGCTCTGCCGATAGCAGTGTGGTGTCGACGGCGATGAGCTTGGCGAATCCGGATTTGCTGGGATTGCGTTTCATGGTGCCTCCCTCGCGGATCTAACCTACAGGCAATCTGTTGATTGCGCGAGCAGCCGAAAACCAAAGATCAACGGCGGCGTTGCGCTTAATCGGATCGCGCAACCAGGAGCACCAGCATGAGCGAGCCGGAACAGGATTTTGCCGAGAAGTCCGCAAGCGCATTAGAGAGATCGCCGTAAACGATCGCGACGAACGGGCAGGGCTACAGTTAGTTCGCATGGCTATCGAAATGACATGTCCCGCCGGCGAGGAAGCTGTCTTGGGTCTCTATGGTCCCTTGCCGGTTCATGAGGGTGAAGCGCTGGCTAAGGCCATAATCGAAACCGTCGATCGGTTAAGTCGTCCAACCGAGGCTACTCCTCGTCACTGAAACCCAACAGCGTTGCATGACGTATGTGGCCGTGCTCGCCACGAAGATGCTTGACGCGCAGTTTCACCCCGGGTTTGACCCATTGCGTCGCCGGCCGCTTCTCATGGCCTTGGGCGGCGGTCCGGCGTGTTCCTGGACACGCTTCCACAGTCGGTCCCGTATGTCATGGCCCAACGTGATGAAGGCAGAACCGGCATAGTTCCCGGTGCCGGGCTCGGCCAAAAGTGCGAACGCCGCTTTGCCCCGCTCACGCTCGACGCCCAGCAGCTCGAATTCGTCGACGGTGAAGCTCTTTGTGTTCAGCCAGTTCGTCGTCGGGCCGCTACGATACTTGCTGCCGCGGCGCTTCGAAACGATCCCCTCGAGGCCGGCCTTGTCGACGAGATAGTACACCGCGTCACCATCGCCAGGCATCTCCTCGCTGAACTGGATGCGGCTGCCAGTCGGGATCAATCCATGCAGGATCTCGCGCCGCTCCTCGACAGCTAGATCGCGCAGATCCTGGCCGTTGAGGTGCAGCAGATCGAAGGCGCCGAGATAGAGATCATGCTGGCGCTGCGTGATCGCTCTGCGAAGTGCGGCAAAGTCTGGCAGGCCGGCTTCGTTGGTGACGATGGTCTCGCCCTCGATGATCGCGCTGCCGAGATCGAGTTCCTTCGCGGCTTCGACCAGGTCGCGATACTTGGCCGACCAGTCGAGGCCGGTTTTGGTGTAGATGCGGACGTCAGGTCCATTGATGACGATCTGGGAGCGGTAGCCGTCGAGCTTGATCTCGTGAATCCAGTCCTCGCCACCGGGCGGCTTGGCGACCAGCTTGGGCTCCATTGGAGGAATAAACGCCAGCCTGGCCCCACTCATGCAAACCCCACGCAACCATCCTATTCAATAAGATTTGAATGTTTAGGTTCCGCTAATAAAAAGCCCACCCCGGGGAACGGGACGCGGGCTGATCGGCCATCTGATCGCACAGCAATTGTCTGCGAGAACATGCTGCGAAGACCCAAACTTTATGTCTCAAGCCTTTGTTCCAAACGCAAAAAAGCCCGCCGCACCTTTCGGCACGGCGGGCAGATCAGTCGTTCACCAAGCACGAGGGGTGGGCGGGATGTGCCCGGATCGAATGAAATCCTATGCGCGCCGCCGGCGCCCGTCTACCAACCGGGAGTTGGACCGATTCCGCATGGCCGGCCTTCCAACGCCGCGGCTGGGCCTATTCAATCTTCTGCCGCCGCCGGGACATCGCCGCGAAGAGCATTGCCTCCCGGTTAAATGCGGCTGGTGTCAGAGTTTGGTGAAGTCGTACTCTCGCTAGTGGGGCGCGAGCAGCGTGGTCGCAATTCCGGTAAAGAACCCTCCAAACATTTTTACCATGTCTGATGCCGACTTTAACTTTGCCTGATTCTCCGGAGTGTCTTTGGTAACCCACAACACCCCAATTGATCCTAAAAAGGCGATCCCGATTCGATTACCATTAGCGCCAAATACGGGATCATCCAACCCAAGTCTGGCTTGGGCGGCGTCGCCGGGGCTGCTGCACTTTGGGCGAAAGCAGTACTCACAAATAAGCTTGAGACCTGCAGCCAGCGGCTAACCCAAAAATATATGGTTACTGCGAGACTGAGAACACCTAATATCGCTGCCATCAGGGTCATCAGAGAATAGCTGGCGTTGTGAACCTGAAGCTCAAACTGATCGCCGTATCTGATGTACCTCATATTTTCCTCGCGGTGCCGAGGCTCCATCTTGTAGATGTCAAAAAGGCATCCAACCGCGTGGCCATCCTTTCGTGACGCGCCTCCCTCCTTCGGACTTCTCGCCCTCCACTGCGATAGGAAATAAAACCCCCGATCGATACCAGCACCACCATCATGAAAAACGGCATCCAGCTCCATGGATTATTAGGGTCGCCCAGCACTTTTGTCCCCCGCTTCTGACATTAAAGTTTCACAGCTTAGAATGAGCTGCCGTTCGTATTGGTCGGAAGCTTCAAGGACCGTTTTTTTACCAACGAAAAAGAAGAAGAATCCTGCGTGGATTGCAGCGATGACTAAAACAGTGAAGACTTGGAGGAGAGAAGGGTCGTTTGGGACATTCATTTTTCGTGAGATGATGAGCAGACAGATACCCACCACCAATGAGTTGAGCGTCAGCGCAGGCCACTTCGCGCCGTACAAATTGCGGCGGAACCCATAGGTTTTGTTTTCCTCGAACAAGATTTTGAACCTCGCAGTGTCACGAGTTCTCTCTCGGAGCCAGTTTCCGCATCTCTCGTAGAAGCCATCCGCGCTGCGCGGATTGTCGAGCTCCATCTCGCCCGCAGGGCCTGGTTCGCCAAGCTGTTTTGCCAAGAAATTCCGATATCGGTCCTTCGTCTCGTTGGCAAATTGCGGGTCTCCGCGCCGAAGCAATGTGATAGTCGGGCGACCGCCTGTGGTTTTGAAAATCTCGCGTTCAGCCTTTTTGCCGAACCTGCGCGCTATGTCCGAGAAGCCGACAAAGATCACCGCGACCGAGACCGTCGTGATCGCCTGAGGCAAGCTGAAAGTGTTCCAAGTGACCGCGACAGTCGCAAGCGCTAATGCCGGAGCAATGGCCCAAATCGCCGGGAGAAGCCGCGCGCGGA
The DNA here is from genome assembly GCF_055811575.1 of Mesorhizobium sp. WSM4815. Classification (NCBI taxonomy): domain Bacteria; kingdom Pseudomonadati; phylum Pseudomonadota; class Alphaproteobacteria; order Hyphomicrobiales; family Phyllobacteriaceae; genus Mesorhizobium; species Mesorhizobium sp. WSM4815. The sequence continues at coordinate 108,275 of NZ_JBVVQS010000088.1, read as the reverse complement.
TACTATAGGCGTCGAGAAAACCCATCATCTGACCCCATCCGTCGTTATTCTTCGATCTCATCCGGATACGGCTCCTGGGTCGCTGGCCCCATATCCGCTCGATCAGGAGCATTGTAACCAGTTCGCACGTTACCGCCTTCGGTGGTGAGCACCCTCGCTCCGCGATGCTTCATCGCTCTTATCACTGCTTTTCGCGGGTGATCGGCGTCGGCCTTCGCCGAGCTGATAATTGCCGAGAACAGCTCCTGTCCTGCGGCTGGCATCTGCGCAAGGCGAGGCCCGAGCCACTGGTCAAGAATGGCAGTAGATAGGCCCCTGCGCGAACCGTGATGCGGCACCTGAAACTTGTCTATGCCCGGCAAAGTAAGTCCAGCGAATGGCGCGTAGATCGCTGCCTCTGCAAGCGAATCTTGGTTGCAGTCCCCTGTCAGCAAGTAAGTGAGGTTGGCGAACCTGGTGAATTGGACCACCGACATCCGGTTTTCGGCACTCACCGCTTCGGTTGAAAAGACCTCGTATCCCCATCCTCGCTTGACCAAATTAGTCGCTGCGCGCGCAACCTGACCGATCGACTCGAGCACGCTTCCGAGGCCAGACGTCATCGTTTGTTTGATCGCTGGTGATTTCTCGGACTCGACAACAAGATCAAGATATCTCGCCTTGGTCGGTGATAGGACACGAAAAATACCGACCTGCGCGCCCTGAAATGGCTCAAAGATTGGTATCCCGCGGCGAATGGCAATCTCTTCGAGCGCGGCGAGGTTTGAGAATTCGTCCTTCAATGCGCGCGCCAGGTTGTCTGCATTCGAGTACCGATTGAACCGGTGGACAATTTCGGCGGCATAGATCCACGGCCGTAGCATCCAAAGCGCCCCAACATTAAACTGTTCCAGGATGTGGCGAAGACCGCCGGCATGATCGCCGTCATTGTGGGTGCAGAGGACGTGGTGGATATAACCAGAGCCGTAATTGCCTCTTATGTGCTGCTCCAGTTTTTCTCCGGTGTCGACATACCCGCCGTCGACCACCTGGATAGTCACTTGTCCGTTGACGTAGTGTCGAATTGCAATCGCGTCGCCACTCTTCCGAGTTTCGACATCCAAAAATTCAATTTCGAGAAAATCCGGCATGGCCCACCCCTTTAATACAGCGGGCCACAATGCGCCCCTGTGGGGGGATTTGCTAATTGGACGCTGGGAATTCCACCGAATTATTCTATAAGAATCCAGCCATCTTCAGTCCAGCGGCAGCAACAACCGCCCGGCCAGCCATTTCTGCCAGCCGGCGGGCGGAACCCTTGCCCGGCGCCGCACTGATATCGATCGAGGGAACGTGCCGCAGATAGAGGTTCGGCACAGGCTCCATTGCCTCGCCATCCGGACCCGAGTCGATGCCCCTCGCCCCAACTTGCGCCGGTTGAAAGCGCGGCCGGCGACGTGGTCTGCGAGCCCGGCATGATATTTCTTCCGCAACGGTGTCGACTCAAGCACGACCTGGCGCTCTTCATCTGAAATCGGTCCAATCTGCCCGGCGGGCATGATCACCTTCACCTTTTCGACTTCGGTCGGCACATTGTCCTCGCCGACTACCGAGACCAGAGCCTCGCCAATCTTCAGCGTTGGCAGTTCCTCTCGAGTCTTGAAGCCCTTGCGCGGGCGAATTGTATCGGCAGCCGCTTGATCTTCTTCAGCGACTCCGCAGTGTGCGCGTTGCTCATCGAGCCGTCCCAAACGACATAAAGGCGCGGCAATCTACATCCCACCTTTCCAGCGCAACAGCCGCATGGCGTTGGCTGTCACCAGCACCGTCGCGCCTGTGTCGGCGAGAATGGCGGGCCACAGGCCGGTGATGCCGACTACGGTCGTCACCAGGAACACCGCCTTCAGCCCCAACGCCATGGTGATGTTCTGCTTGATGTTGGCCATGGTCGCCTGAGACAGTTTTATCATCGCCGCGACATCGCCGACGCGGCCATGCAGCACCGCCGCATCTGCCGTCTCCAGGGCGACATCGGTGCCGCCGCCCATGGCAATGCCGATGTCGGCCGCGGCGAGCGCCGGCGCATCGTTGATGCCGTCGCCGACCTTAGCGACCGTCAGCCCCTGCCCTTTCAACTCGCCGACAATGCGCTGCTTGTCTTCGGGCAGCAGTTCCGAGCGCACCTCGATATCGAGGTGCTTGCCGATTGCTGCCGCCGTGCGCTGGTTGTCGCCAGTCAGCATGACAGTCCTGATGCCAACATCGGTCAGCGCCTTCAGGCCGGCCTGCGCGTCCGGCCGAGGCTCGTCGCGCATGGCGATGAAACCGGCCAGCACATCGTTGATCAGCAGCACCGACACCGACTTGCCCTGGTCGTTGAGTTCGGCGATGCAGGCCGCCTGCTCGGCCGGCAGCGCGACCTTCTCGCCTCCAGCGATCGGCGAGCCCAGGAAGACGTTCTTACCGCCAATGCGACCGACGACGCCCTTGCCGCCGAGCGCCTTGGCCTCCGCCGCCGGCGGCACCGGCACGCGATCGGCCTTGGCCTTTCGCAGGATAGCCAGGGCAAGCGGATGGCTCGATCCGGTTTCGAGTGCAGCGGCCAGCGACAGCACCTCTTTTTCGCTGATCCCGATGGCCACGACATCCGTCACCACGGGCTTGCCTTCAGTCAGCGTCCCGGTCTTGTCCAAAGCCACGGCGGTGATCTTGCCCAAGCCTTCCAGCACCGCGCCGCCTTTCATTAAAAGACCACGCCTGGCGCCGGCCGAGAGCGAGGCGGCGATTGCCGCCGGCACCGATATGACGAGCGCGCAGGGGCAGCCGATGAGCAGCAGCGCCAGGCCTTTGTAGATCCATTCGTTCCAGTCGCCGCCGAAGGCCAGCGGCGGGACGACGGCCACCAGAGCCCCCACGGCGACGACGGCGGGCGTATACCAGCGTGAGAAATGGTCGATGAAGCGTTCCGTCGGCGCCTTACTTTCCTGGGCCTCCTCGACCAGCTTGACGATGCGGGCGATGGTGTTGTCGGACGCCGCAGCCGTGACGATGACGCGCAACACGCCGTCGCCATTGATGGTGCCGGCGAATACGTCCGCGTCGACGCCCTTGCGCACCGGCATGCTTTCCCCCGACACCGGCGATTCATCGATGGCGCTTTCGCCCTCGATGATCTTGCCGTCGGCTGGAATGCGATCGCCCGGCCGCACCAGAATGACGGCGCCAACCCCAAGGGCTTCGGCCGGAACTTCGCGCGTGGCGCCATTCTCCTCCAGGAATGCCGTCTTGGGCACCAGCGTGGTCAGCGCCTGGATGCTGGAGCGCGCCTTGCCGGCGGCCACGCCTTCCAGCAACTCGCCGACGAGGAACAGGAAGACCACGGTGGCGGCTTCCTCGCCGGCACCGATGATGACGGCGCCGATCGCGGCGATGGTCATCAGCATTTCGATGGTGAAGGGAATGCCGGCGAGCGCGGCCATCACAGCTCGCCGTGCAATCGGCACCAGTCCGATCAGCATGGCGGCAATGAAAAGCCAGACGCCGGTGGCCGGCCAGACATAGTGAATCGCAAAAGCTGCGGCCGATGCGGCGCCGCTGGCGATGCTCAGCCGGCCTTTGGCGCTGTTCCACCACGGCCCCGTGGCCGGCGTGTGGTCGTGGCCATGCAAGCCCTCCACGTCGTCGTGGTCATCTTTGGCTGTGCCGGCATGGTCGCGGCCAGCATGGTCGTGGCCAGCGTGGTCATGGCCGCCTTTGGTGCCGTGCCCGGCCGGTTTGGCGTTCTGTCCGGCTTCGCTCGTGAGCTGAGCCACAGAATAGCCGAGGCCCCTGACCTTCTTTTCGATCGCGGCGAGGTCGCTTTCGGCAGTGTGCCTGACGGTCATGGTGGCGGCAGTGACCGAGACGTTCACATCCCGGACTCCATGCATGCGGCGCACCGCGCCATCGATTTTCGTCGCGCAGCCGGCACAATCCATGCCTTCGACGCGATAACGGGTTTGTGGGGCGGTTGCAGCCATCGTCTCACTCCTTGAACCATTCCAGCGGCACGCTACATTCTCTAGCGACTAGAGGAGCAAGCGAAAAATCATGCGCAGTGTCCCGATTGGCGAAGCGGCACGACAGAGCGGCGTGAAAGTGCCGACCATCCGCTACTATGAGCATATCGGCCTGCTGCCCGCGCCGAACCGCAGCGAGGGAAATCGACGGCACTATGAAACCAGCGATTTGCGCCGGCTGGCGTTTATTCGCCATTCACGCGAGTTGGGGTTCGGCATCGAAGCCATCCGCACCCTGCTGACGTTGCAGGATAATCCCAGCCAGCCCTGCGCCACGGCCGATACCATAGCCCAGGCGCGGCTGGCCGACGTCGTTCAGCGGATACGCAGCCTCACGGCATTGAAGGCCGAACTTGAACTCATGGTCGAAGGCTGCCGGCACGGGAAGGTCGGCGAATGCCGGGTGATTGAGGTGCTGGCCGATCACAGCCAATGCGAACACGCCCGGCACTGACTGGACCCGATCTCGAACGATCTAATCATTCGTGAGCCGGCCTTTCCGCCACCATCCAGGTCATGAGGCGCGACTGCACGGCGAGGTGATGATTTTGACCACGGCTAAGCCACGAGCTGAAGTGCGGCTTGCACTCCGGCAATTGTCCGGAATCGGTAGCAGCGGCCCTCTATTCCTTTGCATCGGCGCGTCACAAGGACGTGATTTGCTTTGCCCATGTAACAAACCAGATGGGCCAGACCGAAGGTGATTTTGAGAAAGGCGGAGCGGCACCGCCGATGCGTTGGCCGTATCGCTTCGGTCGCCCGAAATGCCATGAACATTGCCGACACTTGAAGATAAAAGCACGCTGGGACCGCAACCGTTGCCCTGAAATTCTCAGCGAAATGTAGACGGACCCGTTTAAGTCGGACTTGGTGCCCAGGCTTTGCCCAGCGCGATCCTGAATTCATAGACCTTTGCTTAAAACTTCGCACGTGTCGCTGCGCGAGTAAGGTGGCAATAAATCTGTGCTGCGGTTTACCTGCGGTCATCCAGAATGTTCAGGGCGTAACGCGTGTGTCGCCGTTCGCCAGTTCTTGTCATCGCGCCCTTGGAAACGAGGTCTTGCAGATCTCTTGTCGCCGTCGCGCGCGATGCTTGAGTGATGGCGATGTAATTCTCGGCGCTGAGCCCTCCTTTGAACCCGTCGATGCCTTCGCGGAACATTCGGGCGATGACCTTTTCCTGCCGCTCGTTGAACTGGTTTCGGTAGCGTTCGTAAAACTTGGCTTTAGCTACGGAAAATTCGACGCGGACCAGCGTTACGCGTTGCGCTTGAAGGATCGTGTTGGCAAAGTAGAGCAGCCAATTTGTTACCGCGTTGCTCTTATTGCTGGCCTGCAGGTTGTCGAAGTAGGCCTTGCGGTGGCGTTCGATCGTGTATGCCAAAGCGATGAGACTTGGTTCACCCAGGCTTTGAGCAAGCGCCTTTTCGCAGAGGGCACGGCCTACGCGGCCGTTGCCATCCTCAAACGGGTGGATGCTCTCGAAATAAAGGTGCGCGATACCGGCTCGCGTCAACGCCGGGAGCGGCGTCTTACCTTTAGGCGCGGTATCGTTGAACCAAGCGGTGAAAGCATCCATTTCGGCTTTGACCCGCGCTGAGGGAGGTGCCTCGAAATGCACTTTGGGCTTATCCAGCCGATTGGAAACGATCTGCATAGCATCGGCATGCTGGCGGTAGTTGCCGATGGTCTCGATACGCCGTTCACCCGACATCACCATCTTATGCCAAGCGAAGAGCGTGCGATGCGAGAGGGTATCGGCAAAATGCCAATACACATCGACCATCATTTCAGCGATGCCGCGCTCGGCAGGTGGAATGCGCCTGGTCTCGCCGCCCAGCCCAAGTTGCTGGCGCAGGGATGATTGCAGACTCTCGCGGTTGAGGTACTCGCCTTCGATCGCTGACGTCTTCAAGGCCTCTTCGCTGATAAGGTCGATGCGGATCTGGTCGCGATCGTCGGCGCCGACATGACGAAAGATACCCAGGAACTCGCCCGATCGCAACAGGAACTCGCTTTCCAGCGGCTCCAATTTTTTTTTAGCGTAGGTAAAATGCGGCCAGTCAGCCTGCTCCCAATTCCATACCATGAGTTATAGCGCACCTTTCTATAACTCATAATATCTCAAATAATGAGCTATAGCAATCTTCTCTATGCCTCAGAACAACCGGGGCTTTGCCCAGGTACGCACAAGTTCGCCCTCTCTTGCGAAAACGAAATCGGGGCGATTTCTTAATCGGCAGGCCGGTCGCTCCAAGTATCCAGGGCCTCCACAAGCGTGCGCGCCCTCCACCCACACACCAAGCACTATATCGGCATCGTGCGCGGGACCGGGAAGGTGATGGTGCGCCGGAGAAATTCAACTCCGAAGGCGGAGCGCTCATTCCACGTCAGGTAACTCGAGCCATGATTTCAGATTGGATCTTCCTTGCGGTGTATAGCGAAGCGTCTAAGGACAGATTCCCAAATGCAAGTTGGCAAAGTAGATAATTAGCACCGGCCTCTTCGAGCTGATCAAGAAGAGCTTGTCGCGCGGAAGATGCCGTTCCCACCACGCACAATTCGCTTTCGATTGCTGCATCCAAGCTCAGCGGCAGATTTGGGGGCGTCTGGAGCGCATTGAGGTCGTAGAGGAACCTGAAGCTCTTGAGCCATCGTTCGTAAGCGGGTGCCGCGAGCGCATATGCATCTGTTTCCGATCGCGCGATCACGACCATGCGGAGCATTCCAAGAAATGGCCCTCGCTCGTCCGCGTCGGCACTGCGCACCCGGCAGGCTCGGAATGCATCTGTAATTCTGCGAACAGAAGAGGCAGGTCCAAGGCACGCGATATTGGCGCCACTTGAAGCGGCCCAGCTGGCCGACTCGGGTCTATTGGTGGCGATCCATGTCGGTGGATGGGGGCGCTGATAAGATCTCAGCGTCAAAGGGACGTCATTCAGCTCAAAATGGCGGCCGCGATAGGACAGCGTGTCGCCCTTCATCGCCTTGATAAGGATTTCGCTGGCTTCCGCATAGTGACCTGGCGCCGCCTCCGCAGCAATCCCGAAGTAACCCAGTTCGACTGGGAGAGAGCCGCGCCCTATACCCAGTTCGACCCTGCCACCACTCAACTGGTCCAGCATGCAGATCTCCTCGAACGCACGCAGCGGATGATAAAGGGCAAGGAGCATTACCATCGGGCCGACGCGGAGGTGCCGGGTGCGCTGGACGACGCTAGATAAGAACAGATTCGGCGATGGGCCCCTCCCGTGCGGAGTGCAGTGGTGCTCTGCCAGATGATATGCGTAGAAACCAAGGTGATCGCACGCCTCTGCCAAACTCAGGCGATCGGCGTATTGTCGGGCAATCTCGCAGCCATCCTCGTCCAGGTGGTCGAATATGCCGAAGGTCAGGCCCAGGGGGAAGGCATTCTTCACGCGATTTCTCCAACTCTTTGCAACAGTTCGAGGCTCGCAATGATGCAAGCAAATTCAAATTATCGGTGCGCTTAATGGCCGGGGAGCTATCGACTGGTTAAGGCAGAAGCAGAAGCAGCAGCCGCTGACGGCCGGCACAGCGGGATCGTTTTCTCCGCCCTTCCAGCTATCTCTCTGGCGGCCTCAAGGAATTCATCCATCTCGGTTTTCGTACCGATGCTGACGCGGATGTAATTTTCCAGCCCTGCATCCGGAAAGAAGGCGACGAGTATCTTTTGCGTTTCCAAGGCTGCTTGCCACCATGAGCCTTCCTGCCCCGGTGGCACACGCGCTAGCAGGAAATTTGCGTGAGAAGGTATTACGGAAAATCCGATTTTCGACAGTGCCACCGTCACCCGCTGTCTTTCATGCTTGATGTGCTTGTGGTTCTCGGCATAGGCGGCGCGGTGCCCAAGCACACTGATGCCAACCGCCTGACCGATCACATTCATGTTGAAGACGTTCTGGAGATCCCGCAGCCTGCCAATGACTTCGGGGTGGCCAAGTCCAAAACCGACGCGAATGCCGGCGGTGGCATAGCTTTTCGAGAATGTTCTCAAGATCAGGAGGTTTGGATAGCGATCGAGGAGATGCAGACCATTGTCCGGTGCAAAATCGACATAGGCCTCATCCAAGACAATCAGACGGTCTGATTGCGATACCAGGCGTTCAACATCGGCCACTGGAACAAACGTTCCGGTCGGATTGTTTGGGTTGGCCAGCAGAATGAACTTGGCATCTTTTGCCGGTCCCAAAAGCAAGTCTTCGACGGGCAAGGAATGATCTGCGCACCAACCGATTTCGAGAAATTGAGCGCCCTGCAAACGGGCAAGTTTGCGGTTGAACGAAAACCCCGGCGACATCATCGCCATTCTGTCTCCTGGAACCAGAAAAGCTCTGTAGATAAGCCCGAGCAGTTCAGACGATCCGTTTCCGGCGATCACCTGGTCCTTCGAGACGCCGTAGGCTTCCGACGCTGCTTGCCTCAAGCTGACGTTGTCGTCTTCTGGATATAGATATTGCCGTTCGAGAGCCGCCATCGCACTTTGCATTATGGCTGTCGGCAACGGAAACGGGTTCTCGTTCGTGTTTAGCTTGACGCAACAAGGATCTGGCGCCGGTTTGTCGGATAGCAGAACATCTAACTGTCTCGCTACTTGCGGAAGGGAAGAAAGCACAGTTTGCAGTTTTGCATCAGACATCAATTTTCTCCGTTTCGGTCTCAGTGCGTCCGGCACGAGCTGGTGATCAAGAAGGGCCTGGACCACCGACGATAGCGCTGCCGTCAGACCCAGGTGCACGGTGGGGCGACGACCGCGGGGGCAGCGCGGCCTGTGCGATCCGATCGGAATTGCAGGAGCACCGCATCACTCGTCTCAAGGGCGCCAAGGCACGAATGCTTCGTTGTCCCAGCTACTCGGCTCGGTGATTTGTTCAAAGACGTTTGATCTCGATGCCGTATTTCCTCAACACGTAGCCGATCTGGCGCGGCGTCAGTCCGAGCAGGCGTGCCGCCTTTGCCTGGACCCAGCCACATCTCTCCATCGCCTGGATGACACGTTCGGCATCGGCCTTTCTCGCAGAGTGGACTACCCCGACTAGGTCCAGCGGCGGCTGCCCTTCGGTCGCTGACGGCGGTGGGACGGCGGCAGAACTAACCCCAGCAGCCGGCGGTATGGCCCGAACCACTGGTAGCGGCCCGATCGGCGAAGGTTGCAGCGCGACTTTGCCAACTCTGCAATTATGCAGCGCCTCGGCGAAGCATTTGCCCTGGCAGCATGCAAAGTCGTCTTTCCCGATTGATGGCCCCGCCGCCAGAACCGCTGTCCGATGTACGCAGTTTTCCAGTTCGCGAATGTTGCCGGGAAAGTCACAGTTTATCAGTACTTCGATTGCGCTCGGATCGAACGTCAACATAAGGCCGTTCTCATCGTTGAAATTCTTGAGAAACTCAGCTGCAAGGAGCGGAATATCGCTGCGCCTTTCGCGTAGCGCCGGCACCAGCAAGGGAACAACACTGATGCGGTAGTAGAGGTCGGCACGGAACTCGTTTCTGGCAACTGCCTCTTCCAGGTTCTTGTTCGTGGCGGCAATGATACGGACGTCGACTTTAATGGTCTGGTTGCCCCCGACGCGCTCAAACTCCTGCTCCTGCAAAACGCGCAAGAGCTTTGCCTGGAACGAGGCCGAAATCTCGCCGATCTCGTCTAGGAACAATGTCCCCTTGTCGGCGAGCTCAAAGCGCCCCTTGCGCGAGTTGAACGCGCTTGTGAATGCACCCTTCTCATGGCCGAACAATTCGGATTCCAGCACAGTCTCGGGTAGCGCCGCGCAATTGAGCTTGATGAAGGGCCGCTTGGCGCGCGGGGACAACTCGTGGATAGCCTTGGCGACCAGCTCCTTCCCGGTACCGGATTCGCCTCGCAACAGAACCGCAATCTTGGCCTTGGCTACGAGCGCGACCTTCTCAAGCAGACCGCGCAACGCCAAACTGTCGCCAATCATCCCCTCCACGTGAGTGTTACGCTGCGGGGCCAGGCGCTTCTGCTTTGGCAGGGAGTCCTGCTTTGCCATCGGTTGCTCGCGGTCGCCCTCGAAAGAGCGATGCGACTTCACTGCCTGCCCTACCAGGTTGGCGATTAGCGGGAGCAGACAGAGGCTGTAATCGAGCCAAACTCTTGAGCCATGGCGCAGTACGTGGTCGATGGTCAGCGTGCCCACGACATTTGCATCGACGCGAATGGGAACGCCGATGAAGGACACTGGTATGTCGTCGGAAGCCCCGAGCACGTCCATGTCGGCGGCGGTGAAAGCCGGATGAGACGCAATGTTCTCGGTGGCCAGGGGCTTGTCCGTCGCCAAAACCTGGTCGATTGCATTCCGTGGCAGGTACGTCCGGCAGCGCTCGCTGCAGCTCTCGGTCCGGCCGGCGCCTGCGATGATTTCCAGTTCGCCATCACCGTCGAAAAGAGAGATAATGCCGTGCCTCATCTGCAGAAACGATCGCAGCAGGTCTACAACCTTGGCCAGCCTGACCTCGAGCCCGGAGGGGGCGGTGAGCGCTTTCGAAATTTCGTAGATGCCGGCAAGCGCGCTCGCGCGCGACGGCAGAATGGCGGGTTCCGAGTCATCCCTTTTGGTGTCGTGCAATGATGTGCAGCTTGACGAAGTCTGCTCAGCACTGTCTTCAGATTGGCGACCATTGTCCTGATCTGACATGTCATCCTCGATCTTGGGCCGCGACAGCAACGCCGCGCCATCTGGACCTGCGATGTCCCCCCGCGTAAACGCATCATCAGATGGCATCAGGGCCCGAGCCACCGATGGCCGGCAGCAACAAGAATGTCTTCGCACCGCGAGCCGCAGCATGATTGGCGCACTTGCTTGCGGGTGGGAGCCGCTTACCGGAACGCTTGAGACGTTGATGCGGGTCGTCGTGATGTGTCGGCGGGAGGACGCCAGAGTTCCGCAGGCGACATACTGCCTTGCATAAGATCACGTGTGGGTCACGGTTTTGGGCGTCGGTCAGGCCCTGACGAGGGGCAAGCCCGAAAGACGCCGGAGGCAAGGCTTGATGCATGGGCTTGGCTATCCTTACTGAACTGAGGCGCGGTTCAGGCTTCCGGAGCGCAACCACACGTTGCCCTACAGAGCGGGAATGAGGATGGCTAGTCAACCGAGCTTTCCTCGCATTTCTGAAAGGAAAGCAGGAGGACATGATAGAATTCCATCAACTGAGATTTGCCGACAGATCGATCTTGAACGGCAGAGTTACCCCGGCGTGTTCACGCATGCCCGGCGCGGTGAGCGTACGGAGGTCGACGCCTCCGGGATGCTGTCGGCGTTAGGGCGGCTGCGTCGGACACTACGGCCCGAAGTGTCGTCGAGCGGCCAAAGTGTTCGCGCTATGAAGCATCTTCTGAGTCGCACCGATGCGCGCCAGGTCCGGTGAATCATTCGGTCTTATCGACGACCCGTCGGGACGCCACGGCTGCAGCGGGAGCGCGGTAAGAGCCAGCCTCGTGTAGGGAATCCTCCACTTCCGTGCCCGGCCGGGTCGCAAATGCGACAAAGAAGCGAGCGAGCACAGCGGATGCCAGAGTTAGCGACTGGTGGCTGTCAGGCTAAAGCAATGGGTGCAAAGCTGGCGTTAGTGCGGGATTTCGCCCGAGATGACGGCAACAGTGCGGAAGCTCGCACAACCCACCCCTACTGAGGCTGCCTCACCGAGCGGAGGAATACGCGTATTTCGGCGCGGGCCCCACTTGGCACGACACTTGCTGTCGAAATGCCAGCAGCGCGTGACCGGAGCGCCGCGATGGGAGAAGCGCGGGAGGGAGGAGGCCCCCACCGCGACCCGGTCAGGGAGAGAAAAGCTGTTGGTTTCACCAATCCGAAGCGCGGGTCCTGCGCCCCGCAAGGCCTTCTACGCCCAGCCCTACATTCAGGTGCTTACCGCCATCGCACTCGGTGTCGCAGTTGGGTATTTCTACCCGGACGTCGGCGAGAGCCTGAAGCCGCTCGGCGATGCCTTCATCAAGCTCGTCAAGATGATCATCGCGCCGGTGATCTTTCTAACCGTGACGACCGGCATTGCCGGTATGAATGACCTCAAGAAGGTCGGCCGGGTCGCCGGCAAAGCAATGATCTATTTCCTCACCTTCTCGAGCCTCGCATTGATTGTCGGTCTCATTGTCGCAAATGTCGTTCAGCCGGGTGCCGGCCTGAATATCGATCCGGCGTCGCTCGATGCCCAGGCCGTGAAGGGCTATGCCGCCAAGGTCCACGAGCAGTCGGTGACCGGCTTCCTGATGAACATCATTCCCTCGACGATCGTTAGTGCCTTCGCGGAGGGCGACATCCTGCAGGTCCTGTTCTTCTCGGTTCTGTTTGGCATCGCTCTCGCGATGGTCGGCGACACGGGCAAGCCTGTGCTTTCTTTGCTTCAGGCGCTCCTCGCGCCGGTGTTCAAGCTGGTCGGCATTCTGATGAGGGCCGCGCCCGTCGGCGCTTTCGGCGCCATGGCCTTTACCATCGGCAAATATGGGATCGGTTCGGTGGCCAACCTCGCCATGCTGGTCGCGACGTTCTATTTCACCGCCTTCCTCTTCGTATTCGGGATTCTAGGCGCGGTCTGCCGATACAACGGCTTCTCGATCTTTTCTCTCGTGCGCTACATCAAGGAAGAGCTGCTGCTGGTCCTGGCAACGTCCTCCTCGGAGGCCGCACTGCCTTCGCTCATCGCGAAGATGGAGAACGCCGGCGCGAAGCGTTCCGTCGTGGGTCTCGTTATCCCGACTGGATATTCCTTTAATCTGGACGGCACCAATATCTACATGACGCTCGCCGCCCTCTTCATCGCCCAGGCAACGAACACGCACTTGTCGATTCCCGATCAGATATTCCTATTGCTTGTCGCGACGCTTTCCTCGAAAGGTGCCGCAGGTATAACAGGGGCCGGCTTTATCACCTTGGCTGCTACGCTCTCCGTAATACCAAGCGTTCCCGTTGCTGGGATGGCCCTCATCCTTGGCGTGGACCGCTTCATGTCCGAATGCCGAGCGCTGACGAACGTAATCGGCAATGCGGTGGCCTCGCTGGTTGTCGCCCGCTGGGAAGGCGAACTGGACGAAACGCGCATGAAAGCTGCCTTCTACGGGAGCTTGCCGAGAGATTAAACCGACCACGCGCCCCAGCAAGATTGCTGCAGCGCGACCAGCCAAGTCGCCGGCTCATCAGCCACCAAACAATCGGCTCGCCGGGTCTAAACAGCGGTTCGCGGGCCACAGATCAGAAGCATCAAATGCGGTGAGGACAAGAAACATGCACGCCCTATGGAAACGGACCGCAGACCGAGACGCGCCCGGGTGCGCCTGGAGCGCTGATCAATGTATAGGCCGTCGATCGGGGAGGATGCCGAAACCACTTTGCCGCCCCAATCCGTCGCCGGCACGCACCGGATGACGGAGCGCCAGCCGATCAAAATCGGAGCGACGGCAAAGCGCCCTACAATTGCCGATCTCGCCCGCGAAGCGGGGGTGAGCGTGGCAACGGTCGATCGGGTGCTGAACGCTCGCCTTCCGGTGCGGGAGGAGACCGCGCGTCGCGTCCACCACGCGGCCCACGCGATCGGCTATCATGCTGCGGGACTTATCAAACAGCGCATGGGAAAGGACCTGCCCCGCTACCGGCTGGGCTTCATCTTGAGGAAACCGGCCCAGCATTTCTACCAGGAGTTCGCGCGCGAGGTCGAGGCGTCGGTCAGTTCGGCCCACTGCTTCCACGGCATTCCGCTCATCGAATTCGCGCCGTCACATTTGCCTGGGGATCTGACGGCACTCCTTAAGGATCTTGGTAGCCGATGCCACGCGATCGCCATGGTGGCGCCAGATCACCCGAAGATCACGGCAGCAGTCGAGGAGCTCAAGGCGAAAGGCATCCCGGTCTTTTCGCTACTTTCTGACTTCGCCGCCGGCGTGCGCGAGGGCTACATAGGTCTCAACAACCGCAGCGTCGGTCGGACGGCAGCTTGGATGTTCTCCAAGGTCGCTAAACGGTCTGGCAAGGTGGCCGTGTTTGTCGGCAGCCACCGTTTCCAGGGTCATGAGCTGCGGGAAAGCGGGTTTCGTTCCTATTTCCGTGAGAACGAGCCAGCATTCGAGGTGCTGGATACGCTCGTCAATCTTGAGAAGCGACAGATCACCTACGAGGCGCTGCTGGATCTTATGCAGCGGGAACCTGAGCTCGTCGGCTTCTACATGGCCGGCGGTGGCATGGAGGGGGCTATCTCCGCGCTCCGGGAAGAGGGCAAAGGCCAGGATCTCGTCGCGATCGTGAATGAAATCACGCCGGAGTCGCGGGAGGCCCTCGCGGACGACATCATCACGATGGCGGTGGCGACGCCACTGCGCCGACTTTGCCAGGAGCTGATGTTGCTGATGGATCGCGCCATCAGGACCGGCACCGCGGAGACGCCGGGGCAGACATTTCTCCCGTTTGACATCTATCTGCCGGAAAACATCTGAAATGATGTGATCTATCGCCATGGCCGACATTCCTTTCATAAATGCCCGCGCAGTCCACTCCACTCGGGACAGTGTGCGCATTTCAAATGAAGTGTACGCTCTGCTCATTCAGATCGAGGCCGAAGCCGTGCTGGGGGATCTCCTCAATTCAATCACGTTAGATGAAGCTAAGCGTGAAGCTCTTACAAAGGAGCTTCGCCAGTTGTGGGAGCAGCGCTGCATTCGGCTGCATCCCTCACAAGCTGCTCGCGTCCGCCGATCGTTTGCTGGACGAAGCATAACGGGCCTACCAAAATGGCTCTTTCGCTTCATGCGGTGTTCCGAACAGGAGCGGTGCGTTGCCCAGAGTCGGACCGCTCACTAATGGTCGGGCGACGCCGAGGCCGGTCGGGGGCAGTTTTGGCGCCGTTTTACAGCAATGCTTGCTGATGGCTCAGCGAAGTCCCCCGTGATCGCCTGGCTGCCGGAGAGGCAACCAGGCGTGCGTCCTTCAGCATTCCCAAACCTCACCGTCGACATCACGGCCATGATCGGCCTTGAGAACGCGCCATCGATCGAACGCGAAAAGCGGGTTGGCAGGCCTTCAGGAGGAGGCGAACACAAGTGAAGCGGCTTGAAGCTCGGCGTGAAAGGGGAAACAACTTTTCCGGACATATCGTGAGCGTGGCAAACTCGCTCCCAAGAGGTATAGCGGCCCGGTGAAGGCTCGGGGAATTTATGCACTCCGCGGGCCACGAAAACGTCCTGCCCAGGGCAAGCCTATATTGGCTTTCCCGATTGCGCACGACGCCGCTGCGTGGCTCCGCAAAATTCACTCGGTCAGTACCGGGACGACCTTCCGACCAAGCGGCCGCCGCGGTACTCGTGAAAGAAGGGTCGCCCCAGCAACGACGGCGGCGACGAGTAGCTTCGGTCAGGCTCCGTTCTTGTCGAAGAAGCCTGTCATGCTCTGCCGCTGCCGGACGACGCTCGATGCGAGTTCGACTCGGCTCGTGCCCTCGCCTCTCCCCGCTCGCCAATTCTGCGCAGCTGTCCGTTCTTCGGCGCCAATCGATGTCGGTAATCAGCGGGCTAGCGTCGGTAGCACCGGCCTTCGGAGGTATGCCGTCCTGCACTGCCAGCGCAGACTGGATCGCAGCTCTTGAGCAGATCCTTTCAGTTCGGATGCCAGCCGTCGCTCTACCATCGAAAACACGGGAGATAGCTTTTGCATGCTGCAGGAATCCACCATCTCCTCGGTCCCGAGATGGCATTGCATACTTGCTCTTAGGTGCTCATAGGAACCGGTCTGTTCCGGGGTGTGCGTCGCCAGCGGGGCTTGCTCGGGCGGTCGGATGCATATAGCTCGGCTACAGAAGAAGCGGCCAGACCTTCATTCGTCGTCTGCCGCGACTTCCTGCATAATTCGTGTTCAACAAGGAACGACCTATGAGGCGGCAGTCCCGAGCATTCACGGTGGAGATCAGACAGAAGCGCAGTTCTCAAAAACGGAGTCGTTCGATCTGGAGCGATGTCGATCTTACCGCAGCAATGGCCGAGACAACAAGGGAACTCGAGGAGATGGAGTTGCCAAATGGTCGCCCTGTTGACTCAAGTGTTGTAGCGCTTGATGCTGAACACATGCACAAACCGCGAGCGGAGTATCTCATGGCAAATCCCCTGGACGCAGAATCAGTAACAACTGCAACGCAACCGGCAGCCAAAGTAGAGAGGCCTCAAAAGAAGAAAGCCCAACGGTCGCCGAGAGCGAAGGCTGAGCCCGGGCCGCCTGCTCGGAAGAATGCGCCCAATGCGGCGTCTCAGGCGGAGGAAGCACCAGCAGCGACCGTGCGGACCGGACGTAAGGTCTACTCTGAAAAGGAGCGCGCCCAGATGCTCGCCCTGATACAGAAGTCTATCAGTGGCGGCGCCTCCCACAAGAGCGCCGTAAAGCAGGCCGGCATTTCAGAACAGACCTACTACCAATGGAAGAAAGCTGCGCTGCCTGCATCGGTTGGTGACGATCTGAAGGACCTCGTCGCGCTTGAGGAAGAAAACAAACGACTGAAGAGCCTGCTCGCGGAACGCCTGCGCAAGGAGAACGCGGAACTGAAGAAGAAGCTGGGGTTTTAATAACGCTGAATCCCAGATCGGAGCGCCAGAATTCTTGTCCGACGCGCTATCCGAGAGCCCATAACTGCGGGTCTGGCACCGGCACTTCTGGTCGGATGAAGCGGGTCGTCGGTGAATCCCGGAGAGGCCGCCTAGGTGAAGCAGCTGCTGCGCGACCGCGGTCCTAGAAAAAGATCACCTCAGGACCACCTGCGATTGGCTTCGCGCACTCGCCCTTTGTCCGCCATCAGTTGCTCTTCGTCCGAAAATTCCGATAGTCCGTCGCCCTCAGCATCAGATCCAACCTTCGCCTTGCGGGCCCATCGAACTGCCGCGGCCGCCCAAGGCAGTCCAATGGCCAGTGTTGACAATGGTGATCCGGCAAGCATCTGCCTGCATGAGCGGGACATAGGAGCGATCTCGAATGACTACTCCGCTCAATTTGTCTACGCGCCTTAGACCGGCACTCGCGCCAGTAGCCCGTGTCGGATGAGATCGATGCTGGCGGCAAATGCGCCTGCAGAGTCATTCAATGCGTGGACTTCCTCGACGAGCTCAAGAGAAAAGGGACCCGTATAGCCGCCATCAAGTAGCGCCCGGATCTGGCTGCAATTGTCGGAACCTCCCAGGAGGCGATCCGGGTGAACCCACAAGGTTGGATCGTTTATGCCTGAAATGTGCACGAGACCGGTCAGATCGCAGAAGAAGGACGTCTCGCCGGCGAGTGTGTGGTGGAATGTATCGTGCACAAGCCGGAAGACGGACTGGCCATCAACCCAGGCAATAGCGTTAGCCGCTTCGGTCTTCGACCGAAGCGAGGAGGTCTGGAAGCCAAGCGGTTCGATGAGCCCAACCAGACCCCGTGACTGAAGTATCGGCTTGAGCGCCTTCAAGGCGACGCGGAGATTGCCATTGCGCTCGCCATTGGCGGACCACGAACCGTCGTTCACCGGCACCAGCATGAGCGCCTGGGCGCCACAGGCGGCCGCATAATCGGCGAGCTTGCTGGCCTCGGCCTTGCGGGCGGGAGTCCATTCGTTGAACCGCTGTAGGGCGTTGACTGAGATGATCGTGACGCCCGCTTCGGCAGCGGCAGACCGAACCTCCGCCGGCGGCTTGCCGCGCACAACAGCCTTACTGCAGGGATTATTCCGGATTTGCACGTCGGTCAGACCGAGATCGCGGGCGAGCGCGAAGAACGTCCTGACGTCAAGCCCGGGCGTCGCCATGTGGTCGAGAGCAAACCGAAGTGGCGCCTGGCGCACGGAGAGGCTTTCCTCCATGAAGGCGGCCGCCATTCTCGGCTGACTGGCTTCTGCCGTTTGTTGATTTACGAGGCCGAAATGATCGGCATAGGCAGGCGAATCAATCGAACTGACCCGCTCTTTATTCACACGATTGTGCTTCATTGTGAGCCGACTTTCACGCAGCGGATACTACCGCGCCTCTTGAGAACATTGATCTGCTAGGCGAAATGACCGAAGATCGATCGAGGCTATCCAGCTGCTTCCGCAGAGTAGGCGCCAACCCGGAAAGATGCTGAACCGATCCGGAGCCAAACTGATGTGGCAGGCTGCTTCTTCGTAGCGAGGCCGATGCCCAGCGCGATCATAGCGCGTCCCTTCCAGGTCGGCACAACCTTCCTGGTTTCCCGTTTGGCCGCATACCACGCCGGGTCACGTAAGCATCCGGCCCCATGAAGGTGGCCAAGCCATCGCTCAGCGGCGGAACACGGCACTGCGGATTGGCCTTCGCGAGCTGGCCGTAGATCACGCCGTGCTCGCCCTCGCTTTCATCAAGCAAGAGGGGCAGTGACGAGGCGAAAAGTCATTGGGCCGTGGCAGTGACGAAGTTCGCCAGCGGCGCTGCGCGGACGCTCGCTCGCAGGAAATCGATATCATCATCTCGGAAGGCTGGAGGGGTGTACATCGGGGGAACTCCTTGTGTGCATTGCAGGTCAGATACTTGCAATCTGGCCCTCTGGAAACAGCCAGTTCGTTGCAATTGAAGCCGTCCAGTTGGTGAAGTGGCATGGCGGGGGATCATCGGGCTAACAATTTGGCGGTCCAACAATGAGGCCCTCCGGCTTCTGCGCCCCCGACATCTCTTGGCTTCGCCCAACCGTCCGTGGCTCCGCCGTCGCCAGCGTACCGCTACCGATCGAGTTGCCGGCGATAAAGATAGAATCAGGGGCAGCCTTTCTGGCGGCCCTGATGGGGTGCTGTTGAAGACACCTACCCGGAGATGGCGCATCTCGTGCGGCTCGTTCAAGGGAGGAGGAGCGGCCAGTGCATTATGGCCCACGGTCACAAAGAGCGCATGCTGCTGCCGATCGAGCGGGGCACGGCGCCCGGTGCCGTGATGCCATGCTGTCGGCCGGCCTGCTTAGCCGACTGCGCTATGCATGTAGGTCGGGCGGCAGCAGGGCGTCGCTGCGGTGGCTGGCCGTTCCCGGGGCAGCACGCGATTACCCGACGTTGCAGATCCATCGGATTGTCGCCGAGACTGCAAAAGCGCCAACCCCGTAAAGGGGCCCGGCCGGCACACGCTGCGTCACAGCTTCGCCAAGCCTGGAGGCCGGCGCCGAAGTCGGAGTTACCCGGGTCCTGCTGGGGCTCGACCCGCAGATATGCTGCAGGCCAGTCAGCTCGAGAACTTAGCCTTTTCAAGGAGGCGGAGAGCTCGCCCGACGGGTGAGCGTGCGGCGACTCGATCGAGATCGCTCCGTGCTGCCCGGCCTGCCTATCAGGTCGCGTATGCAGGCCAGCTCAGCCTCGGCAGCTCAAGGTCATGTCGGCGATCGAGCACTGCCGCACGGCAGGTGTTACGCGGCCAACGGCAGATCGGGCACAACTGCCGTGGTCGTCACACACGTCGATGAGGCAGGCGGAAATGGATCGTGATCCGCATCCCCCTCGGCGGAGAGCGAGTCTCCCCAAGCATGGCAGATGTCTCGCAACCGCTTCGATCCGAATTAATCCGGCTTTCGCGACGAGATGTATGAAGGCTCGGAGTGCCAGGACTGAAGCTCGCCCCGGAGCGTCTGACGTCGAGATTGATCAAAGCAGCAACCCGAAGAGGTGCGCATCTTTGGACCGTGGCTACACTGGGTCGATTCGAATTATGAATGCGGTGCACCTTCCGCTGGCCTGTACGAAATGGCCAGAGGGGTTACCTCCTATCGACCTTCGCAGCCCCAGGAGACCCAGCTCGCAAAGGAACGCAGACTGCTTGGAGTGAACCGATTATCATCGGGGCGGGCACGTTCCTCAACCGACCCGCCTGTCGAGACTAGCGACCGAGGCTTTAGCGGTGGTGATTTCCTGCTTGTAGACCTTACACCCTGGTGCCAGCTCTCTCAGACCGCTCACGAGCATGTTAGCCGCCTGCTCGAGCGCCTTTTCCGGCATCGCTGCCAAGCTTTCCAAAATAAACCACATGCGGCCGCCCACCGTCTCCAACCGGGTGCGCGTGCTCTGCCGCCAATTCCAGCGGCGACATGTAGCTCCCAGATCGTCGCGCCAGATGACCTCCCCCTTGGAAGCGCTTTCGACGACCGCTTCCCCATTCAAAACAGTGTGGAAGGACTCCGTTCCTACGGCAATCGTCAGCCGCGGTTTGCCGACATATGCATCGAAATTTTCGCCGCCAATGGGTATTGAGAAACGCAGGCTCACTGCATTGTAGAGGTCAACGACAGGATTTATTGGTGGGATGCGGCCATCCTTCTCCACCCGTTTTTTCAATGCCTGCGCCGAGCACGGCGTCCGGTTTGGTTTCGCGCCGAACCGGACGTATGCCTCCGCCCAATTGGCCAAGTGCGCTTCTCCCCAGGCGGGTCCCCCCGCTCGGGCGAAATCGCAAGCCTCTCCCAACACGTCCCGAGCCATGACGCCTCGCGCACTGTCCTCTGCATCAACAAGAATGCTGATTGCGCGAAAGTCAGGTGCGATCTCTGCTATTTCTTCGTCGATCAGCGGAAAATCCAACAACGCTTCCTCCTTTAAGCCGGCCGCGATGGCGCCTCTGCTTCCACTGGATTTTAGAGTCTCCTCAAGAATTCCTTTCCCCAGGTCCCAGGGTCAGAGTACTGCCCGGACCCGGACTGGCCGACAGAGCCAGTCCTGGCAAGTCTTGCTGGTCTGCGATCACTGCCGGCGTGACTCCGGGGTCACGAGCCAGGCCCGTTCGCTGTCAGGGCGGGTATTGAGCATCTTGCCGAATCCTTGGCAAAGCTTTTTACCCGTTGGACAGCGCCAGTAAGGAGCCGAACGCCATTCTCGATCTGCCGAATCGTCAGGGCGGAATAGCCCATCACCAGTCCAATCCGGTCAGCACGGCCTTCATCTCGGATGTACAGCAATGAAATCGGATGGATGCCAACCCCGACCCGCCGCGCCTCTTCAACCAGGACGTCCTCCAGCGACCGAGAAAGATCCTTGAACCAGACGACGACATGCAGCCCTGCATCGGCCCCCTCGATGGCAATGCTGTCTGCGAACGCGCGTCGAAGGACGGCAAGCAGTGCCTCTCGCCGCTCGCCGTTAAGACGGCGGACGCGGCGGACATGGCTTTCATAACCACCGCTCTCGATGAGTGAGGCCAGGGCCTCCTGTTCCGCGACCGGAGAATGCCTGTCGAGAAGCTGCTTGGCCATCGCAAAGACATCTTGCAACTCGGCCGGAACCACCAGGTAGCCGATGCGCAGCATCGGCGACAGTGTCTTGGAGATCGTGCCAACATAGATTACGGAACTGCGGTCTTCCAGCTTGTGCAGCGGGGGCACCGGTCGAATGTCGTACCGGTACTCGCCATCGTAATCGTCCTCGATAATATAGGCGTCATTGCGCCGAGCCCATTCGAGGAGCTGATACCGCCGCGAAATCGACAAGACGGCGCCGAGCGGGAACTGGTGCGACGGGGTGACATAGGCCAGCCGCGCTGGGATCTCCTGCAGCAACTCGGTCTTCATGCCCTCGCTATCGACGGCGACAGCGACGGGCGTGGCTCCTGTGCTGGCAAAGACTTGGCGCGCCATTCTATAGCAGGGATCCTCGATCACGAAGCTGTCAGAAGGATCGAGCAGCAGGCGCGCGCACATATCGAGGCACTGCTGTGATCCGCTGACGACGAGGATCTGCTCGACCTGGCAGCTAAGCGCTCGGGCACGCCACAAATATCCCTGCAGCGCCTGGCGCAAGCGATGCGAGCCGCGTGGATCGTGATAGGCCAGCCTTCCGGGGCTTTGTGACATCGCCGCGTTCATCGCACGCTTCCACGTCAGCGCCGGGAAATCAGATGGGGCGAGGTCGCCATAACGAAAATCGACCTTGAGGCGGTTGGGGAGGTAATCGCGCCGTGGCGGACTGGCGCGCAGTCGCTCGCCGTAACAGGAAAGGTGGATCGGGCCAGTCCGTTTCGGCACCGCGCTGGTCTCTTTACTCCGGACTAGCGAAGATGCAACGCGAGGTCTTGCGCCTTGAATGACCTCGATGAAACCTTCGGCGACCAGCTGATCATAAGCCACGGTGACGGTGGTTCGCGACACACCGAGTTCATTTGCGAGGCCGCGTGACGACGGCAGCTGGCTGCCCGTTTCATAGATCCCACCCAGGATCTGCTCGCGAAGAGCTTCGCAGATCTGGCGCGCGCCGAGACCTTGCGAGCGAGCTGCCGACGCTTCAGGAGAAGGCTGGACCATTTCTTTCATCGCCAACTGGACGTTCCATCTGAGTTAGTGTGACGGCATTGTCCCCGAAATCAAGAGGGTTAAAGCCGATGACCAGCGCCGAAGATCAGCTTGAAGCCGAGGCAACATCAACGCCGTCCCGGAACGACGTCGGTCTCGCATTCGCCACCCGGGCCATCCATCATGGCTACGATCCGGCCGGCTTTTCCAATTCTGTTCAGACGCCGGTGTTTCTTACATCGACGTATGGATTTGAAAGCGTTGCAGCAAACGAAGCCGTCGCAGCGCTTGGCGGAAGGCTCTACGCACGCGAATACAACCCGACCACCGAGATCCTCGAAAAGCGGCTCGCCAATCTCGAAGGAGCCGAAGCTGGGCTGGTACTCGCCTCGGGGATCGCCGCCTTCGGCACGCTGATCCTTTCGCTGCTTTCGCAAGGTGACGAACTCATTGTCCACAAGACACTCTATTCAAATACGCTCGCCATGGTCGAGCAGGGGCTGCCGCAGTTTGGCATCAAGGTCGTTGCCGTCGACCTGTCGAATCCGAGCAATCTCAATGGCGCCATCACTGACAGGACCCGGCTCGTGTTCTTCGAGACGCCAATCAACCCGCTGAGCCGTATCCTCGACATCGCTGCCATTGCCGAACACGCCCATTCTCGCGGCGTGAAGGTCGCCGTCGACAGCACCTTCGCCTCGCCCGCCCTCCAGCGTCCGCTGGAACTCGGAGCCGACATCGTGATCCATTCGCTGACCAAGTACATCAATGGCCATGGCGATGCTCTGGGCGGTGTGATACTGGGCGATGCGAAAACACTGCACCTGCTGCGCGAAACTGGCCTGCGCTATCTCACCGGGGCAGCGCTCTCGCCCATGTCGGCGTTCCTGATTTTGCGCGGGTTGAAGACACTCACGTTGCGTATGGAGCGTCACAGTGTCTCTGGGCTTGCGGTCGCTCAGGCGCTTGAGGCGCACCCGGCTGTGGCTTGGGTTAGCTATCCATTTCTCGGCTCTCATCCCGACCATGAGATCGCGCGCAGACAGATGTCGCAAGGCTCGGGTATGTTGGCTCTCGGCCTCCAAACGGGGTTCGAGGGCGCGCGCCGTATGATGGACCGGCTCAAGCTGATCATCAGGGCGGTCAGCCTCGGCGACGCTGACAGTCTCATCTATCATCCGGCAAGCCTGACCCGCTCGCGCAAGTCAATCCGCAAGGACGCGCATTTGCCTGACGGAGTCGGCGACGACCTCATGCGTCTGTCGGTAGGGCTCGAAGACGCCGCCGATTTGATCGCGGATCTAGAGCAGGCGCTGGACGGGGTCTGATGCCCAACGCTTCACCCAATCTAACAACGGGAGCTTCAGCATGGCTTTCCTGAGCGGCCTTTCGGCCTTCCCAATTACGCCAAGCGACAGTGACGGCGGCGTCAATGTCCTGGCGCTTCGAAAGCTGATAGCGCGGCTTTGCGCAGCAAAGGTGGATTCCATCGGCCTGCTCGGTAGCACCGGCACCTACATGTATCTGTCGCGCGCGGCACGCCGCCGGGCGATTTGCGAGGCGCTGGACGAAACGCGTGGACGAGTCCCGCTCGTGGTGGGCGTGGGCGCTTTGCGCACCGATGAAGCGATACACTATGCAAGGGATGCGAAGGCCCTTGGCGCAGCCGCGGGGTTGCTCGCGGCTGTTTCCTACACCCCGCTCACTGACGACGAAGTTTTCGAGCATTTTTCGACAGTGGCGCGCGAAAGCGGCCTGCCGATCGTGATCTACGACAATCCTGCAAACACGCATTTTCGCTTCACGCCAGCGCTCATCGAGCGTCTGGGACAGCTGCCTGAGATCCTCGCTATCAAAAACTCAGTCGACAGGGGCGATGCTATCAAAGGCCAACTTGCGCACCAGAAAAAAATTGTGCCGAAAGGATTCTCGATCGGCTACAGCGGCGACTGGAATGCCACCGAGGCCCTGATCGCCGGCGCCGATACATGGTACAGCGTCCTCGGTGGCATCTTGCCCGATCCCTGCCTGAGGATGGTCAGAGCCGCTCAGCACGGCGACCACGCAGAAGCACACCGGATCGACGCCACCCTGGCCCCGGTTTGGGAGCTTTTTAAGACGTTCTCGAGCCTTCGCGTCGTCTACGCAATCGCCGAGCTCCTCGAAATCTGTTCCGCCGAGCCCCCACGGCCAATCAAGCCGCTTTCCGCTGCCGCGAAGGGCCAGCTCGCCGGCGTCCTGGACCGCCTCGGATCAGGTGTTGGATCGTAAGCCGCGCAACTTCATATTGCCGAGGGAGAAATGTACGCACCGACCCTTTCGATGACTAGCCGAGATGTTCTCCATAATCTGATCGGGAACAATGCGCGGCGTGCTGATCACGACGCCAATCACGTCCTCGTCAACGTGTTCGATTGGCAGAACGTCTTATCGGCGAGGGAGGTAGGCTTTCCGAGGCCGCCAACGCCTACATTTCTCCGGAAGAGTGTGCAGGCCAGACGACTTCCACTCGAAGCATCAAAGCCTTGATGACAGCATTCATTCGCTGCGCAGGATCTTTGCTTCAAGCGCGGCTGCCACAAAAGCCCTTCGAGCAGCAGGTGGATGGGCCTCACCACGCAATACCTGCAGACAAGCGTCCATCGCTACCCTCCGTTTCTCGGTCCGATGATGAAGGGCACGGATCAGGATAGCGGCCGCCTGGTTGACATCGAATACGATACGCTCAGAACTGTGGCGGCCAACCTGAACAACGACCGCCCTCTCAAATCTGTGCAAGCCGGTCATCTCTCCGCCCCCCAAGGCGATCATCCGTCAATAGGGCCCAGGGTCGTCTTCTTTGCCGAGCCGACACTGCATCTGTGAGCCGAGACAATGCCCTTTTGACCGACCCCGCGCTAGCCTCACACGCGCTTACCCGCTCTGTTCCGCTGCCGATCTGCAGGCGGGATCCATCGGTTGTCGGAGGTTGTTCCTCCAACATGACGGCGCGATTCAAAAAGCCGAATAGGCCCTTTGGGCGCTGCCCTCGCCATCGAAAATCTTGTCGATGACCTAAAGAGTAGCTTGATCAGGGAAGGCTCTCTTCTAGCGCGACAACCTTCGTGCTCAGCACGCGCGCTCGGTGCCGAGGGAGCGGCACCTCCCGTGGCGCGGGTGATGTGTGACCGTGCACATCCTTGCCCAGCGCTTGCGGTGGCGAGGCCTTCTACAGTGCCGCACAGCGATGCCTCGCAATTCTGGTGATTTTTGCGTGTCAGCCATTTTGTTCTAGATCACGCGGCAGACCTGATCATTCACCGCGCGGATGCCTCACATCCAAACAATCTAATTTACCGGTTCCTCATGATCCTGCATAGCGCGACAAAACCCACGGCTATGTTTTCCAGCCGTTTTCTGCGGTTGCTCTACGGTCACCTCGACAAGGATCTGCTATGCGCATTTGCGGTATCAAGCTGACTCACGACGGGGGAATTGCTGTCGTGGAAGACGGCAGATTACTCTTTTGCATCGAGATGGAGAAGCTCGACAATAACCTACGATACCAACATATCGAGCGGCTTGAGACGGTCGTCGCCGTTTTGACGGAAAACGGGCTTGCTCCGCGCGATATCGACCGGTTCGTTATTGACGGATGGGACGGTGAAATCCAGTCAGAATTCCAGGTTCTGAGTAACGGCTCCCCTATCACTCTCAACGGCGCGCCATATGTGGAGCGGGACGCCGAAGATCCCCTGACAGCCTATCAAGGTTCCGGTCTCATGCTCGACAGTGGGGTATGTTCTTATGAAAGCTACCCGCATGTTGTTGGGCACGTGGCTTCCGCATACTGCACCAGCTCATTCGCCAAAGCTGAGGAACCGGCATTTTGTCTGGTATGGGACGGCTGCATCTTTCCGCGGCTTTACTACGTCGAGCCAAGTGGAGTCCGATTTGTTGGGTGCCTGTTTCCGATGATAGGCCATGCCTATGCGGCCGTGGGCCAACATTTCGGTCCTTACAGGCGAGAACTGCGGACTGGCTGGAATCTCGGTATCGCCGGCAAGTTGATGGCCTATATTGCGCTCGGAGTGGTCCATGAACACATCGTGAATGTGTTTCAGGAGCTTTACGACGACCATTTTGCCTGGGATACGGACCTTGCTTTTGGCTACGGGAACAACAGCCACAGCGAAGACGCGTTACTCACGGCTGTGCACGACTTCTTCGATGCAAGCGCGTCGCGGCTAATCCCCGAAACGCCCGAGGACATACTTGCTTCGTTCCATGCCTTCGTGGAGCGTCTTCTCGTCCGGGGAATGACAAGGGCGCTGCGTGGGTACTCAGTCCCCAAAACCCGAAACCTGTGCATCGCCGGCGGATGCGGGCTGAACATCAAATGGAACAGCGCCCTTCGGGCGAGCGGTTTGTTCGACGCAGTCTGGGTGCCTCCGTTTCCAAACGACAGCGGATCGGCGATCGGTGCCGCTTGCTGTGCGCTGGCCGCCGACAAAGGTTTCGTGAATCTCGACTGGTCAGTCTACAGCGGGCCAAATGTGAGCCATGGCAAGGTTCCGCCTGGTTGGCAATCTGCTGCTTGCAGCCTGAAAGAACTTGCCGGCGTGCTCGCCGACAACAAGCCTGTGGTGTTCCTTGCAGGTCGCGCAGAGCTTGGTCCACGTGCTTTGGGAGGCAGAAGCATTCTGGCGGCCGCAACTTCGCCGGAAATGAAGGACCATCTCAACAAAATCAAAGTTCGAGAGCATTTCCGACCGGTAGCGCCAATATGCTTGGAGGATCGTGCACCTGAGATGTTCGATCCCGGCACGCCGGATCCTTACATGCTGTTCGATCACCGAACCCGTTCGGAGTGGAAAGAAAAAATCCCGGCGGTCGTCCATCTCGACGGGACTGCGCGCCTTCAGACAGTTTCGAGAACTTCTGAACACCCAATTGCAGAACTTCTGATAGAATATGAGAAACTCACGGGCATTTCGCTGCTCTGCAACACGAGTGCAAATCTCAATGGACGTGGTTTTTTTCCGGATGCGGCTGCCGCCTGTGAGTGGGGATGCGTAGACCACGTTTGGTGCGATGGGTTGCTGTTGACCAAGACAGGTGCAAGTCAATTCGAGGGCTGAGCGGCGGGCTGTAACGAACTTGAGTTACCGCGCTCTAGCGCTGCAATGGCCGGCAGCATCGCTGAGGGAGCCGGATACTGCGGGTGCGTGCGGTTACGGCTTTTGAAAGTGCCCTGATCTGACGAACGAATCTGATCGTCATGGCCGATAAAGCGCCGAGACTGTGCTGTTGAGCTGGCAAGCACGCGAATGCTTTTGCTTAGCGATGTGAATGGAGGGTTCGAACACCAGGGCCTGCACCGCCCTGCCGACCGGCACGCCATTCGTCTGCTGCGGTGGTGACAAGCTTGAGCGAATTAGCTGTTTGAGCTCCTTCTGCCAACGGAATCCCGCATTGCCTGCGCCTGCCGCGTTAATCCCTGGAAGCGTCCGCCTTGCCGTCCGCGACTTTGCTCAGCACCGAACCACTCCGCCATGGCGTCGGGCATGTGGCCGACCACGTTGACCCGACACCCTCCGTCAGTGTCAGCAAGTCGGAGTAGAGGTCCACATCCTCGAGCATGCTCCTTGCAGGACCCATACGTGCGAGATCGGTTGCAGCAACCCTATGCCGAAGAGCACAATTGCCAGCGCACGATTGGTGCCGTCGCGGGGTCGCTGCCGGTTCTTCTGACCGCCCGCGTCGTGCTCGGAATAGCGCTCGGAGGCTTCTGGTCGATGTCGGCAGCGTTGGCGATGCGGCTCGTTCCAGGTCACCTCCTGCGGCGCGCCATGTCGATCATCCGCACCGGCGTACCGTCGCTACCGTTTGTGCGGTTCAATCGGCGCCTATGTCGGCGACGTCTGGGGGGGGCGAAGCGCCTCCATGATCGCTGCAGTCTTCGGCGCGTTACACTGGTAGTGCAACTCATGACTTCTCCGAGGCTGCCTCCGATTGGAGCAGCCAGCTTCCGCAGTCTGCTGGATGTGGCCAAGAATCCGATAATCAAAGTCGCGATTTTGGTCGTCCTGCTGGTCGCTTCCGGGCACTTCGCCGGCTTCATCTGTATCCGCGCCTTCCTCGAGAATGTTCCCGCGCTCAATATCGAGACGATCTCGCTCGTGTTGCTCGCCTTTGGCATCGGCGGCTTCTTCGGCAATTTGGCCGGCGGATTCTTGGCCGAGCACAGCCTCCAGGCAGTCGCGGCCCTGCCGCCCCCTGCTCATAGCGATGGCCGCTGTCTCGCTGCTGATGTTGGGAGCATCGGCCTAGGCCTCGGCGATTGCGGTACCGTATGGGCCTTTGCCTTCGGCGCGGTGCCGGTGGGACTGCAGAATGCATGGTGCTGCGCGCCCCTCCCGAGCAGGCCGAAAACGCCGGTGGGCTGATGGCCGCAACGTTCCAAGTGGCCATCGCCGCCGGCGCGATTTTCGGCGGACTGCTGGTGGACGATGCCGGCGTTGCCAGTGCCTTTGCCTACAGCCCCGTTGCCTCGTTCCTCGCTGCCCTGACAGTGTTTGCTCGGACCGAAGCGCGAACCCTAGACCGCCTGACACAGGCCAGTGCAGCACGGGGAAAGATGCAATCGCATCAGCCGCGCGGTGCGATCCTGCTCACGATTTTTTGGCGGTTGCAGCCGTCGTCTCTGCGCGATCGCACCTTGTTGTCCGGTCGATTTCGACCAGCGGCGGCGAATGATGGTGCCGACGAGAGAACCTAAGAGTGCCGGACCGAAGCGGACCGCCTCGCCGTCGACCGCTCGCCTCGTACGGCTATTAATACAAGGGCGAACCCGTGCTTGATCCGTGTGAGGCGGCTTTCCATGCCTCCGGGGCGAAGCAGCTTTTGACTTGATTGCATTCCCGGCAATTGGGCGCGGTGCATAGGGGTAGACCTTCAGACTCGCAAAGCCTGCGGTAAAAGTACTTCTTCCACTTCATGTTTTTGGTGTTGCCGGCTACCAGCGTCGGAAAATCAGCACCACACTGTCATGCAAAAATCATCGAATTGGAGTCAGACCCAATTTTTTGCGTGCCGTTCGCCAGGAGCGCCCGCGGCTTCACATGCGGGATGCCTCCTGCAACATTATCTGCCGCATCCAGGTGCTTGCCGGATCACTGTTGTGAAGGGTGGGCCATTGGACGGCCTCAGTGAACGTGGGTAGTGGCAGGGGAAGTTCGACGATCCGCAGAGGGAAAGTCTTTTTGAAATGCTGAACCAGCCGGAAGGGCATGGTCGCTATACGATCTGTGCCTGAGACCATCGGCGGGATCATGCTAAAGGCCTGCACGATAATCTCGACACGTCTCTTGAGACCATGTTCAAGCAAAAACCGTTCCTCGATGGATGGCATCTGCGCACGGCCGACCCTGAACGCAATGTGCTTCATCGACACGTACCTCTCGAATGTAAGCTGCTGTGGCAGCTGCTTGTTCGTGGGGCAGCCTACGCACACGAATGTCTCGTCGAACAGCACCGCTCTTGGATGCGCGCTCGACATGAACAATTCCGGAAGAATCAGAAAATCGACGTCACCGCGCCGGAGAAGCTCATCGAGATCGTCGTCGAGCGGCAGCAATTCGAAGCTGACGGCGGGTGCTTCGCGTGCAACACGCTCCACGACCTTTTCAAAAAACACGAGTGTGGCGAAATCGGAAATCATGATCCGGAAGCGGCGATCGGATTGAGCCGGTTTAAACGGATCCCAAGAAATAATCGAGCACTGTATGTGCAAGAGTGCGCCGCGAACAGCGGGGGCGAGTGTTTCCGCACGCGAGGTTAGAACACGTTCGCGGCCGCTCATCGTAAACAGTTCATCGTTGAAATAATCGCGCAGCCGGCCGACGGCCGCGCTCATGGCCGGCTGACTTAGGTTGATGCTGCTTGCCGCCGCCGTGAGGTTGCGCTCGGTCAGCAGTGCGTCGAGCACAACGAGAAGGTTCAGATCAAGGCCTTTGAAACGCATGCCTCATCTGTCCGTAACGTGGTTGCTTGTCATCGCGACCATTGTGGGTGGCTAATTTATTGCAGGTTGAGATTTGAGCAGACTTGGGCGTGGCGGCGCTCCGACAAGGATCTGCGACACATATCCAAGGTCGCGCGCAATCTTGCGAATTGCCGTCGCCGTGACGACAATCGCCACTCCAACCACACTTGCGAACGCGATTCTGGTCGTGAGATTCCAGAGTTCTCCAAACTGTATCACATCCATGAGGCGAAACACGGCACCCTGGACCAGGTACAGCAGCAGCGTGCTCTGACCAAGCTCCACCGCGACATACTGAGCTACTCTAGTTGAATGGACAATTCTCCAGCACTGGAACATAAGCTGCATCGCTACTGCAGAAGCTGTTGCAGAGCCAGCGAACATCATAAACACTTGTTTAGCTGACTGTTCATCATGAATTAAAACAAGATTGTTGTAGACGTAAGTCTCCTTGCCCCACCCAAGGAAGCATAAGAAAGCTGTTATCGAAAATAAGACCAAGAAAAGCGATTTGTGGCGCCAGACGATATTTTTCTGCCATCCGATCGGCTGGGCAAACAAGAACCCCAAACAATAAAATGGGTAAGTGTATCTTAACGACGGGGTTATTGACAATGTGATGGGCGCCAATGCGACCCCAATTGCGGATGCGCTTATGATCCACATCGATAGTCGATTGAAAGTTGCAAAAAATCTAACTAGAACGAACGAAATAAACGCCGCCCATATGAACCAGTATGTTCCAATGACCTCCTTCGATAGGTCCAGCAATACACCAGTTAAACTCTTCGTTGGATAAATCATAGCGGACTTTAGTGCGAAAATAAACGCACACCAAAGAAACATTGGCAGTAGTAACTGCACTGCTCGATTACGGACCCCTTGAATGAACGTTTTTCGCAAAATTGCCCCAGAAGAAACATATCCACTTATCGCCATAAAGAGAGGCATATGAAACATGTATATCGTCTTATAATACGGAGACATCCAAAAATCGTCAGTGCCTCGATAAATTATATATTGTAATAGGTGCCCAATTATCACTAAAGTAATTAGTATACCTTTGGCGAAGTCAAGACTTAGGTCTCGGTCGTTTGTCTCTGCTGGGCGCGAGCCGCGTCCCTTCGCTCCGACTGTTATTTGATCAAGCATCAGACTCCAGCCCATCTGTTGCGGTTGCTACCGGCCGTTTCTGGGCACGGCGAGCACGCCAGTTTCGGTGAAAAGGATCGAATTTTACGCGGATCGCGGCGTGGTATCGAGGGCCGACTGGCTGCAACCGAGCGGACGAAATCCCAGTGCCTGATCGCAAACCTGGAGCGCAGTGGCGGTCGCGATCATGTGTGGCGACGCGATGGCCCGGCACTATGGTCGCCAGGACGTCTCTGCAGAACCTCTCAAGATGATTCCGCAGCGCGTGCCGAACCGTGCCAAAAGCGAATGGAATGCCAATCTGCTGCTGCACCGGACGCATGACGTGGATAGAATGGCTCATTCCGAGTCTCTCAAGATCCGGATGCACCCTGTACAATCCGAGTTCGCCTACCAAGAAATCAACCTCGCCAACCGTAGTGAACGGCGCAGCAGGTCCAAGTGAGCCGCTACGCCGTGCACATAGAGCCGATTGCGCGAACCTCCGGCCTTGCACCGGCCCAGCTACGACCGCCTGAAAGCCCCTGTCGGCCCATAGGCCTTTCGGAAGAAAGCGGAGAGCTCGACATGATCGGCTACTTGCAAGTCATTTCCCAGCACACGCTACAGAAGCCGTGGCGTGATCGGGTGCATGTCAGGTCCGGTCATCTATGCAGCGCCCTGGAAGTTTGGTAAAATCGATTGTTTAGATCGCGAGCATTCACGCTATGGATAAGTGAAAGCGATGCGCTTCAAAGGCCTTGATCTGAACCTTCTCGTCGTGCTCGACGCACTGCTGACCCAGCGCAACCTCACGGCGGCGGCAAGCAGCATCAACCTAAGTCAGCCGGCCATGAGCGCGGCCGTCGCCCGGCTGCGCGATTATTTCAACGATGAACTGTTTACGATGAGCGGCCGCGAACGTGTTCTAACCTCGCGTGCGGAAACACTCGCCCCCGCTGTTCGCGGCGCACTCTTGCACATACAGTGCTCGATTATTTCTTGGGATCCGTTTAAACCGGCTCAATCCGATCGCCGCTTCCGGATCATGATTTCCGATTTCGCCACACTCGTGTTTTTTGAAAAGGTCGTGGAGCGTGTTGCACGCGAAGCACCCGCCGTCAGCTTCGAATTGCTGCCGCTCGACGACGACCCCGATGAGCTTCTCCGGCGCGGTGACGTCGATTTTCTGATTTGTCCAGAATTGTTCATGTCGAGCGCGCATCCAAGAGCGGCGCTGTTCGACGACACGCTCGTGTGCGTAGGCTGCCCCACGAACAAGCAGCTGCCGCAGCAGCTTACATTCGAGAGATACATGTCGATGAGGCACGTTGCGGCCAAGTTCGGGCGGAAGCCCTCCGTCGAGGAGCGTTTTTTTCTTGAGCATGGCCTGAAGAGACGTGTCGAGGTTATCGTGCAGGCCTTCAGCATGATCCCGCCGATGGTCTCAGGCACAGCTCGTATATCGACCATGCCCTTCCGGCTGGTTGAGCATTTCAAAAAGACTTTCCCGCTGCGGATCATCGAACTTCCGCTGCCGCTTCCCGCATTTACCGAGGCCCTCCAATGGCCCGCCCTTCACAACAGTGATGCGGCAAGCGTCTGGATGCGAGAGATATTGTTACAGGAGGCGTCGAGAATGAGTTCTCCGCGGGACGCCAAAAAGGGTCGCAAGCCCTGATTGACTACCGCGTCTCACACCGGCACTCGTGTCAACAGGCGTGTCGAACGAGATGATAGTCGCGGAAAGAGCGCCGGCGAGATCGTCCAGCGGGTGGGCTGCGTCGACAAACGGTGCGAATGAGAAGGGGCCCGCATAACCGCCATCAAGCAGCGCCCGGATCTGGCTGCCATTGTCGGAACCGAATAGGACGCGATCCGGGTAGATCCAGTGGATTGGATCGTTCACTCTTGAAATGTGCACGAGACCGGTCAGGTCGCAGGAGAAGAACGTCTCCCCGGCGAGCGTGTGATGAAACGTGTCGTGCACGAGGCGGAAGACGGACTGGCCATCAATGGCGGCAATGGCCTTAGCCGCTTCGTTTTTCGATCGAAGCGAGCAGGTCTGGAAGCCCAGCGGCTCGATGAGACCGATCAGGCCGCGCGACTGGAGGATCGGCTTGAGCGCCTTCAAGGCAAAGCGGAGATCGCCCCGGCGCTCGCCATTGGCGGGCCACGAGCCGTCGTTGACCGGCACCGGCATGAGCGTCTTGGCTCCGCAGGCCGCCGCATAATCGGCGAGCTTGCTCGCCTCGGCCCTGCGGGCGGGAGTCACTCGTTGAAGCGCTGCAAGGCATTGATGGAAAAATCCCAACGCCTGCTTCAGCGGCGGCAGACCGGACGTCCGCGCCTGCTGAGACATCGCCTGAATCGGTGTAATGACCGAAGCTGGCTCGCAGCCATCCATCTGCTTCAAGCTAACCCGCCGACCCGGAGAGATGCCCAACCAGATCGGATGCAAAATTCAGGCAGCAGGGTGCTTCGCCAGAGCGAGGCCGACGCCCAGCGCGATCATAGCGCCGCCCGACGCCTCCCTCAGGCGGCGGATCAACCTGGGACGCGCTGTCGCGCCGTCTTGAATGCCGCTGGCCACGAAGGCAACCACGATGTCGGCGAGCGTGTTGAGCGCAATCGACACGGAGCCAAGCACCACGAATTGCAGAGCTACGTGCCCTGCGCTCGGGTTCACGAACTGCGGAAGGAAGGCTAGAAAAAAGGCTGCCGTCTTCGGGTTGAGAGCCTCGACCAGCACCCCTTCACGAAACGCCCGCCGGGGTCCGACTGAACGCACCGGGGCGCCATCATCGCCAGTCGCTCGGCGCGCGGCTTGAAAGGTGCGAAAGCCTAGCCAGACGAGGTAGACCGCGCCGAACAGCTTCAATGCGGAGAACAGTTCCGAGCTCTCGAGCACGATCGCGGAAACACCTAGGCTTGCTGCGAGGACGTGGATCATGCCCCCCAACCCCGTGCCGAAGCTGGAAGCGATACCCTCCGGACGACCGCCGGCGAGCGTGCGCGCGGCAACATAGAAGATGCCCGGACCGGGCGTGATGGCGAGCACGGAGGCCGCGGCGAGGTACAGGGCGAATGGGGCCAGTTCTGGCATCATGGGTCGATTCCGACAAAGTTCATGATTATTTTGCGATGAGAGCGGCGAGCTCGCGGTCAGATGCCCGCTCGCTCGCCGCAAGGCCCGCGGCCACGCCATCGCGGTCGGCCGCGTTCCGGTTCTGACTCAGTTTGCGCTTGCCCTCCAGCCTCGTGATCGGCATGCGCAGGCCGACGATTCCGCGGAGTTGCGCCTGTACAAAATCCGGCGGTGCGTCCGACACCGCCCAAGGCGAGGCGCGCTCGCCCTCGTGGTGGTCGGTCAGACGATTCACGACGTCCAGCAGTCTTCCCGCATGCTCGAAGAACTCGACCGGACCATAGGCGTGGACGGCGATGTAATTCCAGGTCGGGACGACCTTCCCGGTTTCCCGCTTGGTCGCATACCATGCCGGCGTCACATAAGCGTCCGGCCCCATGAAGATGGCCAAGCCGTCGCCCAGCGGCGGAACATGGCACTGGGGATTGGCCTTCGCTAGGTGCCCGTAGATCACGCCGTGCTCGCCCTCGCTCTCATCAAGGAAGAGGGGCAGTGGCGTTGCGAGCGGCCCTTCCGCCGTGACTGTAACGAAGTTCGCCAGCACCGCCGCGCGGATGGTCGCGCGCAGGGACTCCTTGTCGTCGTCGCGGAAAGCGGGAGGGATGTACATGGCGAAGCTCCTTGCGTTACCAGTCAGATACCGGCACTCTGGCCTGCAGGAAACAGCCAGTCAGAAGCTATCGACGTGGTCCAGTTTGTGAAAGATGGCATCGCACCCGATCATCGTGACGATCGAGGAGCAGATCCACAGCGGGGTGTGCGAGTCGGAGAACCCCTGGTCCTTCGCAGCCGAGGGGTCGGGCATATCCCGGCAATGGCGACTAGTTTGCCAAACCTTGTGGACGCAGCCCGCGATCCCGGAGACCATATTGAAAGAATCGTCGAAGAGGTTCCGGCGACGCCAGGCAATGCCGAGAGGCTGCGCGGGTCCTCATTGTAGCAGGTGACAACAAACGTCTACGCTTAGTCAACGGGTCGGAGCCGACAGTTCGTCCGATGTCGGCGAAGCCTGTAAGCCTTCATAAGCGAGACCCAAGGCACTGGCTGGGAAAGCAGGTCCATAGGATCTCGCATTTCAGTGATGTTCTGGAAGCGGGCGAATTTCATATCCGCAGGCATCTAATGCCGGAATCAGATTGGATAGCGCCATAACGGTCTGGTTGCGCAGACCGGCTTGAGTGCTCCGTCTCGACTCGTCGGGAGGACAACCGTCGTGCAAGAGCACGATTGCGCCGGGCCGGACCGAGGCGAGCACAGCATCGACGATCGCATCGGTGCCGGGCCGCGACCAATCTTTTGGGTCTATCGACCAATGAAGGGCCGCCAGCCCGGCGATCTCTGACGCAGTGAACACTTCTTCGCTCCAGGCGCCGTATGGCGCGCGAATGTAGCGGATCGAGGCCTGGGGGCATGCTACCATGATGGCACGGTTCGCCTCAAATACCTCACGTTGGACGTCGCCCAAGCCGCATTTGGACAGATCCGGATGAGACATCGTGTGGTTGCCCACCTCATGCCCTTCTGCGATCATTCGCTGGATGAGGTCCGGGTGCTCTGCGGCGTAGGCACCAATCACGAAGAAAGTCGCTGGCACCCGATTTTGCGCCAGCACATCGAGTATCTGTGGTGTGAAGAATGGATCGGGACCGTCGTCAAACGTCAGATAAACGCTCCGACGGCCGGTTCCATCAGCGCATTCACTCTGCACCTCCCATCCGTCATCAAGATGTTTCATAGCTCCGGATCCTTCCGGTCAATTGTTGCATCGGTCGGCCATTCGCTCATCGGCCGCGCAATCGGGCATAATCACGAGGAGCACGTCCTCCACGCGAGGCGGCATGTCGAGATCCAGCACTTCTGAGTGGGACCGCACGCGAACATCGATACATCGTGGCCGGGCCGTCTCTGCAGAACGTCTCAAATTACCAGCGCATAGCTTTTCATTGCAGGGTCAGTCCCCCCGATAGGGTTTTCGGAAGAACTCGGAGAGTCCGATATGATCGGCTACTTGCAACTGGTTCTCCCGGCACAACCTCCACCGTCCTTGGGAGCGCATGGGAAACCTCGACTTGTTGATCCTTGGGGTAGGCGCCTACGCTAGTTGGGGGCTTGTGGCGAAGCCGACGCGATGCAGCTTGCGCGATCACCGACGTACCTGGTCGAAAAGGGGATCGGCTCGCTCAATGTTCGGCGCAGACCAGAATGCACACACCAGAAAAATGCTCCTCGGAGCCAACCGCATACATCGACAATCTCCCTAGCCTGCATCCTTGAATTCTTCCTATGCAATGTCCTGTCCGATAGTCAAAATCGAATGTTTCGATGACAAGCATCCATGTTGCGGATAGATGAGACAATGGCCCTTGATGTGAAGCTCCTCGTCGGCTCCACGCACTGCTGACCGAGCGCAACGGCACGGTGGCGGCAAGCCGGATCAGCTAATTCAGCCGGCCATGAGCGCGGCCGTCGCCCAACTGCTTTCAACCATGACCTGTTTACGATGAGCGGTCGCGAATGTTCTAACCCCGCGTGCGGAACCGTCGACGTCTCAGAGTTGAGCGACGACGTCGCGCAGCATCTCGACGCCTTTTTCGATCTGCCGGATGCTCAAGGCGGAATAGCCCATGACAAGCCCGGCGCGGTCGGCTTCGCCTGCTCCCGGCTGCCGATGATAAAGCGGCGAAATCGGGTGCAGCCCCAGACCGGCATGTCGGGCGGCTTCGACCAACGCTGTTTCACGCAATCGCGGCAGGTCGTTGAACCATATGACGACGTGCAGTCCAGCGTCGGCCCCTTGGACGGCGATCCGATCTCGGAAAATCCGCTTCAGGTTGGAAATACCTCCCGGCGCTCGCCGTTAAGGCGGCGCACGCGGCGCACATGCCTTTCATAGCCGCCGCTCTCGAACAGAGAGGCCAATGACGCCTGCTCCGCCACCGGAGAATGCTGGTCGGCAAACTGCTTGGCGGTTTCGAAAACCTGCTGCAATTCCGCCGGGATGACGAGATAGCCGATGCGCAGCATCGGCGAGAGCGTCTTGGAGATGGTGCCGAGGTAGATGACGGCCCCATGATCCTCTAGGCTGTGCAGCGGGGGAACGGGGCTGATATCGTAGCGATATTCGCTGTCGTAGTCGTCCTCGATGACGTAGGCGCCCTGGTCGCGCGCCCATTCCAGGAGCTGATGCCGCCGCGCGACCGGCATGATGCCGCCGAGCGGAAACTGATGCGACGGCGTCGCATAGGCCAGCCGGGCCGCGACCCCCGCCAGTTGCTCCGTCTGCATGCCGTGCTCGTCAACCTCGACGGGAACGGGCGTGGCCCCTGTGCCGGCAAAGACCTGGCGCGCCATCCTGTAGCAGGGGTCCTCGATGACGAAGCGGTCCCCTAGGTCGAGCAGCAGGCGCGCGCAGAGATCGAGCCCCTGCTGCGAACCATTGACGATGACGATCTGCTCAGGGTCGCAGCGCATAGTACGGGCGCGCCAGAGTAGCCCTGAAGCGCCTGGCGCAGCCGGCGCGAACCGCACGGATCGTCATAGGCTAGCCGTGCCGGCCGCTGCGCCATCGCCGCGTTCATCGTGCGCTTCCAAACCGAGGCTGGGGAATCTGAGGCCGCCAGGACGCCATACCGGAAATCTACCTTCAGCGTGTTCGGCAGGTGATCCCGCCACCGCGGATTCCCACGCAGCCGTTCGCCATAGTCAGACAAGTGACCCGGGCCGCCCCGTTTTGGGGGATTAGCGGCCCATTCCGATCAGGCGATTGCCCGAGAGCAGATGTCGGGCATCGCCAACGCTAACCCCTGCGTGACCTTGACCAACAGACCCTCGGTTTCCTGAAGATGGCGTCGTCGAAATCTGCACCGGCGTCGTATTGCCGTAAATCAAGGATGCCAACAACAGGGCCGGATGATTGGAGGCCGAAGCATCAAGCCGCATAAAGACAAGATCGTCGCCCCACCAACGCATTTTGCCAAAAGCAGCTCAACGACGAACATGCCGGCTTGGCGCGCCGAAGGGCCGCCGCCTTTCCCGCAAGCGGCCCAGCCCGCTCGCCACCGGGGTCAACCCACGCCAATCTATCCCCCAACGCTCGTCCCATCCGCTATGCGCAACACCAAGCTGATGTCGCAGGGACGGTCACCGACCCGGTACGCCGTCGAGAAACGACGAACTCGTGCTGTCTTGAGCCACCGGTAAGCAAATCCATTGCTGATCCGCGTCTGCAATAAGCGTTAGCTGGAGCGAACATGCATGCTCGCGGCAGACGCAATCATCAGGACCCTTGCCTCGGTCAATTGGATTGGAGACCATCATATGAAGGTGCAGACCGGTGTTTGGGCAGCTGTTATCGGTCGTCCAGACTTTGGCATCAGTTTTGGTGGACGCGAGCAGCTTGCGAGGGATGCATCCGAACGTGGCGCTGCTCCCACAATCCTCGCAGCTCTCCTGTGAGAGCCTCGCGCTGGCCC
Source organism: Mesorhizobium sp. WSM4815 (assembly GCF_055811575.1). Classification (NCBI taxonomy): domain Bacteria; kingdom Pseudomonadati; phylum Pseudomonadota; class Alphaproteobacteria; order Hyphomicrobiales; family Phyllobacteriaceae; genus Mesorhizobium; species Mesorhizobium sp. WSM4815. The sequence continues at coordinate 69,198 of NZ_JBVVQS010000088.1, read as the reverse complement.
TGATCCAGCGTAATTGTGTCGAGGAGATCCGCGAGCACGGCTTCGCCTTCGATCCGCGTCAGCAGATCGAACAAGTCATGTGAAATACGCGCACAGTCACGGTGATCCGTTCGGATTTCGCAGACGGTCTCGTGGCGATCCTGCGCCGTGTATGCGCGGACTTTATGCAGGGATACATAGGGCGGCAATGAAACAGCGAGCGCAGTCCAATCCTGCAGCGTTGCGGCCCGTTTTTTGACGAGGTACGGCCCGACCACAAGTCCATCCAGCTCTGTCGTCAGGAACGTGGCAATCGAGTCTGCAACTGAATCCACGATCGGCTCGGCATTGTTGTTAAAGGACGTATTGAGCAGAATTGGGATGCCTGTCCGCTGCTTGAAGGCATTGATGACGTCCCAGTAGGCCGGACTGGCCTTGCGCGATACTGTTTGCAGCCGAGCCGTACCGTCGACATGCGTGATGGCGCCGAGCAAATCACGCTTGGAATCGCGCACACGAACTACGAAATTCATGAAGGGAAATTCGCACGCACTGCCCGGGAGGTCGAAAAATTCGCGCGCATCCTCCTCCAAAACTGATGGGGCGAACGGGCGATATCCTTCCCGCTTCTTGACCATAGCGTTGATCCGGTCCTTGTTTGAAGCGGGCCTGGGGTCGGCAAGAATGCTGCGATTTCCGAGCGCTCGCGGCCCGAACTCGGAACGACCTTGCACCCAGCCGATCACGGCGCCACCGACCATCCACTCGGCTGCCCTATCCGCCACCTCCTCAGTGCGTTCAAACTCCAGGTGCCCCGCCCATGCCTTTAGTTCCTCTTCGACAGCGTGATCGCTCGCGAGTTCCGGCCCCCAATAGACCTCCTGCAATCGCCTACGCGGCGCTGGGCGGCCCAACTCATTAGACACGATTAGCGCGGCGCCTAAGGCGCATCCAGCGTCATGCGATGCGGGCTGCACGAAGATGTCTTCGAAAAGTCCTGAATAGAGCAGCTTGCCGTTCATGGAGCAATTGTGCGCAACTCCGCCGGCCAGGCACAACCGCGTCATCCCGGTGGCCTCACGATAATGGCGAAGAATGTGAAACACGATGCGTTCGAGCGCTTCCTGTAACGACGCACTCACATCCATATGCTGCTGAGTGAATGGCATTCCCTTTTGCCGAACCTGAATGCTGCGGAGCAAAGTCGGACCGATGCGGTCCAGGTGGACGCGATACTCGCCGTTTGCAGAGAGTTCATAGAATTTCTCGAAAAGCTCGCGATAGGGAACGGGATCGCCGTAGGGGGCAAGCCCCATTACCTTGTATTCATCGAACAAGCCGTAGCCGAGATACCGGATCGTCTCGAGATAAAATTGCCCGAGAGAATTGTTCTCCGGGAAAGTCGCAAGTTGCGTAATTTCAGTACCAGATCCTACCGCCACAAGGCCCGACAGGAAATCACCAGAGCCATCAATCGCGAAAATCAGACTTTGCTCGAAGCCCGACATTGCAAAAGCACTCACGGCGTGCGCCTGATGATGACTTACAAATGAGATACGCGAAGCGTCGAGCTCGGTACCGAACTCCTGCGCCAACAGCCTCTGCATCAACAGTTTAGCGTCCAACGGAATGGAGGCGTCCGGCTGGGAAGCTAGCATGTTTTCGAGCATGGCGTTGCTATAGGCTTCGGTAGCGTAGAAAGCCACACGATCGATTTCGCTGAGCTGAACCCCAGCGGCTGAAAGACAGTATTGAGCCGCACTAATTGGGAGCTTGTTGGAATGTTTGATCCGATTGAGGCGCTCCTCTTCTACCGCCGCAATGACCTGTCCGTCCCGGACGAGCACCGCAGCGCCATCGTGCATGAATGTGTTTGAAATCTGAAATCTGTTTTCATAGACTTTGTCCAATCCGCCGTTCAATCCTAGACACAGCATCTCGCTCTCCATTTGTCGTACAGGAATATTAAATTGGCTTGTCTCAAGGCCGTTTGATCAGAAACACAGGCCGCGTTGTCGTTCGCGCCACGAACGCCAGTCAAACATGATCGGCCTCAAAGAAATTCTCTTCCGCCGGGATCAACATGACATCCTGTGATCGAGGTGCCGGGCCTTACATAGCGTTGTGGGATTGAATCGACGCCAGCCAAAACCCTTCGCGGCACACGCTGGCGATGTCGTTTTTATTTGCGTCCATAGCGCATTGCTTATCTCCTTCTCTTTCGCGTCAGCGCATCAGTCGGCGGCGCAACAGCGCCATCGAGAGGAAGAATGGCAACAGCGCGTACAGGCCGAGCACACCGATGTGCAGGGCGATGCCGCTGATCGGGCGATCAAGCATAACCGGACGAATGAGGTCGATCGCATGTGACAGCGGCATGCATCGCGCTATCTTCTGAAAGGCGTCAGGCAGCTGATTCAATGGGAAAACGGCACCGGACAGGAACAGCATAGGTGTGAGGACAAGCGTCTGGTAAAACACGAAGTAATCGTAGCTGGGCGAAAGCGCGGTGACGACCATCGCAAGGCTCGCAAACACGCACCCAGTGAGAGCAATGATTGGCAGCGCATAGAGGACGGACGGCCAGGCTGCATAACCCAACGTTGCGGTGACAATGGTGATTGCCGTACCGGCCAAGAAGGCCTTGGTGGCTGCCCACGCCAGTTCACCCAGAACGATGTCGCCGAGGGTAACGTGCGTGTACAGCATTGCTTCCCAAGTGCGCTGAGAGTGCATGCGAGCGAAAGCCGCGTACAATGTTTCGAGGGTAGAGGCGGTCATCGCACTTACCGCGACCATGCCGGCCGCCAAAAAGGCGATATATGACGCACCGTCGACGCGGCCGACCATTATGCCGAGGCCGGTGCCGAGTCCGAAAAGGTAGATTATAGGATCGGCAAGGTTACCGAGAATCGTCACGAGTGAGACTTTCTTCCATGCCAGATAGTTCCGGCGCCACACCGCAACCCAGTTCCACGCATTGGACGGCAGCGCCGCCGCAAAATCTTCAATCATCGTTCACTCCTCTATCTCGCGCCCGGTCAGCCGCAAGAAAACATCCTCGAGATTGGCTGGACGCAAAAGAAGGCGCAGACCTGCTCGCCCCTGCAGTTGCGTGCGCACCTGCTCAGGGTCGGGCGCGTAGCAATAAAGGGTTTCGCCGCTCACCTCGATGCGCTGGGAATGTGGCTTGACCAGCGAAAGCAACTCGTGCGGATCGCCGCCGTAAATCTCCATGACCTGGCATCCGATATGCTCGTCGATCAGCGCCTGCGGGCGGCCTTCGGCGATATTGCGACCCCTTTCGAGCACGCACAGCCGATCGCATAATCGCTCAGCCTCTTCCATGAAATGCGTCGTCAGGATAATCGTCTTGCCGCGTGCCAACAGGGCGCGCAGCCGCTCCCAGATCAGGTGGCGCGCGTGCGGATCGAGGCCGGTGGTCGGCTCGTCCATCACAATGAGCTGGGGGTCGTTGATCAACGCCCGCGCCATCGTCAGGCATCGCTTCATGCCGCCGGACAGTTCCGAGACGCGCGCATCCGCCTTGCGCTCGAGGCGAGCGAACTCGAGAAGCGACGGGATGACCGCTTCGCTCTCGCGTGTGCTCATGCCGAAGTAGCGTCCGAACACCAGCAAGTTCTCGCGTACGGTGAATTCCTGGTCAAGATTGTCGAATTGCGGGACCACGCCAATGCCCCTGCGTGCCAGCCGAGCGCGCGCCGGCACTGGCACGCCGAGCACCGTGATCGCGCCCGCGTCAGGGCATGTCATGCCGAGGAGCATACGCGCAATCGTGCTTTTGCCCGCCCCGTTTGGTCCGAGGAGGCCGAAACACTCTCCCGACGCAACGGAGAACGACAGTTCGTCGACAACGACCTTGTTCCCATACGACTTGGTTACGCCGGCAAAATCGACTGCCACGGTCGACAGAGAGTCAGGCACGGAGCTTTTCGCGCTTGTCTGCCCGTGAAACTCCCGTTCGATCGGACCAGTCTCGATCCGCCGCAAATCCTCTGGGTCCAACTTCCGACTCAACATTTGATCTTCCTGGTCCTGGCTCAAAACTCTTCCACCTGCGATCACGTGACTATTGCTGTTCGCTGTAAGCTGCGTCAGATGCCACCAAGGCGGGCTTTGGAAGGGCGCCGCCGATGTCTGTCACAGTGGCGGCCGAGCTTCGCGACAACCAATCGCTATTGCTCAATGTACACAGCGCGTATGCTTTCAATGGGAGCAAGAGAAAGATGTTGATGAGTGTGTGGAGCGAGAATCCGAGAAATCGAAGTTGGCGCGCACGAAACGCTGCCACGCTGCAGCGAACTATAGTCATGACCGCGATCGTCAGGCATGCCGTCCAGGGCACAGTACCTGTCGTTATGAATTGCGCGAGCCCAGCCAGGAGCGACAAAGAGAGCAATAATGGGCCAAGATTCTGCCCAATCACGTCCAATGTGAGGTAAATATTAAGGCCGCGCAGCAGTTGGAGCGCCAGCAACGTGTCCCGGAACGTGCTCCGGGCCCAGCGAAGCTGTTGGCGCAGATAGGGACCCATGCTGCTGGGAACGACTGTTGCCGCGACGGCCTCCGGGACATACTCTGTTCGAAAGCCTGCTTTCAGCATCAGGATCGTAAGGTGGCGGTCCTCACCGAAGTCGCTCGGCTTCCCTCGAAAGCGCTGCGTCTCGTATTGATCCAGGAGCGAAACAAGCGCGGATCGCCGGTACATGGCACACGGACCGCAGCAACACATGACGGCACCGAACCGAGCCTGCGCTGCCCGCTCTTCGTTGCAGGCGAGCCAGTATTCCATGTCAATCAACCGCGTCAGCCAAGTTTCACTGCGATTGCTAGCCGCCAACTGGCCCATGGCGGCGCCAATCGCTTGATCTTGCATCTTTAGCGCAAGCCTCGTGACGACGTCCGGCGCGAGTATCGTGTCCGAATCTACATTGAGCACCAAATCTCCGCACGAGCGGCGAACCGCCGCAATCTGTGCCTTGCGCTTTCCGACATTCTTTGGGAGCGCAATGAAGTTGAACCTCGGGTCGCGCGCGTATTCCTCGTGTATACCTACGAGGGCATCGTGGTTTCCAGAACCGTCATCAACAACATAGACCTGCAGTTTTCCGGCGTAGTCCTGACTTGCAATGGAAGCCAGGCAGTCCGAGAGGGTGCGAGGAGCCTCGTTGTAGCACGGGATAATGACATCGACGCTCGGCCAAGGCTCACAGCCGGCGGGTTCGCCCGAGGTCGGCGGTACGTTTGTAGGCAGGGTATAAAACACCTGCGCGGTCTTATAGACGGTCGACAGCAGCGCATAAGAGCAGACTGCAACAATACTGGCTGGGGCAAAGAGGTTCATGAGATCTCAGATTTTTCTGTGAATTTGAGGAAGCGAGCGGATAACAAATCCGAGGTCATAGCTCTGGACCGTTCCGATCGATCAAAGTGCCGGCCGGCCACTCGCTCATCGAGCGTCCAATTGGGAGCACCATGAGGAGTACGTCGTCGTCGACTCGCGTCGTGGAAGGCAGATCGGGGTACACGTCCGGGAGGGTTGAACGCACGCGAACGCCCGTCAGAATGTTCGCCAAGCCTTTGCGGCAGAACCTCCCAACATGGTTCCGGAGCGCTTGCCGAACCGTGCCGAAAGCGAATGGAACGCTAAGCTGCTGCAGCACTGGGTACATGACGCTAATCGAATGGGCGATTCCCAGCCCCTCAAGATCCGGACGCACCCCGTATAGACCGAGTTCAGCGACCAGCAGATCAACGTCGCCAACTTTGATGTATCGGCGCAGCAGGCCCAAGTGAGCGGCTACCCCGTGCACATCATAGCCGATTGCGCGGACCTCCGGCCTTGCACCGGCCCAACTTCGACCGCCTTCGAATTGCATTCCATTGAAGGCTCCGGTCGGTTCATAGGTCTTCCGGAAGAACTCAGAGAGTTCGAGGTGATCGGAAAGCTGCAACTCATTTTCCCAGCACAACCTCCACTGCACGTCATTGCGCATGCGAAGACTTCCTCTTTTTGGGTTCTTTTGTGCACCTCACGCGGTAGAGCAGCGGCGGTGCATGTCATGTGGGGGTCTATGAACGACCCGCCCAGATTGGTAAAATTGATTGTTTAGATCGAGAGCATCCACGCTATGGATGCTAAAACCATGCGTTTCAAAGGCCTTGATCTGAACCTTCTGGTCGTGCTCGATTGGCCCCGATAGCGGCGACGCACCGATGGCAGCTGTTGGTGACACAACCTGCCTCAAGAGCGGCCGCCAGCGGCGTGGCTGCGCCTCGTGCCGAAGCAGCGATCAAGTGGAGGATGGGCCCGATAGGCGTCAGCAAACGCGGCGAGCGTTGACGCACGATCGCGCAGCTCTGGATCGCCGGCGGCAAACAGGTTCCGCGAAGCTCTGGCTCGACAAGTTGCGGCAAGACGGCATGCCAATCGTGCGATGGTCGCACTCGCCAACAGGAATCGTCTGGTCAATGCTCTCGAGTGTTGCCTGTCAACCGGACTGTCGGTGAAAGCACCTGGAGAGCGGGAAGGAGGGCGCACCCGGATGGCGCTACTTCGAACGAATTGTTTGAGGTTTTGGCCGACTGGAACACCCAGCTTGAGCACCTGAGGCCTGAAATGCGCGAAGGAGCTGGCCCCTAAGTTTTCATTCCGTGCGAGGGATCAAAGATCGCCGCACACAGAAGAGGCAGCCTAAGGAGCGTCAGCACTTGCGCCGGCCGAAGGGCCGGGACGCGGGACTGGCTGCAACGACGAGATCGGTTAAAAGGGCAGCCGGTAGGAGTGTCAGCATAGCGCCGCCGAAGGCGGGAAACGGGACCGACGGCCCCCGACGAGGAGTGCCGCTTTCCCGGCTAGGGATCGTCACCCACCTGGGCCGAAACACCTTTGAGGTTCGGTGGCGGCAGTCATAGAGCCCGTCCCGCATAGGGGGCCATGCAAAATAAGGACTTCGCTCCATCTGGGTATTTATCGGTCATTTATTGGGTAAAGCCGTTTCTTGATTTTTTGGGTATTTCAAAGGGGCTTGGCGGGCCTTGGCACGCTCGCGCCAGAGCGCCTATCGGCTTTGCGCCGTGTTGCGACCATCGAGAGCATTGGCTCTTCTACTGAAACAGGTTCAGCAACATGTCACCGAACTGACATGCGCCGTCATGAACACAGTCACGCATATGGGCTGGCAATTTCCAGGTTCGCCAGGCCCCGGGAATCCCATCTTCGAAAAGTAGCCAAAGCCTTGTGGTATGCGCAGACCTCGATGAGAGGGAGGGAGAGATCCGCTTATGCGTGTACCGGTGGCAAGACGCCGGCGGCATCTAATCCGCGCAGGCTTGGTCAGGGCTCCAAGGGGCTCGAAGGCCCTTTGGTTCGTCTTCATGTGCGAAATCATGATGCGGGGCCAAGGCGGCATACGCCTTGGCTGCGATCCAACGGCAATCACGTTGGTCTGGGCGGGGCCTTGGGAGGGGCAGGAATGCCCCGCCTCCAAGCGCGATGAAACGGCGGACGTTTCGATGGTGTGATGAGGCTCGATGCCGACAGAACCGCAAGGCCGGAAGGGTGCACGGGAAACGCGACAGCGGATTTCCCTGCCAAGGTTGCGATACTACACCGCACATCCTTGCAATGCGCCTTACGCAAAATGGCAGAGGTGGGGGAACGGTCACCCCGTCGCTGCCGACCCTGATGTGTGGAGCGGAAACGCTTCGGCCGACGTCTGGGGGCCGTTGAGGTGGAAGTCCGCGAAACCCCCTCGAGGCTCGCGGCCCTGAACATCGAGCCCCATGAAGACGCCGGATATACCTAAGCAGAAGTGACCATCGCCCGGACCCGGCTAACTTGTCGCAATCGGGCGCTCTTATACGTCCACATATAGGATCAGCTTGACACCACAGAAGCGCACAGTGTCTCCAAATCAACTTCGACAATTCGTTTCATCAGAAAGCGGAAATCGGCTTTCGGAAGCGGGCCAGCAGGCAGTCTTCATTGATCGACGCGCCCCGGCACTCGATGCACTCGATCTCGGTCAACGATTCGTTCAGCATGGCGATAGTGGTCTCTGCACCAGCAGCGTGCCCCCAGCGTTGGCAATTGGCGTCACGTGCCGACCCGAAAACCAGGTGCCCGCCTGGCGCAAGCAGGCCTACCAGGTTGCGGACTGCTGCGCGGATCTGAACGAGGTCTCCTACGTAGTAAAGAACTTCCGCCACGACGATCAGGTCGAACAGCTCATCACTCGAAAATTGTTGAACATCGGAGATTATCCACCTGATGTGCGGCGGCTCCTTCATGCGTAAACGTGCTCGCGTAATCGCTGGCTCGACGACATCGATCACAGTGAGCCGCTGGCAAATGGGGGCTAGCCGTTCCGTAAAAGCGCCAGCAGCGCACCCGACTTCGAGCCCATTTGCGACAGGACCTTGCGCAAGTGACAACCGGAGAATTTGCGTGTGGCGCTCCCGCTCGAACGGGTTGCCATCGAGCCGCCATGGATCGTCTGCGGCCATTTCTCGATTCAGCAGTTCATGATCGATTTTATGGGTCAAATTCCCACCTCGCTAAGGCAGCAATCACCGGCGCTGCAAATGCCGTCAGATGTCGCTAGCGTCGGGGACCCGGGCACACCAATCTGAGAAGCGGGGCCGCTTCCTGCACCGGGCAGACCTGCGGGCCGAGGCACTTGATTTCGGTCACGCTCCTAATAGGGTCCGCAGGATTGGCAAAATTGATTGTTTGGATGATAACCATCCACGCCGTAAACACATCGAAGGCGGAATTGGGCGTGGCTGGGACCACGTCTGGGTGGCGCCGGCCGACAAATTTCTCACATCGAACCAAACTCGCCAGCCTGTTACGACGCCAGCACGCTGACGATGATGCTATGATGACTGCGGTTCACCGCCTCAGCATGGCCGCAATGCCATGACGGACAAAGGGAAGATGCTGGCCGAAGCGCAGCCCCACATGTCTTGCAAGCCGTGCCGCCGGGTGCTCGCTTGAGTAGAGTCCGACGAGAATATTCGTAGCATGGTAGAGCGGCGCCGCCGACAGGCGCAGTCGGCTTTCATATCTGTGGAGCATGTCGGGATCGGCAATGTCGCGACGGTCGCGCCATGCTGTCAGGATACCACGGGCGAGTTGCCTCTGGCCGCCGAGGCCGATGTTGAAGCCATGCGCGGTCACCGGGTGCATGCCAATGGCAGCGTCGCCTATCAATGCGGCGCTCGGCGCCCGGAACATGTGGGCCCAGGTGGTGACCAACGGATAGATATGGCGGCTGCTTGCCAAGCTCATGTTGCCGAGGCGCCCTCGACAGCGCTTCGTCAACTCCATCAGGAACAACTCGTCGTCGAGGGCAAGCAGTCCGTCGGCCTCGTTTGAGGGCAAAGTCAAAAGCAGCGACGACATGCCTCGCGCGAGGGGCAACATCGCTATCGTCTGATGGTGGTCGAACCATTCGATCGCGATCTGGTGGTGGGGGCGCTCGTGCCACACCCGGCAAATCAGCATTGAGCTGCCAAGCCGATTGATATCGGCGCCGATGCCGAGCAGATCGCGGGTGGCGGACAAACGCGAATCGGCGGCAACAAGAAGCCGAGCGGTCAGCTGCCTGCCATTGGAGAGCGTTACGACTGCTCCCTGATGGCTGTTTGTTGCACGCGCGACCGAGTGGCCGCACAGCAGCCGGGCATGGCCCTGCAAGCGGATGATCTTGAAAAGGGCATCGCGGATCCGGCAATTCGGAACCAGAACGCCCAGTGGTTCCGTGGATCCGTCGGGGGAATCGAAACACAGCGCAAAAGGACTCGATCCGTTGAGGACGCGTGCGCCTTGAAGCGGTGACTTGTCCGAAGCGGGGATAACATCCCAGGCGCCGAGCTCGCGAAGGATTCCAGCCGAGGCGTGGGTGAGCGCGATCTCGCGACCGTCGAAAGCCGCACTTGCCAGTGTTTGCAGGGACTGCCCTTCGACAACCGCCAGTTTGAGCTCGCTGTGGGCAAGCGATGCGGCGAAGGAAAGTCCGACCGGCCCGGCGCCAACGACAATGATGTCGAAGCTGTCGTCAAAGCCGGCCATCAGCGTGCCGCCAGCGCGTTGGCTATCTTCGTGAGACGTTGCTGGAGTCGAGCCGCATGTCGCGCATCGATTGCGCTGCGATCCAGTGCCCGCCGCATCGCCTCAAGCGGGTTTCTCACGTCGGTTCCTGGCCGGTGAATCGTCATTTGCCCGCCGTATGGTCTGGATTGTCAAGACGTTGGGAGCGACGATCAGGCTGTCGGTCAGCACATGCGTTTTCCCTTGAAGGACTGTCGATCAAACCACGCCGACGAGGACATGGCCTTGATCTGGGTCAGTCGAGGCGGGACCGGCGTCAGATGACCTCGATCCAATCCAGTCGTGTGCCAGCTGACCCCATGACGACGCAATGGCACCAGCTAAGGGGAACCAGGCGCGTCTGGTCTGGGAAGGGTGTTTCAGGACTTTTGCGATATCAGCGAATGACCGGCTCGCCATGGAAGCGCCGGCGCGAGGGCAGCGACACGCCGAAGCCGACTTCCATCATCAGCAGTGGCGTGCGCGAAGGCACGGTGTATATGGAGCCAAACGGATCTTCGACGAAGCCAAGCCGGCTTCGCCGGTCAGCGTGATCGGGCTGTCATCGCCTCGTTTTCGCATCAGCCAGCATTCCAGCGGCAGGCAAGCGGGGCGGCGGCACTCGAAAGAGCCGCCGCCCGGCTTGGCACCTATTCGCGGACGAACAGCGGCTGGACCCCGGCCCATTGATCGACCGTGCGCCCAGTCGATGCTCAGATTGGTTGCCGACCGCTTCGACCACGGCGCTGCCGGCCTCGAGCGTCTCGGCCATGACAAGACGTCGTCGTCGCAAAGTGCGAGCAAACGGGCGAAGACGGTGGCGAGGGCAAAGGCGTCGCCATTGCCGCCGGCTATCGCTCCCTCCTCGTCCGGCGCGGAGCAGGGCAAGAACCTCGCGCCGTTTTTCGGCGAATGCGGCTTCGGCCTTGCAAGCTGCGAGGCTTGCCGCCACGCTTCATTGGCGGTGCGCTGCGGCTCGCGGCGAACCTGCCACAGGCCCGGACCTGTGATGGCATGCGCCACCATCAGGCGCAGTGCGACACCCGGATGGTCGAGCATGGCGGTACGCACGGCACCGTAGCGATGCAGATCGACATAGTTCTGCATCGGCCCGGTGAGTTCCGGTCGCGACGGCTTGGCGGGGGTTTCTTCGTGCTCGCCGCCCTCGCCTTGCGCGCGGGCGCGGCGGGCCTCCTTGCGCGACAGCCAGCCCTCGTGGCACTCGACCGCGCCGCGATGCGAGTCTGATATGAAGACTTGCCGCCCCTTCTTCCTCAGCGTCTTTTTGTGGTCCCATGACTGGAAATGCTGCCCCGGTTCCAGCACGGCCACCTCGGGCCAGCCGGCTTCCAGACAGGCGTCGCGCTTGGCGGCGATCGCCTCGTTCTGCTTTTGCCAGAACAGGTCGGCATCGGCGAAATAGCTGTTCTCGCGAACAGGTCGCAGACGATCAGGCCCGGATGATCCTCGACGGCAAACAGCGCCACCTCTGAGGAAATCGACTGGCCGCCGAACAGCCATTGTTTCGACTGGTCGCCGCGCGGCGCGTATTGCTCCGGATCGGCATAAACCGCCAGCCAATCCTTCTGCTTCGCCTTGGAGGCCATGTCGGATGACGTGCCGTCTTGGCGTCGATTTCCTCGCGCCGATAGGCCTCCCCTATTTTCGGCAAAAGGTCGCCGAGCGCCAGAATGCGTTTGACCAGAAGTTCGGTGATGCCGAAAGTGGCGGCGATGTCGGCAACGCTGCGGCCCTCCTTGATCAGCCGCGAAAACGTCTCCCGCTGCGACACCTCGTCGGGATCGAGGCGGACGAAGTTTTCGATCAGCGAGGCCTCGAGCGCATCGGCGTCGTCGCCGTCTTCCATGATGGCGCAGGGCAAGGCATCGCCCTCGCCGCGCTCGTCGGCGAGCGACTTCGCGGCGAAATAGCGTCGCCGTCCGGCGACGATCTCGAAGCTTTCCGGCGAGCCGTTGGGCCGCACCAGAAGCGGCACGAGGACGCTGCGCGCGCGGACGGACGGAAGGATGTCGGCGATATCCGGTGCGCGTCTTGCGTCGCGCAAAGTTGAGGGCGGAAATGTTCAGTCAGTCGAGCGGAATATGGGCAAGCTGCATGGTCTTTCTCCTTCGTTTGGGGTGCGATTGTCCCCGCCGGGAATGGCCGAAGGCCGATGCGGCGGGGACGGTTTTGCGCCTTATCGGCGCTCTTGCTCCGCCGTGTTCGGCGGAAGCTTGATGGGCGTTGCCGAGGGCCTCTGCTGCCTGTCGCAGCAGCCGCTCGGCTTCGGTGATGTGGCCGGCGCTGCACGCCGCTTGGGCGTAAACGGAGAGCGGAAAGCGCGCCTTGAACCAGAGGTCGCGCTCGATGCCGAGGCCAAGCCGCCCCTGGGCGCTTGCAAGCTCGGCAAGGCTGACGCTGCCGAGTTCAGGGGAAGCCGAAGCCGAGGTCGCAAAGGCCGAACATTGTGTCGCCGTCGGCGTCGAGTTCGGTGAGAAGCCAGGTTGCTGGCCCGGTCGGATCGAACAGTTTTACCACCGGGACATGGTCGGTCTCGATGTCGGTTGCGCCATTGGCGAGCAGCTGGGCGCGCAGTTCGTCGGTGATCAAGATCATGGGAAAACTCCTCTCAAATCAGGTCGAGTTGATTTCTGGCGGCGTCATCGAACAGCCCGATATCGAGCGGCTTCTGCGCGGCGCGTGGGCCAAAAGGGCAAGGCGGTTGCGCGTGGTGACCGGCCGGACACGGGAATGAGCGTCTGCTCGCCTTGCGGGGTCGGTTCGGTCTGCAGGGTGTCGGGATCGGGCGCGCTCATGCCGCGATCTCGTCTTGTTGCGCGGCTTCGGCCTCGGCGTTAAAGCCAAGAAGAAAGTCGGCGGCTTTCGAGGCATGGCTGGCCGCGCGGAAAATGGCGCGATTGTCCTCGCACAGCACCGTCAGCCATGAGCCGATGTAATCGGAATGGCGCACGGTCGGCTCGATGCCGAGACTGCTGCAGATGAAGGCTGCGGCGATCTCGGCAACCAGTTCCTCGCGCGCATAGGTCCTGGAGCCGAACGAGCCTGTCAGATCGCGCCCGAGTCGCGTCGGGTGGCCGGTCCAGTGGCCAAGCTCGTGAAAGCAGGTCCGGTAGTAGTCGATCTGGTGGAAGAAAGCCGGCTGCGGCGGCACCTGGATGGTGTCGCTGGCGGGCATGTAGAAAGCGCGATCGCCACCTATACGGAAATCCGCGCCGCTTCCTCGAATAAGCGCCTCGGCCTGTGGGATGATCTCGCGTTCGGGCAGCGGTTCGGCGTTGCCGTAAAGGTGCTCGGGCAGGCCGTCGCACTGCGCGACGTTGAAGACGGTGAAGCGCTTCAAATACGGCACCGTCTGCGGCTCGTCGCCGTCTGTCTTGGCGCGCTCCTTCTCGTTTTTGGGGACAAAGCGGTCGGCATGCACTATTGTTGTGCCGCGCTCGCCCTTCCTGACATTGCCGCCAGGGGAAAGCGCCTGCCGGAAGGTCAGCCTGTTCTGGCCGGGATAGCTGCGCTCGATGACGGCGCCCCACAGGATCAGGATATTGATGCCGGAATAGCGGCGCCCGGTGGCGGCATTCCTCGGCAGGCCGAGGTCGGCCTTTGAGCTGCCCCATGGCTTGACCCATGGCACGGTGCCGCGCTCCAGTTCGGCAATGATGCGGTCCGTGATCTCCTGATAAAGGCTGGCGCCCGGGCGCCCGCCCTTGCCCGCGCCAGCCTCGCGGCTGCCGGAATGCTTGTTGTTTGCACGCATTGTCTGGTCCTCCGTTCGCCAATTGCGCCCTCCCCCGGAAGCGGGGTGGGCGGCGAAAACGACCGGAAAGGCCCGCCGTCGGAGGCGGACCGCATCCGAAGGACCGGAACGAAGAGGAGGACCCGAAGCGAAGCGAAGGGTTGCGGGATGCCGCGGCGGGCCTAGAAGGGAGTGCCGCCCACCCCGCGCCGCCGGGAAAGGCCAACAGACAAACCGCGTCGGCCGACAGGCCGGCGACCGTCAGCAGCCGACAGGCTGCCCCGCCAGGGGGCGAAGCCGGATGGCCGAGACCGCCTGAGCCTGTCGAAGAAAAAGTGGGCTCGGTTCACGAGCACCCGGCACGCGCCGTCAGGCGCGCGGGCGCCGTCAAAGCTTAGGCCAAATTGCCGCTTCCCGCGGATGCGTGGATGCCATGCCTTGCGCTGCGGTTATTAGGTCGCAGGGCTCAACGCTCGGTGCCCCCGCCAGGCGTGCGGGCGAGAAAGGCGCTGAACAGGAATTCTCGTTCCAGGAACGGTCGTTCCTGTTCCATAACGCGGTCGGCAGGTCGACAGGGGCCCGTCGCTCGAGGTCCTATGCGAAGTGCGGTTACACATCCTGACGCAGCCAACCGCCGTTTTGAAGAGAAAGCCGGGATGCCTGCGTGCCAGCCGCTGATGCGCCATCTGAAACTCCCCGACCTGTTCGGCGCTGTCGACCGCATGCCGACGCTTGGCACGTTGTTGGGGAGCGAAAGTTCGAGGGTCTTTAATCCATCCACCGGCGAAGTGTTGGCAGAGCTACCCGACATGGCCGCTGAGACGCGCACGGCGATCGACAAGGCTTATACGGCGCAGGCTGGATGGGCGGCGTTGACCGCCCGGGATCGCCGGGACTCGCTCTGGCGCTGGCATCAATTGATCATCGACCACGCCGACGACCTCGCTGCATCCTCACAGCTGAGATGGGCAAGCCGCTTGCCGAAGCCAAGTCGGAAGTCTCGCATGCGGCGGCATATCTGCAATGGTATGCCGAAGAGGCCAACCGCATCTATGGCGAGACGATCTTCCCGCCCTCGACTGACCGGGGCATGCTGGTGGTCAAGCAGCCAATCGGCGTTGTTGGCACGATCACGCCATGGAATTTCCCGGCTTCAATGGTGGTGCGCAAGATCTCACCGGCTCTGGCGGCGGGCTGCACTGTGATATTGAAACCTGCCGCACAGACGCCGCTTGTTGCAGGCGCAATGTGCGCGGCCGGCTTTCCCGAAGGCGTCGTCAACCTGATCTTTGCTTGCAAAGGCGATGCCGTCGGCCGCACACTGATCAACCGATGAACTTGATCCACAGGCGCTTGAACCATGCGACGATGGCCTTGAGCCCTTCGGCTGGGCGCCGCGCTTGAGAAGGCGGTCATAGGCACGGCCGGCTTCGATCTGCTCGCGAGACATCTTGCCGGCCCAATGGATCGATGATGACTGCCTGCAGGTACTGCGCTGGATGTATGACCGGCGCGACCTTTCCGAAGTGCGGCCCGACCTCGCCCAATGGCTGGCCAAGTGGGAGACGCGCTGCCCCAAGCTGTGCCAGTGGGTGGAGGACAACATCGAGGAGACGCTCACCTTCAACCGGCTGCCACGCCAGCATCACAAGCGCCTGAAGAGCACCAAGATCCTGGAGCGGCTCAATCAGGAGATCAAGCGGCGCATCCATGTGGTGCGCATCTTTCCCAGCGCTGAGAGCTGTCTGCGGCTCGTCCGCGCGCTCGCCGTCGAAACACACGAAAACTGGCTGGAGGCCATGCGAATCTCAACATGGAGCACCTGGCCGAGAACAAGAAGGAGATGCTGCGCAAGCTGGAGCAGCCCAAGGCCGCCTGACGGCGGCGGGCGGGCTGGGCGCATGCGTTACTTGAAGACGCCGCGCCTGACCCGCCAACACCGGCGACCGTGATCGCAAATTTGCAGAAGACTCTGGACAGAACTCCCAAACTGCATCAAAAATAGTCAGAGCTAGATTATGGAAGCCGATTGAGATGGAGGAGGAGGGGTTACAAGCCTTTGTGCAGTTCTCCCAAACTTTTCGATATCGAAGGGCTTACCTGCGTCCCGTTTAGCCATCGATTCCGATCGTTTTAGCTTCATCTCACGACGGGAATAGGCGCAGAGAGGTCTGGCCCTGGTGCAGAAATTACTGCCGGTACCACCGAAGTGAAGGGGTCGAACTACTTTGTCTAGCGCCAAATTGCTGACGGAACGTCCGGCGCCCATTGTTGCTGCATGCCTCGATTCTTGGGGCGGTCTGGATGACGCCATCCACCATCTCACTCCAAAGGGCAGTGGAATCTGGAACGATGTCGCTTTTGTCCGCAAGACATCCTTCACGCCGGATTGGCATATAATCTTTAACTCTCCTTCTGTTTTTGGACTTCCTGTTGATATCGAGGCGAGCCCGAACAGGACAATTTTTGCGATCGGCGAACCGCCGACGAAAGCTCATCGCGCCCTCCATCTAGGGCAGGGGGAAAATACCATCGTTTTGACGTCTGACGCAGAGTTGGTAGCCCAGCAGAATGCAGGGCGTCGGTTCGTCTTGTCTCCACCTATCACTCGGTCTTGGTCTGTAAGAAAGTCATATGACCAACTTCTGGTCAGCGAAGTCGTTGACAAGCCGCGTCGGCTCTCATGGATTACCAGCAACATCGCCCTGCTTAAAGGACATCGATATCGGCTGGCGTTTTTGGAGCGGCTGAGAGAGGAGATCGAGTTCGACCTGTTCGGCCGAGGTTTTCACCTGATTGGAGATAAATGGGACGCACTTGCACCTTACCGCTACAGTATAGCTTTCGAGAATACTAGAGCTGATTACTATTTTACAGAGAAGCTTATGGACTGCTTCGTTGCTGAAACAATGCCGATCTATTACGGCAGCCCGGCAATCACGAGGTTCTTTCCGCCGGATTCAATGGTTCTGATTGATCCAGAGGACAAGAACGTAATTCAAAAGATCCGAGAAATAATCAACTCGGACCTCTGGAAGGAACGTCGCGGTGCAATACGAGAGGCGAAGCGGTTGGTACTTGAGAAGTACAATATATTTGCTTATCTCGCGGGCTTCATCGAAAGCGTTCAGGACAAGCCTTTGCCGCCTAAAGTTATGCACATCGGTACGCCCGAGGTCGATTTTGGGGTAGACGAATGAACTGCAAGGTTTCGCTTCGCGCGCCCGGCGGTTGGTGATCTGGCAGGGGTCCGTACGGAACACTCGGCGGAGAATGCCTCGAGCATCTTCGATTAACACAGGGTCGGTTTGGGAATGACGCGAAGATCCTGTCTGATTCACTGTCCCCGTGATTTACGAGGATGTGATGATGATGAGGAGCCCAAGGGCGGACCTTCGTGGGCGCGTGATTGCGGCCATTGAAGTCGGGATTCGACGCGGGAGGCGACGCGTCGCATCCGGATCGGTATTTCGATGGCCGGGAGTTGGTATCGCCGCTATCGCGAGACCGGCCAGATGGAAGCGCGCAAGCAGGGCCAGCCGTCGCGTTCGAAGCTCGATGCGCATGAGGCCTTTATTCTTGGCCTCATCGAGGACGCGCCGGACATCACGCTTGCTGAGATCGGGGAGCGCCTTGCCGCCGAGCGTGGCGTGCGGGCAGCGTCGTCCACGGTCCGGCTGTACCTCGACCGGCGCGGCATCACGTTTCAAAACAAGACGGCGCACGCCGCCGAACAGCAGCGCCCCAATGTCCTGCGCCGCCGCAGAACCTGGTTCGATGGCCAGCTCGATCTCGACCCCGAGAGGCTGATTTCCGTCCATGAGACCGCAGCATCCACAAAGATGGCGCGGTTGCGTGGCCGCAGCCTGCGCGGCGAACGATGCCGGGCGGCCGTTCCTCACGGCCATTGGAAGACTACCACCTTCACGGCCGGCCTGCGGCTGGGCGGCATGGCGGCGCCAATGCTGCTCGATGGCCCTATCAATGGTTGTGCCTTCCTCGCCTACGCCCAGCAGGTCCGCGCACCCGAGCTTCGCCCCGGCGACATCGTGGTCATGGACAACCTGCCCGCCCACAATATCAGCGGCGCGCGCGAGGTGATCGAGAAGGTTGGCGCGGCTCCTGTTCCTGCCGCCATACTCGCCCGACTTCAACCCGATCGAGATGGCTTTCTCGAAGCTCAAGGCTCTCCTGAGAAAGGCTGCAACCCGAACCATCGACGAACGTCGGTCGTGGCCAACTGCCTCGCAGCTTTCACGGCCGAGGAATGCAGGCACTATTTCGAGGCAGACGGCTATGACCCGGAATAAGTCGAGTCTGCTCTAGCTGCGCAAGCGGGCCGAGACGGGCGCACGACAATCGTATGCCACCGGGCTGCTGCTGATCAGGCGAACTGGGGAAGGCCGGGAACGGAATTGAGGACCTCGTCCACGAGTTCGTCGCCGGCATGTTCCTTGGCGAAGGCGATCGTCTCGTTAGCAAGGCCGGCGATATTTCCCAGGCTGAGACCCTCGTTCATCAATTGCTGGCCGAAACCCACCACGCCGCCTCCGGCGAGGACGCTGCCGCTCTCTGCGTCCTCACCATCATGCTTCGCCACTAATTCCGAAGCTCCGGGAATGGCCTCGATCATGCGCGCAGCGGGACCGTCGGCTGCCTCGCGTTGCAGGAAACCCAGCATCATGCCAACGGCCTTGTCTGCGAGAGCCGGGTCGACGCCGACATTGGTGGCGATGCGTGATACGAATTCTTCCAAGGCAGGGCACCTTTCGTTTTATTGAGGTCAGAATGATTAGCTATGTTTGTCCCGCTCAAATGGTTGAGCGCAGCGCCAGTCTACGCCTCCGCAGTCTTACGCAAAAACCTCTCAGGTATTGGTCCACCCTCTTGGCTACTTCCATGGACTTCACGTCTACAAGGCGCTGAAACGGCACCGCAGCAATGATGGTGGTTACAAGTACAATGACGACAGTGCTACTAGCCGCAATGGCATGCCCCCATTGGATAGTCCAGAGATAGACAAAGCACCCGAGGGAACAAAGGACAGGGAAATGAAGAAGGTAGACCGAGAACGACAATCGACCTAGGAGTGGGAAAAAGTATGACGAGAAGGCTCGCTGAAGCGATGGAAGCGCGAGAACGCTAGCGACAAGGAAGGCTGCACCGACGCAGTGCATTGCGTCCTTCAGGGGATTAAAGTCGATTGGGGAGAGTTTGATGATCGGCTCATACAAGATGGCGTTTGAGAAGCCGCCAAGATAGATGGCAGCAAGAAAGATTACGATCTTAGCTTCGTGAGGCCATTTCGCTGGAGAAACGCGAGTCAGGAGGACGCCGACCCCGAACGACAAGGCGAAGGGCAGGTAAGCTATATGGACCGCAAAAGAGAGAGCCGCGGCAAAAACTGTGACGAGGGCGAAGGTGAACCACCTCGCAGCGAAGGCGAACATGAAGGCTAAGTATGAACCCACGAGCTCAATGGACATCGTCCAGAGTGGTGAATTGAGTTTGTTCTTACCGAGAAATAAGGACTCATATAGGGCCTCCTGGGCGATGGTCGCGGCCGTAATTGAGCTAGGGTAATACCAGGTCAGCCAGACCGAGCCCGTGAGTGGGGCAACTTCAAGATTTCTCATCAGCCCCATGGCAAAAATGGTACCGGCAAAAACGATTGAAGCTGCGATTGGAATGCCGAGGCGGGGTATCCGTCGGATTGCTCTGGATACAAGCACCGACGCATTTCCAGTGTCAGCAAAAGACTTGGTAAGGACGAAGCCGCTTAGAACGAAGAATACACAAACCGCAAAGCTTCCGTTGATAAGCATGCTGAATGGGGGGAGAGTTAGAAGCTGAGCAGGCCATCCGATTTCTGGCCACGCTGCTTGCGCCAACGGGTACATGGTTTTGAATATCCCTGGCTCGACAGCGAAGAGGGCGTGAGACAAGAGGACGCCAACTGCAGCCAGCCCCCTCAACCCCTCTAAAGCAATAAAACGCCCAGATCCGGCCTGCCCCGCCGCCATTCCGTTCATGGATACTCTGCCCCTTATGATGCGCCGGTTTCGCCTTGGTCTTCCTACAAAGTCCACGCTCGTGAACGTGAGCTGGAAAGCACGGGACATTGGCTTTCCTGTACGGCGCTATGCAGCATCATGACGGATGGGTAAACTTGATTGTTTGGATATAATGCATCCATGGGATGGATATGCGGGCCATGCCCACCGGCGACAGCCGGTCCTGGATCTGACACTCGGCCTGATCGTCCGAGAGACAGTAGAGCGCCTGCAGCACCATGATCTTCAACATCATCACCGTATCAAAGGGCGGCCGTCCGCCCTTGGCGCCATCCGCTCGATGAGCATCGTATCTTCGTCGAGTGGGCCAAGCCCCGGGCCGGCGCAAAGGTGAAACGCGCGCAAAGGCGCTCCTTCGATCGCCGACGGCGACATGCGGCTCCGAATCTGATCGACCGGTTGCTGGCAATGACGGCTCCGCTGGTCTCTCGTTCCACCCAGCAGGACCGCAACCGTCTGTTCCTGGTGAAGAGCGAGAAGAAGGACGCGGTGACGCTTATTGCCGAGGCGACCTTATCGCACGCCCTGAAGCCGTTCATCAAACGCTCCAATGCCCGGATCGCCGTCTGGAACAAGGCCGCACCCGAGCGGGCCCGGCAGCTCGCCCAGCAGCGATGGCTTCCAGGTTCTGCAGATCGAAGTGCGGCGCCTGGGCACCGAGAACGCCGCTCTGCTGAAGCGTATCCTCGAAGCCGAAACGGAGGTCGATCGCCAGAGGCGTCACAATGCCCGCCTCGTCGCAGAACGCGAGGAAGTCCAAAGCCAAAACGCTGATGCAAAAGGCCCCGACGGCCCTAACCTGCGAAAATGGCCAACTATCGACCATTCGGCTGTAGCATTAATATGGTTCCGCTTCCGTTCCGTCACATTGTGCGGCAGGTTGCTTTGAGCCAGCCTATAGCAAACTCTGAGTCTAGATTATCCGACAGAGCCGAGGGCCGACTTCCTCGAACCCGTTCCGCAGATAGAAATCGAGCGTGCGCTTCCATTTTGGTTGCCCGGGCGCTCCAACCTCAAGTCGCTTCCAACCACGAGCACGGCTTTCCTGCGAGGCGACCTCAAGCAGATGAGGGGCAATCCCTTTGGAGCGCTTGTCGGTTCGAACATACAGCTCCGAAATGTAGCCGAACTTGCCTCCTGCATAGATCGCCGTGCATTCATTCAGCACCATGATGCCGACCGGCTCGTCATCTGCACTTGCGATCACAGCGACCACGCCGGCGTCGGCAAGCACTGTCTCCGCGCTTTGTCTCACGACGTCGGGCGTGGGCGCTTTCCCGCCAGAGAGTTCATCGAGTAGCGCGTGACTGAAACGGCCGACCGTCTCTGCGTCCGTTGCGTTGGCGCGGCGAGTAGATATGAAAGGAATATTTTCTCCTGGTAGTGATCAAAATCCCGATTCATGCTGCCATCCGCGCAGGTCCGACTCATTCTTTTAAGTAACTCGGACTAATGAACAGCATTTTTCGTAAAAGATATGATAATGCCAATCGAGCCAAGCCAAGCTCACCGCATAGGCGGTCGCCTGCCACTGCCATCCCAGAGCATCAGGATGATCGCGCTGCGCGACAGCTTGGCGAGCTGCAGACGCGAGCGACTGGTTCAGGGCAAGCCGCTTCGCCATCAACGAGACCCGCTGCAGCAGGGTTGTAAATGCCCGCACCATGGCGCCGCAAATCCGCGCTTGTGGCGCCATGACGTTGAGGCGAGTGAGTTCGGCGCTAACAACGCCGACTGAATCCGATCGGAAGGGTGCCCGACCGCGCCGAAAAGGCGCGATCTTGGATGGCGACGCGATCGCCTGCGGATAAGCGCGAGTTGACCGTCGACGTCCGCCATTTCCGTTTGCACCGCCTTGGACAAGGACTGCCCCGGGGCATGATGCGGGCCTGGTTGGCGTCCGTGTCGAGGCCAGGTTCGTAGGCAGCGGCTCCCGTGAGGTTGAGCAGTTCTAACTCGTGGCTTGAGCTGACGACGCTCACGCACAGCCGTTCCAGGTGCGCCCCGTTGTGCGGCCTCCCATTGGCTTGGCCAAGCTTCTGGGTGATCCTCTGCATCGCCGGTGGCAGAGAGGTCCGGTTTGCAACGTTAGCACAGGCCAATATTGCGGCCCCCTCTGGGCATGTATGCGTCCCTGTTTGGCCTGACTGAGCCAGCTTGCACCCGGTCGGACATGCAGTCCAACCAGGATGCGCGCATCCACGTCAAGCCCCATGAAGGCGGAGAAAATCCTCGTAGGTCGCTTGCAACCCGGCGCCAAGGGACGTTTTGGCTTTCCAGCCAAGGTTACGCAAGCGCGTTACGTCCAGTAACTTGCGCGGAGTACCATCTGGCTTCGTCGTGTCGAATACCAAATCGCCCTTCCAGCAGACCGCCGCCTTGACGAGTTCCGCCACCTCGCGAATTGTGACGTCCTCGCCAACGCCAACATTAATCAGGGGCGCAGTGTCGGGGGCAGTTAAGGCGTCAAAATCTGAATCTGGCAGGCCAAGCAGGAACGCAATGGCATCGCCTACATCCGACGAATACATAAACTCTCGCCGAGGGTTTCCGGATCCCCAGACCTCCACCGAGGAATCGCCGTTCATTTTAGCTTGATGAAACCGGCGTATCAGAGCGGGCAGAACGTGGCAATTTTCGGGGTGATAATTATCGCCGGGACCATATAAGCTGGTCGGCATCAACGCGAGATAGCGCGCCTTGTACTGCCGGTTGAAAGACCAGCATGATTCGACACCTGCGATTTTTGCCAAAGCGTAAGGACGATTAGTCGCTTCAAGCGGACCGGTGAGAAGGTATTCCTCCCGTATCGGCTGCGGACAGTCGCGTGGATAGATACACGAGGAGCCAAGAAAAATCATCCGTTCGACGCCGGAAGCGTGAGCGGCATCAAAAACACTGACTTGAATCGCGAGGTTGTTATGAAGGAAATCGACAGGGGAGCTAGCGTTCGCCAGTATACCACCAACCTTTGCGGCGCACATTACGACGTAATCAGGCCGCCGCGACATGAAGAACCTGCGCGTCTCGCTCCGGTCAAATAGATCCAGTTGGTCGTGAGTACGTGTTATTATCTCATAGGAACCTAAAGCCTCGAGGGCTCTCATTGTGGCGGATCCAACAAGGCCGCGATGGCCTGCCACATAGACTTTCTTCATCTTTTTGTTTTCCATTGATAAGGCTCTGGACGTTCCTTAAGAAGACCACAATGTCACTGACAACAAGCCAGCATGGCGCCACCATTATCAGCATAACTCTCGTGGACTGTGTGAATAATAACCCTGCTTCATCAGCACTGCGTCACGCTCTGCCATGCGCAAATCTTCCCGAACCATCTCCCTAACCAATTCGATGAAGGAGATTTTGGGCGCCCACCCAAGTTTTTCTTTGGCCTTGCGGGCATCGCCGAGAAGTGTCTCGACTTCTGCAGGACGAAAATAACGGGGATCTACTTTTACGATCAGAGCTCCCGTCTTTGCATCGTACCCCTCTTCGTCGACCCCTTCCCCAACCCAACGAACATCGATGCCGAGTTCAGCGGCCGCGACGGTGACGAATTCGCGCACCGAATGTTGCTCACCGCTAGCAATAACAAAGTCTTCAGGTTGCTCCTGCTGCAGCATCAACCACTGCATCTGGACGTAGTCTCGAGCGTGCCCCCAATCGCGAAGCGCATTAAGGTTGCCCAGGAATAGAGTCCGCTGCATTCCAAGCTTAACCCGAGCCAGGGCACGCGTGATTTTGCGCGTTACAAATGTTTCACCGCGCGCGGGTGACTCATGATTAAATAAAATACCGTTACATGCATACAAATTGTAAGCTTCTCGATAATTTACGGTGATCCAGTGAGCATACAATTTGGCAACAGCGTAGGGTGATCGGGGGTAGAACGGTGTCGTCTCGGTCTGTGGCGTTTCCCGCACCAGCCCGTAGAGCTCAGACGTCGAGGCTTGGTAGTAGCGCGTATGCTCGACGAGCCCCAGGATCCGAATTGCCTCGAGGATACGCAGCGCACCCAAGGCATCGGAGTTCGCGGTGTATTCAGGTTCTTCAAAGGAGACTGCAACGTGGCTCTGAGCTGCCAAATTGTAAATTTCGTCCGGCTGAACCAGTTGAATGACGCGCGTAAGGCTGGACGAATCTGTCAAGTCCCCGTGGTGAAGTGTAAGATCAACGCCAGTTTCATGAGGGTCATGATAGAGATGGTCTATACGGCCCGTATTAAAAAGAGACGATCGTCTCTTTATCCCGTGCACAGAATAGCCCTTTTCTAAAAGCAATTCTGCGAGGTAAGAACCATCTTGGCCCGTGACCCCGGTGATTAAAGCGACTTTTCTCTTTGACAAGCTTGAATCCTTTTGATTTTGACGCGCCCAAGAAAATGCTCGCCTGCGGCGGGATTGCGTGGCGAAAAATGGGGCGCATTGGCAGGGCGAACGGAGCCTCTGCGCGAAGGCTAGGGAGAGTTCGAGCGTGCTGCCAACCCTTTCATGGAGCCGGGGAACGTTCGAAAGAGTTATCAATCAAGATCAAACGACGCGGGTCATTCAAATCGAATTCGACAATTCGTGGCACGAAGAGGCGGGCATAGCGTGTGAAGGCGCTAGTCGGAGGAAAGCGAATTACAGTGTCGCATCTACCGAGGAGATACATCTCAACGAGAGCGGAAAAACCCCCGTCGGTGCCCAGTGCTGCACTGTGTAAGGGGCCGGCCTGATCCGCTTGGAAGCGTTTTGGGACGGTGAAAAGTTCGGGAAATACGCCCGACAAGTGATCAACAACCTGGGCGCTGTCTGTACACAAGAACACCCTTACAGGCCTTGGATGCGGTTGCGCTTTGGCCATACGAATGGCAGTGCATACCTGCTCTAAGGCAACCTTTGGATCAGCCCAGTAAGGTGCGTGATCCATAATACCTTCGCCGTTGCCGTGGCGGACATGGACTCCAATTATGCTGTGCCCGTCAAAATGTTCCTGGTAGAGCGCTTCAATCCGATCTTCAATTTCGACCCTCGGTCTGATGCTCCGAAATACCGTTCGCTCGGCTTGCTCATCGCAGCGCCACATCAAGCAAGCATCACACACTACCGTGTTGGCTTCACAATCATCTTGGGCCTGGAAAAGATCGTTAAGCTCGTCACGTTCTTGGAAAATCTGTTCATCCGGACGGTACACGCAGTCGATGGATGGCTTGTTCCACCACGACGGGAAGAAGGGACCGGGGAATGAGACGTGGTTGATCTCGTCATCGCAAATGACCCGTACACCACCGATCTCTTCAATTGGCTTGAAGAAAGCCGGAAAGGCATTCGCAAACGGGTTGTCGAGGTAACAAGAGCCGCGCCAATCTATTGCTAAAGCCCGTCCCGTCCGATGTGCGTAGTCCCATGCCGACGCGAGAGACCACAGGCAATCACCGAAACCCGTGCGCCGTCGAGAAACAACGAACCGATCCATCCTTGAGCCATCAACAAGCATCTAAATTGCCTCTTTCCAGAACACCACAAGCCTCAGCTTTGCTGCTGTCTTTGAGGCAAGCGCCTGCGCAATTCGGGGAAGCTTGTCGTGCTGCGCCAATGCGATGTAGCTTGCGTCGATCGCGGAAGTGCCTGGCCGCGATGGACGCGCGCCTGGGCGGGTCTTCGGCGCAGACCAGAGAATGCTCTTCGGAGCCAACGCAAACATCAACCACTTCCCTAAGCCTTACATCCTTGAATTCTTTCTATGCAACGTGCCGTACCATCGGTAAAATCGTCTGTTTCGATGAAACGCATCCACGTCATGGATAGCTAGTGACATGGGTTCCAGGGCGTTGACCTGAACCCTCTCGTTGTGCGTCACAGCTAATCCCAGCGGAACCTTACGGCGGCAGCACGCAGCATGACCCACGTCAGCCGGCCATGAGCGCGGCCGCGACGACGACATCCGAACGGAGCCGTTGACATGACTTCACTTGCACCACTTCCTCAGATCATCATGGAGGCCATCGTGCGCCGTGACCTGCTGGAAGACCTGGGCAGAGCTGGCGATATCACGAGCGATGCAATTATCGCCGCCGATTGCAAAGCCAAGCTTTCGCTTAACGCGCGCCAAGCGGGCAAGGCTACGGCCGCGTTTGTCGAAGCGATATGCGGTCAGGCGCCAATCACCGCTTCGCGCTCGACGACGCGGTGCTCATCAAGGACGACCACATCGCCATTGCCGCGACATCCCCACCGCAATCGAGCGGGCGCGTAGCGTCATAGGTCACATACAAGATCGAGGTAGAGGTGGACAGGCTGGACCAGTTGGAGATAGCCCTTACAGTGGGCGTCGACGCCGTGCTCCTCGACAACATGTCGGTCGAGGAGCTTGCGCAGGCTGTGGCTATGTCGGGCGCCGCGCGATCACCGAGGCCTTGGGCCGAGTAACGCGGGCGAGCGCCCCGGCAACTGCGGCGACCGGCGTGGACCTCATATCGATTGGCTGGCTTACCCACAGCGCGCCCATTCTCGACATCGGTCTCGCGCTTGGCGCCGGCGCCATCACCCGGCACTTCAAGATGTTCATAGCTCCGGACCGTTCCGAACGATCAGGGTGCCGGATGGCCACTCGCTCATCGAGCGTCCAATCGGCACAACCACTACGAGCACGTCCTCCACGCGCGTGGGCGGCAGGTCGAGATACACATCTGCGAGAGTGGACCGCACGCGAACGCCCGACACAATCGCCGCCAGGCCGTCTCTGCAGAACCTTTCCATATGGTTCCGCATCGCGTGCCGAACGGTGCCGAAAGCGAATGGAACCCCAAGCTGCTGCAATACTGGATATACAACGCGCATTGAATGACTGATCCCTTGTCCCTCAAGATCCGGACGCACCCCGTACAACCCCAGGTCGGCCACTAGGAGCTCGACCTCGTCAACCTTGATGAAGCGGCGTAGTATGCCGATATGAGCCGCTACGCCGTGCGCGTCGTAGCTGATTGCGCGGAGTTCCGGCCTCGCACCGGCCCAGCTACGGCCGTCTTCGAATGGCTCTGAGTTGAAGGCCCCAGTCGGTCCGTAGGTCTTTCGGAAAAACTCGGAGAGTTCGACATGATCGGCCTGTTGCAACTCATTTTCCCAGCACAACCTCCACCGCACGTCAGAGCACATGGAAAACCTCATCTTTGTTGCTATTTTGTTGGGGAAGCGCCTAGCAGGGGGACGCTTGTCGAATCGAGCCGGCTCGATGTAGCTGGCGCACCGAAGAAACTAGCCGCAATGAACATGCGACCCCGTTGTGTTCCGAGCACACCGGAAGGCGCACACCAGAACAATACTGCTCTGAACCAATGCAAAAATTCGATAACTAGCTATGGCTTACATCTTTGGAATCTTACTATGCGACGTTCTGCGGCATTGGCAAAATCGTTTCTTTGGATTAATGCATCCACGCTATGGATAGGAAAAGACATGCGGTTCAAAGAACTTGATCTAAATCTCCGCCCACGGCGGCCTTGATCAGGAGGCTTCGACCCGGCCAGTTGCCCGACCGACCCGCTCGTCAGTTGCCAGACCAACCGACTGCTATGGGTGCGAACCTTCCCCCACTGTTGATAGCCGTCATCGGGCCGCACTGAACTTTTCACGCTAAATCATCGCCATGCCGCCATTGACGTGAATGGTCTGGCCGGTGACATAGGCGGCTTCGTTGGAAGCGAGGTAAGCGACGGCGGAGGCAACTTCGGCGCTGGTGCCCATGCGCCGTGTCGGAATCGCCGCCATGATCGCCTCTTTCTGCTTGTCGTTGAGTTTGTCGGTCATCGCCGATTCGATGAAGCCGGGGGCGACGCAGTTGACGGTGATGTTGCGCGTGGCGATCTCCTGCGCCAGCGACTTGGAAAAGCCGATCATGCCGGCCTTGGAGGCGCAGTAGTTGGTTTGGCCGGGATTGCCGGTGACGCCAACCACAGAGGTGATGTTGATGATGCGGCCATGCCGGCGCCGCATCATCGGATGGGTGAGTTCGCGGGTCAGCCGGAACACGGCGGTCAGATTGACCTCGAGCACCGAATCCCAGTCGGCGTCCGACATGCGCACAAACAGCCCGTCCTTGGTAATGCCAGCATTGTTGACGAGAATGTCGACGCCTTCGAGATCGGCCTCGACCTTCTGGCCGAGCGCCTTGACCTCTTCGCGATTGGAAAGGTTCGCCGGGAACAGCTTGACCCGGTCGCCGAGCTCGGCCGCCAGCGTTTCCAGCTTCTCGACGCGGGTGCCGTGCAGGCCGACGACAGCGCCCTGCGCATGCAGCACCCTGGCAATCGCCTCGCCGATGCCTCCCGATGCGCCTGTGACGAGCGTCTTGCGGCCGGTCAGATCGAACATTTATCGATTCCCTTTCTAAGGACCGGCTTCGCACGGGAGCGGTCACTGGCGGCCCTGCGCCTTCCAGACATTATCGGGTACAGCTTTGGACAGGCCCTCGAGCCGAACTCGAAGGGCCTCGCTAAACCTTCCGGGTAGCGGTACGTCCAAGTCGCTTCAACCGTTGAGAATTTTGAAAAAACGGACCCCGGCTCGTCCAGCTTCCGCTGCCACTTGGCGCATTCCCCGAGGCGGTCCAAGGCGACGTCCTTTACAATCGTGATCCGGCCATACGAGAGATAGAGTTACTGGAGGCATCTCGAATGGCTTCTACACCTGCTTGAACGCCAGAACTGCGTTCATGCCGCCCATGGCGAAGGCGTTGCTCAGTGCCACGCGCACCTTGCGCTCGCGCGCCCCATTGGGCGTGACGTCGAGATCGCAATCGGGGTCCGGCTCGCGATAATTGGCGGTCGGCGGCACGACGCCCTCCTGGATCGCCATCACGGAGGCGATCATTTCAAGTGCGCTCGCTGCGCCGAGGCAATGCGCGTGCATGGACTTGGTGGACGAGACAGACATCGAATAGGCATAGTCTCCGAAGACGCGCTTGATTGCCGCCGTCTCGGTCTGATCGTTGGCCTTGGTGCCGGTGCCATGGGCGTTAAGGTAGTCCACGTCCTCGGCATTCAGCCCGGCGTCGGCAAGGCAAGCGCGCATCGCGGCCTCCGGCCCCTCGATAGACGGCGCGACGATGTGGAAGGCATCGCCGGAAAGGCCGATCCCTGCGATCTCGGCAAGCATTGTGGCACCGCGCGCCGCGGCATGCTCATAGCTTTCCAGCACGGCCATGCCCGCACCCTCGCCTATCACCACTCCCTTCCTGTCGGCGGAGAAGGGCCGGCAAGTATCCGGAGCGAGCGCGCGCATTGCTTCCCATGCCTTCATCTGAAGGCATACGAGCGGCGCTTCGGCGCCCCCGGCAAGCATCACGTCGGCCCGGCCGAGCCTGATCTGATCCGCCGCCGAAGCGATCGCATGGTTGGCTGATGCGCATGCGGAGGCGATGGCAAAGACCGGGCCGCGCAGGCCGAGGCTCATGCTGACCTGGCTGGCAGCGGCGCTCGGCAACCCCCTTGGTGCAGTGTAAATGCCAGCACGCTTCGCGCCGCCCAAAAGGAGGGCGCGGTAGGTGTCTTCAACCGTTCCCCAGCCCCAGCCGCAGACACCCACTGTCGCGCCGAAGCGATTCGGATTTCCCTGATCGCAGGAAAGTCCAGCGTGTTGCATGGCTTCGCGCGCTGCAAGCACAGCGAGCAAGCCGACGCGGTCCATGGAGACGAGCTGGTTGCGGCCGATGTCGTGCTCGGGCAGTTCCTTGATCTCGGTACCGACAATGCCCTTCATCTCATGAAGCTCGGAACTGACCATCGGGCGGATGGCGGAGCGGCCTTCGCGCATCTCTTTCCAGATGGAGGCGGCGTTGTTGCCTAGGCCGCAAAGTCCGCCCATCCCAGTAATGACGACTCGCCTGTCCAATCAGACCTCCTTCGCGAGCAAACCGCGGACGGCTTCCACCATGTCGCCGACATTCTTGAGATTCGACCAGGCGTCGGCCGCGTTCATGTCTATCTTGATGTCGTAGGCCTGCTCCACATCCCAGAGGAGATCCGCCAGACCCAGCGAATCGACTCCGAGCGAGGTCAGTTCCGTGGCAGTCGTTATTTCGCCGATGATGGACACACTCTTTCCCTGGCCGCTCTCCGATTCGAGGCGGTTCTTGATCGTGGCAATGATTTCCGTTGCGAGTTGATCAGCCATTCTGTTCCTTTCCATAGCAATGCCTTTTGACGTGGGTGCGGCGTCATACCTCTGCCAGTCACGTCGCGAAAATCGTCCTGACCAGGCTTGTGCCACTCACCAACAGCAATCGGATTAAAGAGACCTGATGAGTTCCGGTTGGTCTGCGGCGTAGGCATCCAACTGCAACTCATTCGGATTAAAGAGACCTGATGAGTTCAGTTGGTCTGCGGCGTAGGCATCCAACTGCAACTCATTTTCCAGGGGCAACTTCCATCGCACGTCTGAGCTCATGGAAATTTCACCTTTCGGGCTCTTTTTTCGCAGTCGTCACACGATAAGGGTAGCGGGCGATCAGGGCGTGTGAGGTGCTGTCAATGCGAGATTCCGGACGATTGATAAAATCGTTTGTTTCAATGAGAGCATCCACCCTGTGGATAGAGATACATTTCAATGAACGGGCAAGCCTCTGGTTGCGGGAGATAATGCTACAGGAGACATCCCGCATGGCTCCACGCAAGAGCTCGGCACGTCTCGGGCGCTGGTAGATGCTCAGCGCCTCACACTCGCTCTCTACGGTGCGACGAAGCGCCCTGGCGGTCGCGGAAGGCACAAAGGTTACCGATTCGCAGGGTGGATTCATCCTGTGGGTCGAGCTTCCGAACACCATCGATTCGCTCGACACTTTCAGGGCTGCATCGCGGCGGCGGCATGGGTGGTATGGGTTTCTAAGGTCTGCGCCTCTCACCAATCTCAAAGGGCGGCAGCAATGCCGCCCCCTTTTTTGGAACGGAGCCGGTCGGAAAAGGTTTGGGGCTTGGTCATCGGTGGTTCCTTCGAATCAGGTTGTGTCAGCAACCCAACGCTACCGAAGAACATCGATGACTGCCGCTACGCCGCTCGCTCGCTACAGCGCTGTTGAGGGCGCGCTCGCGAGCGGCTTCGCTACCGCCGACCTACACCACGCGGTGGGACACGACCTTAAGGTCGGCTAGAGGGCTGGCTGACCATGGCGTTAATATATTTCGGCATTATGAAATTTTAGACATTCCAGTAACAAATAAACTTAACATTCTTTCGCTTGAGTTTTGGGGCTTGTTATTCAATTAACTAGGGCGCCCGAACCCGGCAAGATCAAGCGGGTTAGTCGAAATCCAATTTTGCTGCTGTTGAGGGATGAGACGCTCCGCATTTTGCGCGAAGCTGCAAATGATTTTGTAGCTTTATTACATAATGGTTCTTTATGGAGTTGTGTGCATGCGCGTAAAAAACGATCATTGCGATGTGATCGGTGTGTCGGTCGCTCCCACGCAACTTAATAGTCTGTCTGCTGCGATTCTGCAGCAGGGGGGGATGGCGCGCGTGTCGCTGCCAGGCGATGTGGTGACCTGGGCGGCAGGCGGTCACCAGACGCTCAGGCGGATGTTTTCCGACCAGCGTTTCAACAGGGACTGGCGACAGTGGCGGGCGCTGCAGGACGGCGAGATTCCCGAGGATCATCCGCTGATCGGGATGTGCAAAGTGGACAACATGGTCACGGCGCATGGCGCCGATCACCGGCGCTTGCGCGGCCTGCTGTCCAGCAGCTTCGCGCCCAGTCGTATCGCCTTGCTGGCGCCACGGATCGAACAATGCGTCGATCGACTCCTGGCCGAGATGGCGCAGCGCGGCGGCAGTGCCGATCTGATGTGCGAGTTCGCCGTTCCGCTGCCCACCAACGTGATCGCCGAACTGTTCGGTTTGCCGGACGAACAGCGCGAGGAGATTGTCGCGCTCACCTACAGCCTGGCCAACACCTCCGCCACAGCCGCAGAGGTGCGACAGACGCGGCAGCGCATCCCGGAGTTCTTCCGTCGCCTGATCGCGCTCAAGCGGGGCCAGCTCGGCGACGATCTGGCTTCGGCCCTGATCGTCGCGCGCGACAACGGCGAGCTCGTTTCCGACACCGAGCTCATCGACATGCTATTTATGGTGCTCTCCGCAGGCTTCGTGACCACCACCGGCGTCATCGGCAATGGCGTGCTGGCATTGCTGACGCATCCGCAGCAACTGCACCTGGTGCGCAGCGGCCAAGTTCCGTGGTCACAGGCGATCGAGGAGATCCTGCGCTGGGGCAGCGCAGTGGCCAATCTGCCGTTCCGCTATGCCACCCAGGACGTGGAGATCGACGGATGCATGGTCCGCCGCGGCGACGCCGTCCTGATGGCGTTCCATGCGGCGAACCGGGACGAAAAGGCCTTCGGTCCCGGCGCCGACAGGTTCGATGTCACCCGGCGGCACAACCCGCACCTGTCGTTCGGCGAGGGGCCGCATTCCTGCCTGGGCGCTGAGCTGGCGCGCCTGGAATTGCGCTGCGCCTTCCCCGCGCTGTTCGGGCGGCTGGAGGATCTGGCGCTGACCATCGCCGCGGAGGACGTCGTCTACATGCCCTCTTACGTCATTCGCTGCCCGCAGCGCCTGCCGGTCACCTTCCGCCCGTCCATCGCTTAGAGAGTGAAGTGCCACCATGTCCGAACAACCCTTGCCGACGCTGCCGATGTGGCGCGTCGATCACATCGAGCCCTCGCCCGAGATGTTGGCGCTATGCGCCAATGGTCCGATCCACCGCGTGCGGTTCCCGTCCGGGCACGAAGGCTGGTGGGTGACAGGCTACGACGAGGCCAAGGCGGTGCTGTCCGACGCGGCATTCCGGCCCGCGGGAATGCCGCCGGCGGCATTCACCCCGGATTCGGTGATTCTCGGTTCGCCGGGGTGGCTGGTCTCGCACGAGGGGGGCGAGCATGCCCGGTTACGCACGATAGTGGCGCCGGCCTTCAGCAACCGCAGGGTGAAGCTGCTCGCGCAGCAGGTCGAGGCGATCGCCGCGCAGTTGTTCGAGACGCTGGCGGCCCAGCCCCAGCCCGCCGACCTGCGGCGCCACCTCTCCTTTCCGCTTCCAGCCATGGTCATCAGCGCGCTGATGGGCGTGCTCTACGAGGATCACGCCTTTTTCGCCGGCCTGTCCGACGAGGTGATGACGCACCAGCATGAAAGCGGCCCGCGCACCGCGTCGCGCCTGGCCTGGGAAGAACTGCGCGCCTACATTCGCGGCAAGATGCGGGACAAGCGCCAGGATCCGGGCGACAACCTGCTGACGGATCTGCTCGCAGCGGTCGACCAAGGCAAGGCAACCGAGGAAGAGGCGATCGGCCTGGCGGCGGGCATACTGGTGGCGGGGCACGAGAGCACTGTCGCGCAGATCGAATTCGGCCTGCTGGCTATGTTCCGCCATCCGCAACAGCGCGAACGCCTGGTCGGCGAACCGTCCCTGGTGGACAAGGCGGTGGAGGAAATCCTGCGCATGTACCCGCCGGGCGCGGGCTGGGACGGCATCATGCGCTATCCGAGGACCGACGTGACCATCGCGGGCGTGCATATTCCCGCGGAGAGCAAGGTGCTGGTCGGCCTGCCGGCGACGTCGTTCGATCCGCGCCATTTCGACGACCCGGAAATCTTCGACGTCGGACGCGACGAAAACCCGCACCTGGCGTTCTCCTACGGGCCGCACAACTGTACCGGCGCGGCGCTGGCCAGGCTGGAACTCAAGGTGGTGTTCGGTTCGATCTTCCAGCGCTTTCCCGCGCTACGCCTAGCCGTGTCGCCCGAAGAACTGAAGTTGCGCAAGGAGATCATCACTGGCGGGTTCGAGGAGTTCCCGGTGCTCTGGTGACGCGCGGACGCTGCCTGGATCGGGATCTTCTCCGCAATTTGCCGGCGCGCCTGGGTGCGCACCGGTCAGATCAGCCAGCCAACAGGTAACCAGGATGGACGTGCAAGAAACCACGGCAGCATGCCGGGACGCTTTCGCTGAACTGGCGTCGCCAGCGTGCATCCACGACCCGTATCCGTTCATGCGGTGGTTGCGCGAGCACGATCCGGTGCATCGCGCGGCGTCGGGCCTCTTTCTGTTGAGCCGCCATGCCGACATTTACTGGGCGCTCAAGGCCACGGGCGATGCGTTTCGGGGACCGGCGCCGGGCGAACTGGCGCGCTATTTCCCGCGTGCGGCGACCAGCCTGTCACTCAATCTGCTGGCATCCACGCTAGCGATGAAGGACCCCCCGACGCATACGCGTCTGCGCCGGCTGATCTCGCGCGATTTCACCATGCGCCAGATCGACGACCTGCGGGCGAGCATCGCGCGCATCGTCGCAGCGCGCCTGGACGGCATGGCGCCCGCGCTGGAGCGCGGGGAGGCGGTGGACCTGCATCGGGAATTCGCGCTGGCCTTGCCCATGCTGGTCTTCGCCGAACTGTTCGGCATGCCCCAGGACGACGTGTTCGGGCTCGCCGCCGGCATCGGCACCATTCTGGAAGGCCTGAGTCCGCACGCCAGCGATCCCCAGCTCGCCGCCTCGGACGAGGCCAGCGCCAAGGTGCAGGCCTACTTCGGCGACCTCATACAGCGCAGGCGCACCGATCCCCGCCACGACATCGTGTCGATGCTGGTCGGCGCACACGACGACGATACCGACACGCTGTCGGATGCGGAGTTGATCAGCATGCTGTGGGGCATGCTGCTGGGCGGCTTCGCCACCACTGCTGCGAGCATCGACCATGCGGTCCTGGCGATGCTGGCGTATCCCGAACAGCGACACTGGCTGCAGGGGGACGCCGTGGGGGTGAAGGCATTCGTGGAAGAAGTCCTGCGCTGCGATGCGCCCGCCATGTTCAGCTCCATTCCGCGTATAGCCCAGCGCGACATTGAACTGGGCGGCGTGGTGATTCCGAAGAACGCGGACGTGCGCGTGCTGATCGCGGCCGGCAATCGCGACCCGGACGCCTTCGCCGATCCCGACCGCTTCGATCCCGCGCGGTTCTACGGCACCAGTCCTGGCATGTCGAGCGACGGGAAGATCATGCTGAGCTTCGGCCACGGCATCCACTTCTGCCTCGGTGCGCAACTGGCCCGGGTGCAGTTGGCCGAGAGCCTGCCGCGGATCCACGCGCGCTTCCCAACGCTGGCATTGGCCGAGCAGCCGACCCGGGAGCCCTCCGCGTTCCTTAGGACGTTCCGCGCGCTGCCGGTGCGGCTGCATGCGCAGGGGGGGTGAGATGCGCGTCGTGGTCGACCAGGATCTGTGCGGAACCACCGGGCAGTGCGTGCTGACGCTGCCGGGCACCTTTCGCCAGCGCGAACCGGACGGCGTGGCCGAAGTGTGTGTGGCGACGGTCCCGCAGGCGCTGCACGCCGC
Organism: Mesorhizobium sp. WSM4815; assembly: GCF_055811575.1. NCBI lineage: Bacteria > Pseudomonadati > Pseudomonadota > Alphaproteobacteria > Hyphomicrobiales > Phyllobacteriaceae > Mesorhizobium > Mesorhizobium sp. WSM4815. The sequence goes on along the minus strand of NZ_JBVVQS010000088.1, from coordinate 33,910 downwards.
CGTGCGGCTCGCGGCCAGCCAGTGCCCGGTCGCCGCCATTCGGGTCATTGAAACCGACGCTGGCGATGACGAGCGCGCCAGCGCCGACCCTACGCCTTTTCCGGCGGAGGCCGAGCGGCTTGCCGCGGAAGACCACCGCAATGCAGGAGGACACGATGGGACGGTTTGAAGGCAAGGTGGCCGTTGTGACCGGCGCCGGCGCCGGCATTGGCAAGGCATGCGCCCTCGCCATCGCGCGCGAGGGCGGCAGAGTGGTGGTGGCCGACATTGATGGCTCGGCGGCCATCGCCTGCACCGTGCAGATCGCGGCTGAAGCGCGCCACGCGCTGGCACTGGCCATGGACATCTCCGATGCGCAGGCGGTGGCAGCGCTGTTCGAGACGGCGGAGCGGCACTTCGGTGGGGTCGACCTGCTGGTGAACAACGCGAGCGCCATGCATCTGACCCCGCGCGACAGGGCGATCCTCGACCTGGACCTGGCGGTCTGGGATCAGACCATGGCGACCAATCTGCGCGGCACGCTGCTCTGCTGCCGGCAGGCCATCCCACGGATGATCGCCCGCGGTGGTGGCGCGATCGTCAACATGTCGTCGTGCCAGGGGCTCAGCGGTGACACCGCGCAGACGTCCTACGCCGCGTCGAAGGCGGCGATGAACATGCTGTCGGCCTCGCTCGCCACCCAGTACGGTCATGCGCAGATCCGCTGCAACGCGGTTGCGCCGGGTCTCATCATGACCGAGCGTCTACTCGCCAAGCTGGACGAGTGCATGCGACGGCATCTGCGCCGGCACCAGCTCCTGCCGCGCGCCGGGCGCCCCGAGGACGTGGCCGGGCTGGTGGCGTTCCTGCTCTCCGACGATGCTGCGTTCATCACCGGCCAGGTCGTGTGCATCGACGGCGGCATGCTCGCGCATGTGCCGACCTACGCCGACGGTGGCAACAGCCGCACCGCGCGGCCTGCCGGTGCCGAAGCGGCCGCGGCACCGCGCTGCTGATGGACATGCTGCTCAACCCGCTGAACCGTCGGCACCGGCTGCGGTACGACATCCCGGTCGTGCCCGGCGCTTTCCCTCTGGTCGGGCATCTTCCCGCCATCGTCTGCGACCTGCCGCGCCTGCTGCGGCGCGCGGAACGGACGCTGGGCAGCCACTTCTGGCTTGATTTCGGCCCTGCCGGACACCTGATGACCTGCGTGGATCCAGACGCGTTCGCACTACTCCGGCACAAGGACGTGTCCTCGGCGCTGATCGAAGAGATCGCGCCCGAATTGCTTGGCGGAACGTTGGTCGCCCAGGACGGCGTCGCGCACCGGCAGGCGCGCGATGCGATCAAGGCGGCGTTCCTGCCCAAGGGGCTGACCCAGGCCGGCATCGGCGACCTGTTCGCGCCCATCATCCTGGCGCGGGTTCAGGCGTGGCGCGACCGCGGCGACGTAACCATCCTGCGCGAAACCGGCGATCTGACGCTCAAGCTCATCTTCAGCCTCATGGGAATCCCCGCGAACGACCTGCCGGGATGGCATCGCAAGTACCGGCAACTGCTGCAGTTGATCGTCGCGCCCCCGATCGACCTGCCCGGATTGCCCTTGCGGCGTGGCCGCGCCGCCCGCGACTGGATCGACGTGCAGTTGCACCAGTTCGTCCGCGACGCGCGCGCGCATGCCGCGCGAACGGGGTTGATCAACGACATGGTGAGCGCCTTCGATCGCAGCGATGATGCGCTCTCCGATGACGTCCTGGTCGCCAATATCCGCCTGCTGCTGCTTGGCGGTCACGACACCACCGCCTCGACGATGGCCTGGATGGTGATCGAGCTGGCGCGGCAGCCTGTGCTGTGGGACGCCCTGGTCGAGGAGGCGCAACGCGTGGGCGCGGTGCCGACCCGACACGCGGACCTGGCGCAGTGTCCGGTCGCCGAGGCGCTGTTCCGCGAGACGCTGCGCGTGCATCCGGCGACTACGCTCCTGCCGCGTCGCGCGCTGCAGGAATTGCAACTCGGCCAACGGCGCATTCCCGCCGGCACCCATCTGTGCATCCCGCTGCTGCATTTCTCGACCTCGGCGCTGCTGCACGAGGGGCCTGATCAGTTCCGCCTGGCGCGGTGGCTGCAACGCACGGAGCCGATTCGGCCGGTGGACATGCTGCAGTTCGGTACCGGGCCACACGTCTGCATCGGCTACCACCTGGTATGGCTGGAACTGGTGCAGTTCTCCATCGCCTTGGCGCTGACCATGCACAAGGCCGGGGTGCGGCCGCGGTTGCTGAGCGGCGTCGAAAAAGGCCGGCGCTATTACCCGACCGCACATCCGTCCATGACAATCCGCATCGGATTCTCATGAGCTGGCATCGCACGCCCCGTGTGGCGAGGCAGCGGCGCCGACGCGCGGCATTGCTGCACTCGGCGCGCTCGCTCGGTGCGACGCCGGCAACACCGCGGCGGCTCGCCGCTCGCCGTGGCGGTCTCCTGTCAGGTACAAGGACATGAACGACATGCAGACCGGTTCCACGCTACACGACGACCGAACTGGCGTTTCCGCGCTCGGCGGATTGGGCGCGCAAGCGCACGGCGCATCCGGCAGGCTGCTGCCGGAGATCTGGATGCAGGACGGCGCAAAGCGGGTCGAACAGGCGCTGGCGCGTCTCCTCTGCGCCGAAGACGACGGTGAGACCGAGCTGATGGCGGCGATGCGATACGCCACCTTGCATGGCGGAAAGCGCACCCGCGCCTTGCTCTGTCTGGCTGCCGGCGCACTGGCCGACACGCCGGCGCACATGCTCGACGACGTCGGCGCCGCCATCGAGATGATGCACGCCTGTACCCTGGTCCACGACGACCTGCCCGCGATGGACGATGACGTGCTTCGCCGCGGCCTTCCGACCGTGCACGTCAAGTTCGGCGAAGCCACTGCGATCCTGGTCGGCGATGCGCTGCAGGCGCACGCCTTCCTGACCCTGGCGAGCCTGGATGCGCCGGGCCACAACCGTATCGCGCTCGTGCGCGAACTGGCGCAGGCGGTGTCCGCCGAGGGTGCCGCAGGCGGGCAGGCCATGGATCTGTCGCTGGTCGGAAAGCACGTCGAGCTGGACAGGATCGTGGCGATGCACCGGATGAAGAGCGGAGCGCTAGTGCGCGCGTCCGTTCGCATGGGCGCGCTAGGCGCCATCTCGGAGGATGCCGCGCACGCTGCGCTGTACTGTGCGCTCGATCGCTACAGCGCCTGTTTCGGCCTGGCGCTGCAGGTGGTCGACGACATTCTCGACGCGACAGTCGATACCGCGACGCTGGGCAAGACCGCCGGCAAGGACGCGGCGGCGCATAAGCCGACCTGCGCGTCGATCATGGGGCTGCAGGCAGCGCGCCAGTTCGCGCTGGATCTGTTGCGCGACGCCGGGGAGGCCATCGCCCCGCTGGGGCCGCGTGCGGAACGATTGGCGCAGATGCTGCAGCGGGCCAACGCGTATCTGTTCAAGCACGCGCCCTGCGCATGAGCGCGCCCGTCCGCATGGAGCCGCCCTGTGCCGCTGCGATCGGCTGGCGGCAGCGGTGCATGCTGCACTGTGTTCCGAGGCGGCGGCGCCGATCGCAGCGGTTGCCCAGCACGGCCGCGGCGCACGCGGCGCCTGCGCGCAAGCCTATGCGGCGGACCGGCGCCGGCATCGGGGCGCGTCGCCGCGCCGGAGCAGGGCGGCCGTCCGGCGCTGCCGTGCGCCGGGCCGCAACCGGCCTGTGGCGACGAGCGCGGCGTCTGCTTGTCCTGGTTCTCGTCGACCGTCTGCAGAAGGAACATCCCGCGTGAACGCGCTGTCCGAACAGATCCTTTACGAATTGCGCCACCTGCTGAGCGAGATGAGCGACGGTGGCAGCGTCGGTCCGTCCGTCTACGACACGGCGCGAGCTCTGCAGTTCCACGGCACCGTCACCGGTCGGCAGGACGCATACGCGTGGCTCCTCGCGCAGCAACAGGCCGATGGCGGATGGGGAAGCGCGGACTTCCCGCTGTTCCGCCATGCGCCCACGTGGGCGGCGTTGATCGCATTGCAGCGTGCCGATCCTCTTCCCGGCGCTGCCGACGCAGTCCAGGCTGCAACCCGGTTCCTCGAGCGCCAGCCCGATCCCTACGCGCAAGCGGTGCCGGAAGACGCGCCGATCGGCGCGGAGCTGATCCTGCCGCAGTTGTGCGTCGAGGCCGCATCCTTGCTCGGCGGCGTGGCGTTTCCGCGCCACCCGGCGCTGTTGCCATTGCGGCAAGCGTGCCTGGTCAAGCTGGGGGCGGCGGCGACGTTGCCGAGCGGCCATCCGTTGCTGCACTCCTGGGAAGCCTGGGGGACGTCGCCGACCACCGCATGCCCGGATGACGACGGCAGCATCGGCATCAGTCCGGCGGCCACCGCCGCGTGGCGTGCGCACGCCGTGACACAGGGGAGCATGCCGCAGGTCGGGCGCGCCGACGCGTATCTGCAGGCGGCATCGCGGGCGACGCGCAGCGGCATCGAAGGTGTCGTGCCCAACGTCTGGCCGATCAATGTGTTCGAGCCATGCTGGTCGCTGTACACCCTGCATCTGGCCGGGCTGTTCGCGCATCCCGCGCTCGCCGAGGCGGTGCGCGTGATCGTCGCGCAGCTCGACGCCCGCCTGGGCGTGCGCGGTCTGGGCCCGGCCTTGCACTTCGCGGCCGATGCGGACGACACCGCCGTTGCGTTGTGCGTCCTGCGCCTTGCAGGCCGCGACCCGGCGGTCGATGCGTTGCGCCATTTCGAAATCGGCGAGCTGTTCGTCACCTTCCCCGGCGAGCGCAATGCCTCGGTGTCGACCAACATCCATGCCCTGCATGCGTTGCGACTGTTGGGAAAGCCCGCCGCCGGGACCAGCGCCTACGTCGAGGCCAATCGCAACCCGCACGGTCTATGGGACAACGAGAAATGGCACGTTTCGTGGCTGTATCCCACCGCGCATGCGGTCGCTGCGCTGGCGCAAGGCAACCCCCAGTGGCGCGACGAGCGCGCGCTGGCGGCGCTGCTGCAGGCGCAACGCGACGGCGGCGGCTGGGGCACCGGTCGCGCGTCCACATTCGAGGAAACCGCCTATGCGCTGTTCGCGTTGCACGTGATGGACGGGAGCGAAGAGCCGACAGGGCGCCGGCGCATCGCGCAGGCGGTGGCGCGTGCGCTGGAGTGGATGCTCGCCCGCCATTCGGCGCATGCACTGCCGCAGACGCCGCTGTGGATCGGCAAGGAACTGTATTGCCCCACCCGGGTCGTGCGCGTGGCCGAACTTGCCGGGTTGTTGCTGGCGCTTCGTTGGGGGCGGCGCGTCCTGGCCGTGGGACCAGGAGCGACGCCATGATCCAGACCGAACGCGCGCTGCAGCAGGTGCTGGAGTGGGGGCGTTCCCTGACCGGGTTCGCCGACGAGCATGCCGAGGAAGCGGTCAGGGGCGGCCAGTACATCCTGCAGCGTATCCAACCGAGCCTGCGCGACACCAGCGCCCGCACCGGCCGCGATCCGCAGGACGAAACGCTGATCGTGGCGTTCTATCGCGAACTGGCGCTGCTGTTCTGGCTCGACGATTGCAACGACCTTGGCCTGATCGCGCCGGAGCAGCTCGCCGCGGTGGAGCAGGCGCTGGGGCGGGGCGTACCGTGCGTGCTCCCCGGATTCGAGGGCTGCGCTGTGCTGCGCGCTTCGCTGGCCGCGCTCGCCTACGATCGTCGCGACTATGCTCAGCTTCTCGACGATACCCAGTGCTACTGCGCGGCGCTGCACGCCGGACCCGCGCAGGCGGCAGGGGCGGAACGCTGGTCCTACGCCGAGTACCTGCACAACGGCATCGATTCGATCGCCTACGCGAACGTGTTCTGTTGCCTGTCGTTGCTGTGGGGGCTGGACATGGCGACCTTGCGCGCGCGTCCGGCGTTTCGCCAGGTCCTGCGGCTCATCTCCGCGATAGGGCGCCTGCAGAACGATCTGCATGGACGCGACAAGGACAGGTCGGCCGGCGAGGCCGACAACGCGGCGATCCTGCTGCTGCAGCGCTATCCGGCTATGCCTGTGGTGGAGTTCCTCAACGACGAGCTGGCCGGCCATACGCGCATGCTGCACCGGGTGATGGCGCAAGAACGCTTTCCCGCGCCGTGGGGACGGTTGATTGAGGCCATGGCGGCCATCCGCGCGCAGTACTACCAGACCTCGACCAGCCGCTACCACAGCGACGCTGCGGGGGAGGCCAGCGTGCGCCGGCCTGAACGCGCGGGAGACGGCGGCGTGCGCGCGCTGCCGTCGGTCCGATCCGACGCAACGCCGTCGCCCGATGCGACGGATGGAGCGAGCATGAGCGACACCGCCCTGAGCCGGCGCAAGGACGACCATCTGGACATCGTGCTGGATCGGCGAACGGCGCCGGCCACGGTCGCCGCCGGCTGGGAGTACATCCGTTTCGAACACTGCGCATTGCCCGAGTTGGACTTGACGCAGATCGACCTGCGCGCCTCGCTGCTGGGCAAGACCATTCGCGCGCCGCTGCTGATCAGCTCCATGACCGGCGGCATGCCACGCGCCGAGGCCGTCAACCGACATCTGAGCGAGGCAGCGCAAGCCTTGGGGATCGCCATGTGCGTCGGTTCGCAGCGCGTGAGCCTGCAATCCCGCAACTCACAGGGGCTGACGCGCGCGCTGCGCCGCCTGGCGCCAGACATTCCCTTGCTGGCCAATATCGGCGCCGCGCAACTGCGCGAGGCCGACGGCCTGGACCTAGCGCGCCGGGCGGTAGATGCGCTGGAGGCCGATGGACTCATCGTCCATCTCAATCCGCTGCAGGAAGCGGTACAGCCGGAGGGCGACCGCGACTGGGGAGGCGTCCTGGCGCAGATCGCTCGCGCCGCGCGCAGCGTGGGCGTGCCGATCGTGGCCAAGGAAGTGGGGTCGGGCCTGTCCGCCTCGGTGGCCTGTGCGCTCGTCGAGGCGGGCGTGGCGGTGATCGATGTCGCCGGCGCCGGCGGCACCAGTTGGGCCGCGGTGGAGGGCGAGCGCGCCCGCGATGCCGCCGACCGTGCAGTGGCAATGGCGTTCGCCGATTGGGGGATTCCGACCCCGGCCAGCGTGCAGGCGGTACGTCGGGCGCTGCCAACGGTGAAGCTGATCGCGTCGGGCGGGATCCGCGACGGCGTCGACGTGGCCAAGGCCATCCACCTGGGCGCGGACATCGCCGGGCAGGCGGCCGGCGTGCTGCGCGCGGCGACGGTGTCCACCGAGGCGGTTGTCGCGCATTTCGAGATCGTCATCCGCCAGTTGGCCGTCGCCTGCTTCTGCACCGGCTCGGCTGATCTGGCGGCATTGCGTCAGGCGCGCTTGTTGCCCTCGGCGCATCTGCCCGCCGGTTGATGCCGGCGTCGCCCGCACGTGGCGGCGGGCGCGCCTAGCAGGCTGCTGAAATGCCTACGCCAAACATAGACTACTGATCCACCTTGGCGAAGCGGTTCGATGCGCGGGAGCGATGTGTTCATGGAGCAGTGTTCACGATGAAGCGGTTGGAGGATTTCGTTCCAGCCGATCATCTAATGCCCGATCCGGCTGATGGTCAATGAAGCGCTGGTGCGGCTAGACCAGACGCGAGGAATGACAGAAACTCTCCGTAGGACTTCGACAGGTTCAGGCCATTGAAGCTCGTTATTGAGTACCAACCAGGCGGTGCCGGAATTGATTGCGGATATGGTCGTTGAAAAAGCGGCCTTTGGCGAAGGCGGCTTTGAACGCGGCGAAGGTCTCCGGCGGCACGTTCTCAAACTCGTACCGTTTGCCGCTGGCGACGAACCACACCGAAAGGACTTTGCGCTTCGGATCGTATTCCGTTTGCGTATCGAGGTGGATGGCATGACGCAGCTCGAGCAAAAGTCTTCAACGATCGCAGAGCCTGTCACGTTCCTTCGTGGTGTTGGTCCCGAGCAGCGCACGAGGATTTGCTCCGGGCCACCTAACGCATCGCGGCATCGCAAACGCGGCAGGCACGGTCTTCCGGGTCTCTCTTTCTACGCCGGCAGCGAACTTCGAACTTCCAAATCACTTCGACCCCTTTGGCTTGGCGCTGTTGAATAGCCAATCGACCCTCATGCATACTCAGCAGATGAAAACCCGAGTGCGCGCGTAGATCTCCGGGGCAATCAAGGGCGCAAAGGACATAGCAAAGCCGCAAGATTTGAATCGGATTAAATAGGACGTGCTCTAGCGGGCCAAGGACATCATGATTACGGGGCGACCTGCCAACCTCGCACCGTGATATAGCTTGTCCACTGTCGCAATCCCGACAGAATGGTTTCGTCGCTAACAAACGGAACCAGCCGCGCAAAGCCAACCTGTTGCAATAACAACGGCTTTTTAGCTGGCATGGCTCTTGCTGCTTGAGCTGTAGCGTGCGCTCCGGCACGGAGCCGCTTCCAGCGGATCTCACGACCATTGCGCACATGTAGGCCAAAGGACTTTTCGATAGCGAGGTCAGGTGACGATGAGTAATCGTCCCGTTCACCGAGTTCATTGGACCTGAGTTATGGAGGAGGTCATACAATGAGCAAGGCGATTTCGTTCGGGGCGGAAGTCTTGCCGGTGACGGCGTCATCGACGACCCTTCGCGAGCTCATTTTTTCCAACGACCTCACATTTTTGATGGAAGCGCATGACGGGCTTTCGGCTGCGATTGCCGAGCGTGCCGGCTTTCGCGGGCTCTGGGCCTCTGGTCTTTCCATAGCCTCGGCGCTCGGCTATCGCGACGCCAACGAAGCGAGTTGGACCCAAGTCGTCGACGTCGTCGAGCGCATAGTCGATGCGACGGACATCCCTGTTCTTGTCGATGGTGACAGCGGCTTCGGAAATTTCAACAATGCTCGCTTGGTCGCGCGGAAGCTTGAGCAACGCGGGGCCAGCGGCATGTGCCTTGAAGACAAGGGCTTTCCGAAGATGAATTCCTTTGTCGGGGATCGGCATCCGCTTGCTGACATCGACGAATTCTGCGGCCGGCTCAAAGCCGTGAAAGACACGACGGGACCGGATTTCGTCGTCGTCGCGCGGATCGAGGCGCTGATCGCGGGTCACGGTCTCGATGAGGCGCTGGTTCGGGCCGAGGCTTATGCAGAAGCCGGCCCCGACGCAATCCTCATACACTCCGGCAAGGCCGTCGCAGACGAGGTCCTGACCTTCGCCAAGGAATGGAACAACAAGCTGCCGATCATCATCGTCCCCACCAAATACTACAAGACGCCGGCCTGGGTTTTTCGTGATGCCGGCATTTCGACCGTCATCTGGGCTAACCATTCGATGCGGGCGGCGATCGCTGGCATGCGAGATATCTGCGGCCGCATCTGGTCGGAAGAAAGCATCGCCGGGATAGAAGACCAGGTTGCCGGCCTCGATGAGCTGTTCAGCCTGATCGGCTACGACGAACTGGCTCAGGCGGAACAACAGTATCTGCCGAAGCGGACAGCACAGCCACAGGTACCGAAAGAACCTTAAACTTTGTTGTGGAGGGCGGCACATGCTTGCGGAACGAATGAGCTTATTGGGTTCAAGCGGCACGGCAGCAGCGCGCGCTGCAGCAAACGCGGCCGCGCATGCCGGTAGGGAGATTTTCGACTTCACCGCCGGTGAAATCTGGAGCGATCTGGCTCCGACAATCCGTGATGGTGCGATCAAAGCCATCAACAGAGGTGTCAACCGTTATACTGACACAATCGGCGTTGTGGAGTTGCGCGAGGCGCTGGCAATGAAGATTTCGCGCGAGACCGGACAGCTATGGGAGGCCGAGGAGGTGGCGGTTACCGCCGGTGCCAAGCAGGCCTTGTTCAATGCTGCCATGGTACTGCTCAATCCGGGTGATGAGGTCATCATCCCGGCTCCCTACTGGACAACCTTCCCGGCCCAGATACGGATTGCTGGCGGCACGCCGATTTTTGTGGACACCCGCTCCAGCGACTACATTCCGCGCATCAACGCTATCAAGGCTGCCGTTACTGAACGAACTCGAGCGATCGTTGTCAACACACCGAACAACCCGTCGGGCGCCGTCTACGATATCCAAACGCTGGTTGGTATCGCCGAGCTCGCAATCAGTCGCAATCTGTGGATCATTTTCGACGAATGCTACGGCGACTTTGTGCATGGGCTTCACACCCACCACCCTATCGTCTCGGTCGTCCCCGAGGCCAGGTCGCGAACCCTGATCGCCAACGCCTTCAGCAAGTCGCTGGCCTTGACCGGTTGGCGCATCGGCTATCTGGCGGGTCCAAATCATGTGATTAATGCCGTCAAAGCCTTGCAATGCCATACGACCTCCAATCCCAATGTGATCGCCCAGTACGCCGTGCTGGAGCATCTGCAGCGAGAAGATGGGGGCTACCGGGGCAAGCTGCGTTTTCAACTGGCAAGCGCTAGGCAGGTTGGTCTCCAGGTGCTTTCCTCGCTAACGCGGATACCGGTGCCCAAGGCCCAGGGCGGTTTCTATTTCTACCTCGACCTTTCAGATCTGCTGCGCACGATAGCCGGAAATGGTGCCACAGCGACCGCCGACGACATCGTAAACATGCTCCTTTCTGAAGCCGGCGTGGCGGCCGTATCTGGCACCGCCTTCGGTGATCCCTTTGGTCTCCGCCTCTGTTATGGGGCTCAGCCTGAGAAACTAGAGACCGGCCTCAAACGGCTCGTCGAAGTCCTCAACGCTTGGGAATGACGCGGCGCGCAAAAAAAGGGGAATGAAATGACTGTCAGTGCTCCCAAAAAAGCCGTCATTCTCGCCGCCGGATTCGGCTCTCGATTGCGTCCGCTGACCGATTTGCGCCCTAAGCCGCTGGTGGAAGTAAACGGCACACCGATCCTCCACAACGCCCTGCAAAATCTTGAGGCGGTCGGCGTTGAAGACGTGACTATTGTCGTCGGCTATCGCAAGGATGCTATCCAATATGCCTGCGGTAGCCATTTCGGTGGACTTCAGATTAACTATATCGAGTCTTCCGTCTTCGATTGCACGGGCAGTGCTTATTCTCTTTGGTTGGCGCGCGAAGCGCTGCTATCCGGCGATTGCTATCTGCTCGAGGGCGACGTCTTCTTTGAGACGGATGCGCTCCGCTCTCTGATGATTGGCGATGCGGCAAACGTTGCCGCAGTCGCGCCATTCGATCCTTTGATGGAAGGGTCGGCAGTCGTTTTGTCGGACCACGGTTTCATCTCCGAAGTCCGATTGAAGCAGACGGCGGCAAACCTCGTCTCCGGCGCTCCAACCCTCTTCAAGACAATAAATCTGATCCGCTTTTCAGGTTCGGATCTCCGGGCAATGATCGTCCCGTCACTCGACGACCTGATCGGTTCTGGTGCGACCAAAGCCTATACCGAAGAGCTTTTAGCCCACTTGATCGGCGCACGAGGCCTTAAGCTCGCGGCCGCACGCTGCGACCATTTGCGATGGTACGAAATCGACAGTACCGAAGACCTGCGCATCGCGGAAAGGCTCTTCGCTCCGGTTTCACAGACACTTTTCAGCCAGTGAACGACCCAGCGGTGCACAGTCGAATGGTCGACGTTCAGGCCGCGTTTGGCCATCATCTCTTCCAGATCGCGCAGTCTGAGATTGTGGGCCAGATACCAGCGCACGCACAGCAAGATCAATGATCGGCCGAAATGACGGCCTTTGAACATAGCAAGCGCGCTTCCTGAAAAGAGAGGCCTTCGTCCAGCGTTTTTCCGAGGACATCGACGTTACCGTGTTCCGCAACGATCTCGACGAGGCTGCCTCCGTCGAAGAGCTTGAGGGACTGTCGAACAAGAAGCGCCGCGCCAAGCTCGACGCCATCCGGGACGCCTGCCGTGCGTATATCACAGGCCCGCTGCGAGACTTCCTCACCGCTCAACTTGCCGACATTACAAACGGCGCGGGTGGAGCTCGACGAAGCCGATGCCGATGGTCAGACCCTGCTGCTCTGGTATCCCGAGGTCGAGCCGCGTGATGGCGCCTATGTGCGACCGGCCATACGCCTCGAGTCCGGGGCGAAATGGCGCTCGATCCCAATCGCCCCACCTGACCGGTTTTTGTCCTGCTGGCCGATGGCGACGCTGGGACTGTGGTCGTATTCGCTCTATCTGTGGCAGCAGCCGTTCTACAAATTCGTCTACTCACACGGCAGTGCGCCGCTGCTGATGCTGGCCGGGGCGTTCGCTTGCGCTTTGTGCAGCTATTACATCGTCGAAAAGCCGGGCCCGTGGCTGGCTGAACCGCAACTGGTAGGGCTGTCGCCTCAGCCGGTGATCTGCCTGGTATAGTAGCGGACCGCCTTCTTGCCGCCGTGGATCACCGCGTCGCCGACCTCGACGAAGCCGAGCGCTGCGTGAAAGGCATCTGAAGCCGGATTGGGCGGGTCGGCATTCACCTCGCAGGTGACGATGGTCTGGCCGGCACGCAATGCATGGTTGAACAGATCCTCATAGAGCCGCCGGGCATGGCCGCGGCCACGCGCTTCTCCTGCAACCACGACGCGGTCGACATGGACGAAGCGCGGACAGCGCTCCCGGAACCACAGGAAGTTCGGGCTGTCGTAGCGGGCGTCGTGGTCGAAGGTCATGATGAAGGCTTCGAGCGCGCCGATGCGGCGCGCATAGAACGCTTCGCCGAGCAGGAAGGACAGGCGTTCCGGCTCAAGCCACGACAACTCGGTCGCGTGCTCGTTATTGAAGGCGAGGACGGCGGGCTCGTTCTGCGGCGAGACTTTTTCGATCGGCAACCGTGCTTGCGTCAACGTTTGCTTCCTTCGGGGTCATGCTCGCGCCGCCGCAATCGTCGCCGCCACCAGCACCGCGTCGGTCACCGTGTTGCGGTACTCGCCAGCATCCTCCAGCGCTAGCTGCTCCGCGCCGGCGCGGTGGAATTGGGTGCTCGCGCAACGCTCCCTGGCGATCTCAAGCATGTTCTCCGACGGGTCGATGCCCACAATTTCCGCGCCCATCGCCATAAGGAAGGCGGCGTAGTTTCCGGTCCCACAGCCGACATCAAGAAGACGTGCCTTTGTACTCAACTCCAGTTGTTGAGCCAGTATTGCACCAACTTGCGGATCGGCTCGCGGGTCTTATCATAAACGTTTGCGATTGGATCGTACTTTGCTGCGGCGTGATTCAGGGAAGAGATTGCCATCGTGTTTTCTCCGTTTTTTTTAAACAGTCCGACGACCGCTTTTCGGTGGGCGAGCGGCTTGAGGACTCGCGAGGGGCGATCGGGGCCAATCCGATGGGAGGAAATCGAATTCGGCTTTAATATCCGACGTTGCCACGGAACGCGACCAGTCGACGATTTCAGCCATGTATGGGACTTCAATCCCCAAGCGTCCGGCGATTTTCACCCAGAGGGCGAGGCTAAATGAGATATCCTCGACGAAAGCACGTGAGCCAGTATCGAAGTGATAGCCGCCATCCCGGATAGCAGTAAGTGGCACCTTGCCCTGATAGGCGCGATTCGTGCGCAGAGCGGTGAAAAGCGTGCGTGCGTCGTCAATCATCGGCCCAAACGACGAGACGATTTCGTCGTATTGTGACCGGCTTGAATCAATAGAAACACTTAGATGTGAGCTCGCAGCCTGAAGCAACTGCTGTCGCTCTAAGTCAAGGCGAGCGATAAAATACGCTCCGAGTTCCGAAATCTCGCTCCACCAGAAGCGGGGTGCGTCGAACAACAGATCAGAATGCTGAGAATATGGCCCAATCAATCCATAGATGGCCCCACCATGTAATATGGGGTTACCAGGCGCTAATGTTAATTCGATAAAGCTATCAACGACGCGGATCGGGCGATCGAAGAGGGCACTAAGAGTCGAAATGAGCCAAGGCACATCGGATTGTTCGGTGCCTTTTCCAATGGCAATCTCGAGGCGTTCACGCTGTCCTCCAAGCCTTACGGATTGCCCCAGCACAACGTCTCGAGCGGTCCAAGGAACACCGCTCATTCCCCATGGAATAGAATTGTCCCGCCGTGGACGAAGTGACTGACAAAGCCAATCAAACCCACCATTCGCCGGAATGGCCCCGAGAAATACGGGCCGGTCATCAGCTATGAATTGATGGATAACCTGAAGCAATCCGGGTCGAATGTGAGCGGGCACGGTAAGTATCACGACGTCGGCGTTGTACACCACCTCTCCTACGCACGCGGAAATCAATGCCGGCCGACCGTAGACCAATTCCTCATTCAGTTGCTGAACGGCGATGCCTTTGGAAGGCATGGCTCGACCGATTTCTGACGCTTTTGTGGATAGAAGAGAGACGGATACGCCAGGTTTTTGCGAAAGCATGGCCGCACATGCGTGGCCAATAGCCCCGCCGCCGCAAACGGCGATCTGCAGTGCTGTCATGGCTTGGCCTCCGGTTCGTTGGCTTGGTCCAGCACTCGACGCCAATTGAGACCCATGATCTGCTCGATCACGACGCTCGGATGGCCGCGTTCGACGAAGCGGGCGCGAAGAGCGGGAAGCGATGTGATTGACGATATTCCTTCGGGGTAGGAGGTAATACCGAAACTAGCGACGTCACCAAAAATATCCGGCCTGAGCGCTCTCCAGCGAGACGTCGAGGGGAGTTTCAGACTTTCCGAGTCCGACCGTTCGACAAAATCGAGCCCCAGCCCCACGTGGTTGGGCCCGACGCTCGAAAGTAGAAATTCAATATGTGAAACAAGATCATTGATACCTGGATTTTGGGCAGCGACGATCTTTGGCAACGCCGCAACGCCAATCACACCCTTTCTTTTCGCAATGGTCTTAATGCACTCATCTTTTACGTTCCTCGGATTGGGAACGAGCGAAAAAGCGTTTGAGTGCGTGCAAACGGGGACACGCGCGAGAGCCGCCGCAGCGAGCCTTGTCGCACGGCTGCAATGAGATATATCAATTGCAAGGGGGAGCTCATTCGCTGCGTGAATGATATCTGCGCCTAGAAACGTCAACCCTCCGTCGAGCTTCTCGCCGCACCCATCTCCTAGCAAGTTCCGTGAGGTATAGACTAAGCCAAAGAAGCGCAATCCTAAGCGAGCCAAGGTCCGCGAGCGATGGGTCTGATCTACGGTATGACCGTCCAGGAAAGATGCGCCTTGGCTACCAAGCACCACCGCAAGTTTGTTGGCCTTTTGAGCTAAATATATGTCCGACGAATTCGTCGCGTGCATGAGAAGTGGACTCCGGTCAATCGCTGTCAAGGCGCGGTCCAAGTTGCGAATTGAGCTTTCCCAGTCGTGCTCTAGAATAATTGACACTTTGTTGCTGTCATACCTGACCGCAAGTAGCTCTATGCTACATCGTTTCTTAGCAGCAAATCAATCGAAAGGGGTATCGAATATAATTGATGAAATACTGAGCTCTATTTCGGCGACTTTCGCGATTTTGTCGGTGTCCTTGTCCATTTTCTTTATCTCCCAGGAGAATCACCGAGAAAAGGCCGGTGGGAGTGCACCAAGGATCAACAGAAGAGCCGCGAAAATTATGTTGAGTGGCAGTACCACGCGGTAGCCGGCGCCCTGGAGTTTCGGAAAGGGAAACGCTGAAAGCTGTAGAATAAGGATCGTTGCCAGCAATAGTGCCCATATGCTCCCGAAGTCAGCAAAGCCCGTAAAGCTGCAAAAAAAGAACAATGTTGAGCATATCGGCACAGTATACGTGATGGGAAACCCCACAACGTGGGTATATTTGTAGCTAATCGCGTTGAAATAACTGAGCCGAATTGCTCCAGTTACAATAGTTATAACTGTGAGGGGTGCTCCCCATCGCCAGTCGGGCGCGGTGACCAGAAGCAGAACGGCGGGCGCGATGCAAGCCCCGAGAATGTCCGTGTAGGAGTCGAACTGTTTACCGAAGTCAGCACATTCCGCGCGGCGTTTCGGCGTACGCCGGGCAACTATGCCGTCTACATGATCAATGAACAGCGCGAAGTTTAGTAAGCTGAGCCCGAAGGCATATTGGTGTGCCAAAAAAAGTGGAATTGCAGCTGCCGAGAGAAAGAGTCCGACCAGCGTCAGCACGTTGGCGGGATCAGAAAGTACGCGAAACATTGACGGTTCTCCCAATTAGGCCGCGCAAAGGTAGTCCGCTGCGGTTGAAAGGATGGTTGCGATTTGATTGCGGAGCTCATCCTTGAGGGGTGCGAGTTGTTGATTGTTCTCAAGGACAAATGACAAGAATCGATCACCGTACATTGTAACGTACCGATCTGTATTGTCGCTGAACGATGTGAGGACAGGAATCGAGGATAGCTCGATGATTACCCGAGGTTCCAGTTCGGTAATCCACCGTTCCAAAATGGCGCGGTACTCGTCGGGTACCTCGGTTGTCGCGATCACGACGGCCGAACCAGGAGCTGTTTTGTTCTCGAGATCATTGATGCGAGCGTAGGTTATCGTGGGATCTGACAGCTTTAGTTTTTTCTTCAGATTTCTAGGGTTCCTGGTGACCAACGTCCGACACGGGAATCGCGGACCTAGTTCACGCACAATCAGCTCGCGCCCCAACAATCCAGCCCCGACTATATAAAGATCCGACGGGCACTCGTTCGCTTGATAGCTATCCTCGATTATTTTCCGAACGATCGCGTCATAATTGAGCGGGGCGACGAAGTGCCGTCGGACCCGAGCCGCTCTACCTACGTCGATGGCAAGCAGCGCAAGAGAGTAGATGGGGTTGTTGGCAGGCAGATTGGAGAGTGCACCTTCGATTTGGTGACTGATGTAGTTTTCGCCAAGGATTTGGGAGTGAAGTCCTGCAGAAAGCTCGGCCAGCCGTTGCGTGATCGAAGCTGCGCCGGAAATCTCGATAAACTGCTCCGTTGGAAAGATCGAAGAACTAAAGCGGTCTGCGACAGGGCGCGGACCATAGAGTTCTACCCTTAGGCAGGTTGTAAGAAGGAACAATCCCTGTCTTCCCAATTCCGGCCCGAGGTGCTTGATTGACGCAGAGCGGGCTGCCATCTCGTATGGCGTACTGGAACCATGCTCAGCGTATCTCCCAATAATGTCTTCCATGTCAGTCCTCGGATATTGGCGGTGGAGCGGTGTCAGGTAGCGCAATGCATCTACTTCGAAGGGAACGCCGCCTTCAGGGAGGTTGCAGTCTCGGGAAGGCAACGAGCGCTAGCCGGAGTGAATAGGCGCTGCCAGTAATTAGTTCGCGAAGGGTTGTCGATGAGGTCGTCATCGGCACGACTTTGGCACGCGCTGGGAATACAATCGCCTTATTCATTGCGCGGGCCTCCTTCAACTCAAATACGTACAGTCGCGGCAAAACTCATGTAGTTTGTTGGACATATTTATTCTGCCTATCGAAGGAATATTCGCAATTTATGCCATAATTTATCAATATATTGCCAGCGGTCTTCGCATGGTCGCGAAGAGGACGACGATGTTCGGTAGGCCGGCGGCCATTAGTATGTTTCGGAAGGCATCTGATGCAGTCCTAGCATGTCGGCTCCTCCTTCGCCCACTCCATCCTATTACCCGCGGCACTAATGCCGGTTGGCCAGCTTCCGCCGCCTCCGAACCAATCAAAACTCGTGCCAGTCGGGCGGTTGCAGTTAATAATGATTGCTTTCCGGTTGGTTAGCCTTCTGACAGAGCATTAGCCAAACAAGGCTGTGGCGCGGACCTGACAAAGGCGACATGCAATGGCAATCACTCCATGAGTTCCGTCAGCGTCGCCGAGCGCCACGTTCCCCACACATAGTCGATGTCCGTCCGTGTCGCATGTGGATAGAAGGCGGCCAATACCGACGGCTCGACGAGCTAACCTGACGATTCGGTAAAGACGACAACACCGTACTGCTCGGTGGCGACGGAGCGGGCCCATCGGAGGCAAGTCTTCAGCAGGCAACGGATAGCGGTGGCGGCGGCGTTCCGCATATCGCAACCGCGTGGTTCTTTGAGCCTCCGAGTCCCTCTCCGCCTCTCGTCGTCGCTTCCTTTCCTCGGGTTCGCTACGTTTGGCAGCCTCTTCGATTGTCGGCCATCGGCGCCGCAGGTCCTCATAGAACCGAAACGGTACGCGCCACGCCCGCAGTTCATCGTCCCAACTTGACCCAGGGAATGCCATGGAGTTTCCGAAGTACGGTCTTCGAATAGGGTGTCCGAATGCGCAGGTCGTCGGCAATCTCGAGATAGGGACTAAACGCCCCTTGCTATCGGCGTGGATCGCCAGCAACTCGGCCTCACGCGCCAGCCAGCGGTGAACCCGGCGGGCTGCCGTCTTGCCTGGTACAAACCAGCTCCTGCGTTCGACGCTCCACCTCGCTCGCGGAAATGCCTCCCGAAATCGCTCAACAGTCATTCGGTCATAAGGAAAGTTCGCCAAGGCACCGGCGTGTCTTGGTTCTGCAGCGCAGGCTGATGCTTGGATTCCTCCACGGTCGTGCCGTCAATAGTGTTGGATTCGCAGAGAAGCGTCCCGCCGGGCCTAATGGTTCACTCGCGAGTCACAACGCGACTGGCCGAGCTGTCGCCCGGCAGCGGGCAAGCATTTACCTGCCTTCGACGGAGTTAAGGCAAGAGTCTTGAAAACTTCCGCACCTTGAACGGTACACGCCTAGGTCAGGCGAATAGGGAGAAGGCGCCGGTCATGGCCATGGTGCAGCGGCCGACCGACGTCACGCCCGGCGCTCCGGCCGGTGACGCACGTGCCGCGGTCGTGACGGGTCTTTCGTTGCATGCGGCCGAACGTGCGATTGAAACACAGATCGAAACCACGCGCATTTGATGAGTGATGAGGCGAAGGCATTCATGGCCATAGGCGAGAGTTTGCCAAGCATGAGACCGTGAAGCGTTCCAGCAACGAATATGTTCGCGACACTGTTCACGTCAATTCGGTGGAGGGTTTCAATTCCCGGGTCCGGCGGACGATCGCCGGAGTCTTTCACCAGATCAGCCCGCAACATGCCGACTTGTATTTCCATGAAATCGGCTTTTCTGGTCCCAGCGCGTCGTGTCTGGAAGCGCCGTTCGGAAAACTCGGCACGGCCGGGAAATCATGCGAACTCTCTGGTCACGGGTCCCGCCAGCGCTGCAACTGCCAACTGTCTTTCGCGCCGCCACGGGACGTCAGATGCGCCGAAGCCCCGATGGCGGCATCACCGTCAAATCGGCCGTAGCTGTCTTTGGTTGATAAAGGCCGCGTGTCTGCGGGAACAGTTCTTGTTCCGATCCCTACTCCATTCCAGCTGCTGTGATGGAGCTCTTGACCTGGGCCTTCGACTACAGTCAGTCCTCATTGTTCCGATCGGCGTTTGCCGCTAACGCCTGAAGAAGCTGGCTTGTGTTGTCGATTGAGAACTGAACCCGCTCACTTGCCCAGACTGACTCCGAATACGCGATCGGCACCCCTTTCATGTCGACGTCGACCTTGTTCAGGACGACAATCGGATGCGATTTGGGCTGGACCAGGAGTCGCGCTTCCTCACCTGTCGGCATGCGAACCATGATATTGGTCTTGAGACGGATATAGTCGGCTATGCCGTAGTCCTCCGCCAGCACCTGGGTTGCACCGCGGTGACCGCGGCGTGCCTTGCCGATTCCGGGGAACCGCCTCACTGGGTAATAGATATTGGAGAAGCTGATGACTTCGTCATCCGCGTAGCCTTGGCGGAGGACTCTGTACACGCGCTCGCTCGACGGGAGACGCAAGGCTTCACTCACTTGTGGAGGCGCGGCAATCTCCTCTTCGCGAAGCGTCCGCCCGAAGGGTTCGCGACCTTGTTCGAGCAGATTCTGGGAAAACCGCGTGCGCTCTGACAAACGATAGCTGAGCCGGCTGGTGTCCTGGAGAAAGGTTCCCCGACCATGCTCAACCCGCACGAGCCCCCGGTTTTCCAGCTGAGAAATCGCCCTCCGCACACTATGACGCCCCACTCCAAAGCGCCGCATGAGCTCAGCCTCTGTGGGCAATTGCATTTCGGCGGAAAATCGCCCCGCCTCAATGTCTGCCGCTAACTCCTGCTCAACTATCTGCCATTGGCCGCGCGTCAGCTTGCTCTCCATTCTCGCTTCCATTCACGTCTTATGTCATCGGGCTGATACAACATATGTCCATATTATCCGCCTGACTGGAAAAGTCATTCGAATTCCAAGCTTCGCCGACACCTCATGGCGCTTCGAAGCCAAAGCCGAGTATCATACTTGTCACATGGCTGACACCTCCAGGCGATATTTCTTCATTCGGATGATAATGCATAACATCCGAATGAAGAACGATATGCTCACAGGAGGCGAATGCAGATGAACTTCAATCGTCGTAATCTTCTGGGTGCCATTGTGGGCACGCTGACTCTTTCCATGGCTGGAACCTGTGCATTTGCGCAAGATGGTTGGGACGGCGTCGAACAGCTGAATATCGGCGTCATCCCAAGCGAGAGCGATGGCGCGCTGATGGAGCGCTTCGGGGTACTTGCAACCTATCTCGAAGGGAAGCTCGGCGTGCCGGTGCGCATTCGCCAGGCCACCGACTACGCGGGCGTCATCGAAGCCCTGCGCAGTGGTCAGATCGAATTTGCCCGTTTCGGGCCGGCATCCTATGCGCAAGCGTGGCGCGTTACGAACGGCACCGTGGAGCCGCTCATCAAAGAAGTGAATGTCGACGGCAATTTTGGCTACCATTCGACCATTGTCGTGAATGCGGATAGCCCCTACCGGACAATCGATGACCTGCAAGGTAAGGTCGTTGCTTTTGCGGACCCGAATTCCACCTCCGGATATCTCGCTGCGTCCTTTTTCCTAACGGAGGAAGGCAAGGATCCAAACACGTTCTTCAAGGAGACGATATTTGCCGGCGGCCATGAGCAAGGGATTCTTGCAATGCTCAACGGCACCGTCGATGCGGCAATCACAGGCTGGACTGCGGAAGACGTTCATAAATGCAACGAGATGTCCGGCAAGGGAATGATCGAGGAAGGCGCGTGCCGATTTATCTGGAAGTCGCCGATCCTGCCGAACAGTCTCTGGGCCGCGCATGGCGATATTCCCGATTCTCTCAAAAACGCGTTTTCGGAGGCGATGATCGAACTCAGAACCGCCGCGCCGGATATCTGGAAAGAGTTCACCGACAATGACCCGCTCGGTGGCTATGTGAAGGCGGACCACGCGGATTACGAACCGATCATCCGCATGATCGAGGCGAATCAGCGCAATCGCCGCTCGAATTGACCGGCAACCCGGTTGGCCACCCGTGATCGAGGTTGACGTGTCTGCCCTGCACTCACGCGCTGTCGCTGATTTTGAACGCCTCCGAACCGAGCGGAGGCGTTCTGATCGATGGAGAATGTTCGCCGGCACTGCGCTCTTTGCTTGTGCGATAGCGGGTGCGGCGGTCGTTGGAGAAATCGACCTCGACAAGCTTGCGAGCGGATTTCCAGCTTTCTTCGACTACGTTGCACGAACGCTGCCTGCCATCAGTATTTCGAGCCCGGCAAACGACATTGCCGACTGGTATTGGAATCTGGGCACTTGGCTGAAGCTTATCCTCGACACCGCCCTGATTGCTTTTCTCGGAACCTTGACGGGCGTTGTCGGAGCGACCCTCCTGTGTTTCTTCGCCGCTCGCAATCTCACCCCTTCGCCTACGGTCGCATTCGTGTCGCGGCGCATGCTTGAAATCATGCGCACAATCCCCGATCTCGTATATGCGCTGATTTTCGTTTTCTCCTTCGGCCTTGGCCCGCTGCCGGGCGTCCTCGCGCTTTCCCTGCATTCGGCTGGCGCTCTCGGAAAGCTCTTTTGCGAGGCATGCGAGAACATCAGTCAGCGACCACTGGAGGGCGTGCGGGCATCAGGCGGCAATTGGTTGCACGTGGTACGCTTCGGCGTTCTGCCGCAGGTCCTGCCGAATTTTGCAAGCTACGCCCTGCTGCGATTCGAGATTAACATCCGCGCGGCTTCAGTTCTCGGGCTGGTCGGCGCCGGCGGCATCGGCCAGGAACTCTATTTTGCAATCCGGCAGTTCATCTACACCGACATCAGCGCCATCGTCCTGCTCATCATCGCAACGGTCGTTGCGACCGACATTCTCTGCGAAGCGGTCCGCACGCGTCTGATCGGAAGAGGCCTCTCCCATGGCTGATGCACTTGACGTCAAAGCGAGGATGCTTCGTTCGCGCTATCCGGAGGCTTTCGTCCCCCCGCTTTCCGCACGTCTTCTGACTTGGCTGGGGTTGGGTGCGCTGAGTGCTCTTGTCATTTTCAGCGTCATCTATCTAGGCCTCTCCGCAACGCAATTCTGGGATGGTCTTGGAAAGCTCGGCTTCCTGCTCGGTGCATTCCTCCCACCAAGTCATGGCGGGAACCTCGGGACATTCCTCCACGCTGCGTTGGAGACGCTTGCCATGGCCTTCCTTGGTACGCTCCTGGCGGCCATAGCGGCAGTTCCACTTGGCTTTCTCGGCGCACGCAACGTCGTCGCCAACCGTTTGCTGCATTTCATGACGCGGCGGGGGTTCGATATCTTTCGCGGCGTCGATGTCCTGATATGGGCGCTGCTTTTTGTCAGCGCCGTGGGACTCGGGCCGTTCGCGGGAATTCTGGCAATCGCCGCCAGCGATCTTGGAACACTGTCGAAGCTGTTTTCCGAAGCGATCGAGAACGCCAACCGGAGGCCAATCGAAGGCGCGCTTTCCTCCGGCGCAAACCGGCTGCAGGTCGCCCGCTACGGTATTCTCCCACAGGTTCTACCGGTCTTCGTCAGCAACGCCCTTTACTTCTTCGAATCGAACACGCGTTCGGCGTCGATCCTTGGCATTGTCGGGGCCGGAGGGATCGGCCTTCAACTCTCAGACCGCATTCGTGTGAACGAATGGGGACAGGTCAGCTTCATTCTCATCATCATCGTGCTTCTTGTTGCGATCATCGACAGGCTCTCGCGCTCCATCCGGACGCGGCTGACGACCGGGACGCCATCGTCAGAGGCCCCACAAGGCGGAGTATCCAATGTTGGAAATTAGCAATCTCTCGAAACAATTCGGCTCCACAACCGCGCTCAAGCAGGTGTCGATCTCGATCCCGAAAGGACAGATGGTGGGCGTGATCGGCCGCTCTGGGGCCGGCAAGTCGACGCTTCTGCGGCTCGTCAACCGGCTTGAAACGGCCACAAGCGGCAGTGTCCGGTTCAAGGGTCGCGAGGTCACAACGTTGCATGGAAAAGAGCTGAACGCATGGCGCTGCACCTGCGCCATGATCTTCCAGCAGTTCAACCTCATCGACCGTATGGACGTTATCACCAACGTGCTGGTCGGCCGTCTCAATCATTCTGCCTTGTTGCCGACGCTGATAAAAGCCTTTCCCGCCTCGGATCGTGCTCGTGCGATAGAGGTGCTGCACGACCTGAACATGGCGGAATACGCCCTGCAACGGGCCGAAACGCTGTCCGGCGGCCAGCAGCAGCGCGTTGCCATCGCCCGTGCCCTTGTTCAGGAACCGGACATCATACTGGCCGACGAACCGGTTGCATCGCTTGATCCGCAAAATTCGCGCGCGGTGATGGAGTCTCTTCGAAGGATAAATACCGATTCCGGCATTACGGTCGTGTGCAACCTCCATGCGCTCGATCTGGCGGAGGAGTTCTGCGATCGTATCATCGGCCTGTCGCGCGGACAGGTTGTTTTCGACGAGCTTTCCGGAAAACTTCAGAAGTCTGCAATCGCCGCTGTCTATGAAGCGGGCGCCGCGATAGAGCGGGAAGTCATCCGCGTTCCTGAAATGCAGGTGGCATGAGCACTGACGGCTTCGATCCCGTCGGCGATGCCGCCGGGCTGAAACCGAAGCGCGTCCAATTGTTGGCATAGCTCGAATACAGGCTCTCGCCGATCTCGAAGCCGATGTTGAAATCGGGAACATCTCAACCGTGCCCGACCAACCACGATTGTCATTCCTTTGTCATGGAAGCAGGGTAGCAAAAGTCATCCGAATAAGTATAAGAGATATCCGGTTGTCTATGAACTTGGAAAGGCATCACACATGACGGAAGGCGACGTCGATGGCTCCTCCGACAGACAGATAGGACGGTTCAGCCATCGCGAATCTCTGGACATCCTGGCGCGCTCGGACGCTCAGAACGTGAAGCGGATCGCCGAAGATCTGCTTCCTCGCTTAGGCAAGATTGATGTTCGGTCGAACCGTACGGGCCTGGCAATGCTGCCATATGGCGATACCGTTCAAGGCACGACCTTTCATGTCGGCGAGGTGCTGGTCGCCGAGGCCCACATCAAGTTGTCGGAAAGCGGAATTGAAGGGTATGGCGCGACACTCGGCTACGACCTGCAGCGCGCCATGGCGATTGCGACCGTGGACGCGGCAATCGCCGCGCGGATCGATGCTGCGGCTATTCTCGATTTTCTCGAGGTAGAGGCCCGCCGACTGTCGGTTGCGGATGACAAGCGGCTCCGCAAGGTCGAGGCAACGCGCGTGCACATGGAAACGTTCTGATGACGCTCACCACCTTTCAGCCGTCCACCGAAGACACGCAGGCAAACGCCACTTTCGAGGCGATGATGTGGGCCATGGCACAGCCTGGAACGGTTCAACGTCTGGTCTCGGAAAGGGTGGAGGTTCTCGCGACGACCATACTCGACGCCGAGACGCAGTTTTTTGCGTCGGACCCAGACCTCTCGGGCGCACTCTTGACGACGCGCGCGCGTCCCGCCCCCGTCGATCAGGCGGACTATCTTTTCGTCTCGCTGGGAACGGAAACAGATGTTCGAAAGGCAGCCGCTGCGCATCGGGGCGCATTTCTTTATCCCGATTCGTCGGCAACGCTGATTGTGCCCGCCCGATTCGGCGAAGGCCAGGCGCTGACCCTCATGGGCCCGGGGATCGATGGTCGGATGGATATCAGCATCGCGGGCATCGATGCGACCTTTTGGGAAGAACGCGCGATCAGCCCCTATCCACTGGGTTGGGACGTCTACCTCGTCGACGGAGCCCGCCTGATCGCCATCCCACGCTCCACTGCAATCGAGGTGAATTGATGGCCTATGTTGCCACACGCGGCGGCGAACACGCGATCGAGCAGGCCGAGCGCCTGTACCGGGAGGAACTGGGGCCCATCACTCGAGAGCGAGTCGACGCGATCCGGGCTATGCTTCCCTACCTGGTCGACAGGCTCATGGGCGAAGCCTCGCTTTACGAGCCTGATCTTGCTGCCCTTGCCCTGGCCCAGTCGGGCGGTGATCTCTATGAAGCCATCCTCCTTCTGCGGGCCTATCGCACGACGCAGCCGCGTCTGTTCATCGCGGAACCGGTCCGCCAGGAGGATCTCTTCACTGTCCGACGCATATCCGCCGCCTTCAAGGATATTCCGGGCGGGCAGATTCTCGGACCGACTCTCGATTATTCCCATCGTCTGCTGAAGATCGAGGCACTCACAGGGGAGGAGGTCGCGAGCGAGGCCGTCACTCCGGCGCCAACACCTGCGCCGTCGAACCAGCCATCGCTTGCGCGATGGCAGAAGCAGCAGGGTTTGATAGCCACTTCAAGCGAAAAGGACGTTCCGCTTGAGGACATTCCCGATCTGACGCGGGAGCCGCTCCTGTTCCCGGCTGCTCGCGCCCACAAGCTGCAAAGTCTGGCCCGTGCGGATACGGGCGGAATGCTTGCCATCGGTTATTCTTCGATGCGGGGCTACGGCCCCACGCACCCGACGGTAAACGAGCTTCGGCTGGCAGAAGCCGACGTGTGCATAAGACACCCGAGCGGAACGCTGTTCAGTGCCGGCCGCGTGCGAGTGAGCCAGGCGGAAATTGTCTCGAAAGACACCTCACGAAACGACGAGCTGGATCTCGGCTTTTGCGCGACCTTCGGTTGGAATGAAGTCAAGGTGATCGCCGGTGCCACACTCGACCATGCTTCGAAGCAGGAAGGCTCGCATCCCGCCTTGAGCGAAGAATTCGTTCTTTATCATACGGAGCCGGTCGAAAGCTCCGGCTTCTGCATCCATTTCAAGCTGCCGCACTATGTGACCTTCCAAAGCAGCCTTGATGCGCTGCGACGGAGAAAGGCCGACAGGGCTCAGACCGGTGACGACGGAAAGGCCGATGCGCCGGGTGCCCCCGAGGCCGAAGAGGTGTTGTCATGACGCTTGCTTCCATGACCAGCCCGTGGCGCGCCTTCAATTACGGCTTTCTCGACGAATCCGCCAAACGGGAGGTTCGTCGGCGTATTCTCAAGGCCATTGCCGTTCCGGGTTATCAGGTCCCTTACGCCAGCCGCGAGGTTCCCATTGCCCGCGGATGGGGCACCGGCGGCCTGCAGGTGACGCTGACGCTTCTCAAGCCGGCATCGGTCATCAAGGTGATTGACCAGGGGGCTGACGACTCGGTGAATGCCAGCAACATTCGAAGGTTTCTGCAGCGCGTTGGCTCAGCCCGCCAAACGCGGGACACGCTGGAGGCAACCCTCATCCAGTCCCGCCACCGAATCCCCGAAGAAAAGCTCCGGGGCGATCAGATCCTCATCCTGCAGGTACCCGATCCGGAGCCTTTGCGCAGTGTCGAACCCGATATCTCCATCGCGCGCCAGATGCACGGTGACGCCGAGTACGGTTTGATCTGGCTGAAACTCTACGAGCAACTGGTCCGCTCCGGGCGGATTATGCAGGGGGCGAGCTATCCGAGCCTGGTCAACGGGCGTCACGTGATAAGTCCATCGCCGATCCCGCGCTGGGATGTGCCGAAGCTTCACAAGGCGGCGCATTTGACACTCCTGTCAGCGGGGCGGGAAAAGAGGGTCTACGCTGTCCCGCCATACACGAATGTCGAACCGCTCGTGTTCAACGACGTGCCCTACAGGATCGAGGACCACGCAGACAAGACCTGCTTCAGGACGGGACTTTCCGGTTTCTTCATGAACGAGTTGCCGCAGGATGACGGCTCGTCGCGCTTCGAGCTTTCCGACAGCAATTTCGGCGCCAAGCATTTCGCAAAGGCCGAGGGCGAGGAACAACCGATCGGCCAAACCTACTATCGAGATGGGAGGATCGTCCGATGACCCGCCAGTTGAATTCACTGGCGGCCTTCGAGCGCCAGGCGCCGCAATTGATGGCCGACGAGCCGATTCTGAGCATGCGGCGGGTGGAGAAGCGGTACGCGGACGTGCAGGCCCTCTCAGGCGTGGATGTGACCGTCTATCCGGGCGAGGTGTTCGGCATAGTGGGCGAGTCCGGCTCGGGCAAATCAACTCTGCTGAGAATGATGAACCTCGAGGACACCCCGGATCAAGGTCATTATACCCTTGCCCCACTGGCTAACGATCGCAACCTCTTCGATCTCAATCGCTTCGAACGGCGCATGCTGCGGGCGCGTCACATTGGCATCGTCTACCAGAATCCCAATCTCGGGTTGCTCATGCGGCATACGAGCAGTGGCAATGTCGCCGAGCGCCTGCTTATCGCGGGTGAGCGCAGTTTTGAGGCGTTGCGCCGTCGTGCCCGGACGTCCCTCCAAGCCTCAGAGTTTCCGCTGGAAAGGATGGATGCGCCGCCGCTTGAACTGTCCGGCGGCATGCAACAGCGCGTGCAGTTGGCCAAGGCAATCGCCCTTGAGCCCGTACTTCTCCTCTTGGATGAGCCCACGACCGGTCTTGATGTCAGCGTCCAGGCACTGGTGCTCGACACGCTAAAAAGGCTGCAACGAGAGCGGCGCATCACAATGGTGATCGTCAGTCATGATCTTGGAGTGATCAGGGCAATGGCAGATCGTGTGATGGTGATGCGCCGAGGCGCGGTCGTCGAGGTGGGGCTGGCAGACCAGATTTTTCAGGATCCACAGCATGAATACACCCAGCAACTCGTGCATGCAAAGCTCTGAGGCCGACAGATGAACATTCATGGAGCCATCGCGGAAACCACGCCGCCCATCCTTGCGGTACAGGGCCTCGGCAAGCATTTCGAGATGCATCACTTGAAGCGCAGCCTTCCCGCGTTCTCCAATATCAGCTTTGAACTGCGCGCCGGTGAATTCCTGCTGCTCAGCGGTGAAAACGGCGCCGGCAAGTCGACTCTGCTGCGCACGCTCTATCGTTCCTATCTGCCATGTTCGGGCCGCGCGTTCTTTCATACGCGGGGAGGCACGATCGATCTTGTCCGCGCCGCCGATGTGGACATCGCGTTCTTGCGCCGCCGCGACATCGGTTTTGTCACCCAATTCCTGCAGGCGCGACCCCGCGTATCTGCCGAGGAACTGGTGGCAGAGCCGCTCCGCGCGTCAGTGACGGCGCATGCAGAAGCAATCGACGAGGCACGACGCTGGCTCACGACATTTGGAATCAAGAGTGATCTCTGGGCTGCCTATCCATCTACGTTCTCAGGAGGAGAGCAGCAAAAGGTCAATCTGGCGCGGGCCTTGATCCAACCGCAGCGGCTCCTCCTCCTGGATGAACCGACCGCTTCGCTCGACCGCGAGGCGAGGCACGCGCTCGTGACGCGTCTCGCTGCCCTGAAATCGTCAGGCGTGGCGATGATTGGCGTTTTCCACCATCCCGAAGATGTGGGTAATCTCGTCGATCGTGAGCTTCATCTCCAGCCTGTCCAACCAAGGGTATCCCATGTGGCTGAGTGATTTCCAACTCGTCTTGCCCGATCGCATAGTTCCTCGAGGCTCTCTGCGCATTGAAGATGCGTTCATTGCAGATATTGTCGAGACACCGGTCGCCAACGCAACGATTGCCGGACGCGGACGTATGCTCCTGCCAGGGTTCATCGATATTCATGGCGACATGGTGGAGCGCGAAATCGAGCCGCGGCCGAACGTGCGCATGCCACTCGAAATGAGTATCTTCGAGCTCGACAAGAAGCTTGCAGCCTGCGGCATCACAACGGCTTTCGCGGCACTCTCCCTCAACCCGCTGTCCTCCGCGGGCTACGTCCGGTCGATCGAACATACCAAGCAGACGATTGAGGCGATCGGGCACCTGCGCGACACCCTACTCGTGGACCATAAAATCCATGCCCGCTTGGAGGTGACGTTTCCGGAGTGGGCGAGCGCCGTCGAAGCACTGATGCACGATGGCCATCTCGATTTGATTTCGCTCACGGACCACACACCGGGCCAAGGGCAGTATCGCGACATCGACAAGTATGCAGCCCTCCTGGCGAAGGCTCGGAAGATATCCGAGCAAGAGGCAAGGACTGTCATACAGGAACGAATGGCCCGCGTATCCGCCAATCCGTACGCCTCCGAGCCGGTCGTCGCTCTGACGAAACTGGCGCAGCGGCGCGGGATACCCATCGCTTCTCATGACGACGACACGGCAGAAAAGGTGACGCTCGTGCGTAGCCTGGGTGTGCAGATCAGTGAGTTTCCAGTCACGCTTGAAGCGGCTCGGGAAGCGCGCCGGTTTGGTCTTTCGACGGCAATGGGTTCTCCAAACGCCTTGCGGGGCATGTCCTATTCCGGCAATCTTTCCGCACGCGAACTCTACAGGCAGGGTATGCTCGACATCCTCGCCAGCGACTATCATCCATCGGCCATGCTGCAATCGGTGTTTGCCATGGCGGAAATCGGCGATAGCGGCTTGACCGGAGCCGTTGCTCTTATCACACGCAATCCAGCCCAAGCTTGCGGTTTGGCTGATCGCGGGGCTTTGAAGCTCGGAATGCGAGCCGATCTCGTGATTGCCGAAACTGAGCCTCATGTCCGGTTGCGCGCTACGTTCCGCGACGGGAATCTCATCTACTCTGATGGAGTGATAATGCATGAAGAAAATTACCTGCAGCGAAGAAGAGAGAAGGCCATTCCTGATGCGAGTGTGGCTTAGGAAGACATAATAATTTAATTGCGTGCTCGCCATTATCTCATCCGCGGAGTTATCGCATTACCCATCTTCGTCGCGGGCCTTCCTCTGTCTATAGACGGGCATAAGCGCGGAGCTCGCCGCTGCATAGATCGAGGGGTTCGGCAGCGGAGTTTGCGAGTCGTCCGTGAAGAAAGCGATTTCGCGTCAACCTTGAAAGTGATCTGCGTTGGAGCGCTTTGTCCCAACTGAGGGGGCGGGGTTCAGGCTGATCGCGGCCGGAGTGGTGGGCGTTGGGGCGGTTGTGAGCATTGCCAGGAACAAGGCACACAAAGGCCTCAGCCAGTTGAGCAGGAGGCTGAAGTTGTAGCCGACGGCGGCAAGCACAGCGTTGTTGGCATCGCCCTGTGAGAAGGCCGGAAAGTTGCGTAGCGGGTTGTAGGAGATTTGCGACAAAGCCTTATTCGACCCGGATTGCCGGCCATGACAACGCGGATCGCCACTGCAACGTCGGCGTCAACTCGTCCGCTCGGCCGAGGCGCGCGGCGCCACTGGCGCGACGTCGTCGATGAGTTGCGGCCACACAAGCAATCGATCTGGCAGAGTTGGTCGATTGCCCAAAGGTGTTCCGTCACCTGAAGGCCTGTGGGCTATCCACGGGCATCGTATGGCGCCTCAGGTAAGCGAGCGCCTGTCGGAGGCAAACGCCAAGGGCCACGTCGGAAATGCTCGCTACGCCGGTCGACTGATGCCCAGTCGCCTCATTTCCCGATAGACAGTCGATCGGCCGAGACCCAATGCCTGCGCTATACGTGGCCGTTGCACGGGCGAAACGGAAACGCTTTGCGAACTCTCGATCTGGGGAACTACAAGGGCAAATCGTGACCCTGAGTTGCCCTTCATATTTCGCTGCCTTATAGCTGCCATTCATGGCAAACAGTACGATTGACTCAAACGAAATTGACTGAACGAAGATCCTTCACGCCTTGATTGAAGATTGGCAGTTTTGCGTGCAAAGACGACGTCGGAGTCGTCCAAGAACCCAGCTGTGGCTATCGCCAAAATTTAGCCCGCTACCGACAATACGGGCTAAGTTTTAGCGAGATGGATGGCCGGTTGAAGAATAAGAAGCTGGAGAAGCGAGCGCGCCGTAAGCCCCATCAAGCAGCACTCCTGGTCGACGAACCTGGAGTTGGCTGCCCTACTGGAATCTATAGCGCCTGAACTGGCTTGTTTCTGAACGCTAGGATAAAACATGCTCAATTACCAGGCTCACCCGCATCGCTCTCAACGAGGCGCTCCGGCGAGCGCGAAAGCGTCGGCCTTCCGCTGAACTGGCGGAACTGAATCATGGAGGCTCGGTGGTTCTGTCGCAAACGGAATGGCAGCCATATCTGGCACGAAGCCCTCTCTTTTTCGGGGAGCGCGCTTGTTATGTTCAAAGACTGTCATTTCGACCGATCAGTGATCTTGCTGTGCGTGCGCTGGTATCTGGCCTACAACCTCAGCCTGCGCGATCTGGAAGAGATGATGGCCGAACGCGGCCTGAACGTCGACCATTCGACTGTGCACCGCTGGGTCGTTCACTTGTCGCCCCAGCTTCTGGAGCGCTTCAACGGGCGCAAGCGCGCCGTCACCGGCAAGTGGCACATGGACGAGACATACATCAAGATACGCGGCCAACGAATGTATCTATCGTGCCGTCGACGGCGTCGGCGACACGGTCGAGTTCTTCTTCAGCGAACACCGCGACCTGTCGGCAGCCAAGCGCTTCTTCCGGAAGGCCCTGGAGCGCCACGGCAGACCGGATCGCATCGTCATCGACGGCAGCCCGACCAATCATGAGGCGATCATTTCCTGCAACGCCGAACACTTCTGCGGAATCGATCGCGACCAGCGCTGAAGCCGATCCGCATCCGCAAGAGCAAGTACCTCAACAATCGGATCAGGACCATCGGCGCATCAAGCGCCGCACGTCTAGGCAGCGGTCTTGATCTCGGCCATGACGCCGACGATGTCGTTCACCACCGTCTCGACCAGCTTCTGGTCGTCGCCCTCGGCCATAACCCGAATCAGGGGCTCGGTGCCGGAAGGCCGGATCACTAGGCGGCCGGACTTGCCGAGCCGGTTGCGGGCATCCTCGATCGCGGCCTTGACGGGTGCTGTCTCCAGGGGCTCGCCGCCGGAAAAGCGCACATTCTTCATGAGCTGCGGCACCGGCTCGAACTTTTTGCAGATCTCGCTGACCGGCTTGTTCTGGCGCTTGATGCAGGCCAGCACCTGCAGCGCCGAGACCAGCCCGTCGCCGGTGGTGGAGAAATCAGACAGCACGATATGGCCGGACTGCTCGCCGCCGACATTCAGCCCATGCGCGCGCATGTGCTCGACCACGTAACGGTCGCCGACCTGGGTTCGGTGAAGTTGCAGGCCGGCTTCACCGAGGAAGCGTTCGAGGCCAAGATTGGACATGACGGTGGCGACGACGCCGCCGCCTGCCAGGCGGCCGCTCTGATACCAGGATTCGGCGATCAGCGCCATGATCTGGTCGCCGTCGACGACAGCGCCGTTCTCGTCGACGATGACCACGCGGTCGGCGTCGCCATCGAGCGCTATGCCGATGTCGGCGCGCACTTCATGAACCTTCTTGGAGAGGCCCACCGGGTGCGTCGAACCGCATTCCTCGTTGATGTTGAAGCCGTTCGGCTCGTTGTTGATGGTGATGACCTCGGCGCCGAGTTCCCAAAGCGCTGCCGGCGCCACCTTGTAGGCGGCGCCGTTGGCGCAATCGACCACGATGCGCAGGCCCGCCAGCGACATGGACCGCGGCAGAGTGCGCTTGGCGAATTCGATATAGCGGTCGTGCACGCCGTCCACGCGCTTGGCGCGCCCGAGCCCATCCGCGTCGGCCAGCGAAATGTCGACATCCTGGTCGAGCAGCGCCTCGATGCGCATTTCGATCTCGTCCGACAGCTTGTAGCCGTCGGGGCCGAACAGCTTGATACCGTTATCGTAATAGGGGTTGTGCGAGGCCGAGATCATCACGCCGATATCGGCGCGCAGCGACCGCGCCAGCATGGCGACCGCCGGCGTCGGAATCGGCCCCAGCAGGAACACATCCATGCCGGCGGCACAGAAGCCCGCGACCAGCGCGTTCTCGATCATATAGCCCGACAGCCGCGTATCCTTGCCGAGCACGACGCGATGGCGATGGTGGCCGCGCTGGAACGACAGGCCGGCAGCCATGCCGACCTTCATCGCAACCTCGGCGGTCATCGGAAATTTGTTGGCCCCTCCCCGGATCCCGTCCGTTCCGAAATATCGTCTCGTCATCTTACTCGACGTGCCCATATATGATTCACCCAAGTGTCGCCTCGTGGACATTCCCACAGGCAGCCAGTGTCCGAGTGACTGGCCGCTTGCCACTCCGCATCTTCTTTGCAGGATACCATGATTGTCAGGACGAAAGGTGTCCTTAGCTCACAATCTGGGGTGAGGACAAGAGCTGTACAAAATCTTGCGCTAAGCCCGAACGGATCGTGAAGCTCATGCGGCTCGCCGGGCGGGGGTCGGTAGCCTAAGGGTTCGAAAGCCTTCGGGCATCTGATGCTCGGTGTCCCAGGTGTAGATGCCTGTCAGGTTGATATGTTGCCAACTCAGCGGCGAGATATGCTTCAACAGCGTATCTGGAATGTTTCGCCCTGGCCTGCCGGCCATCTCCCCCGCAAGGAGGGAGATTGGCAGCTTCGCCTCTGCGCCCATCTCTGCAACATTGATGATTGGCGAAAGCATTAGTGAGATATAAATGCCGGTGCTGCCGAGCAGGCTGATGGAATCGACCTCAGCCGCGATCAGCCGGCTGACCAGTTTCCGTAGCACGTCAACGTCGACCCGGCCGGAACGATCGGCGGGGGTGATCGGAAAAGCATACAGGCCGTTCGCGAAAAATTATGGTTCAATTCCTCGATCGGTGGGGACGAAACCCGGCCAGTAGTGGCCGTCAGGCGTCGGCCGCTTGCCGAAGATGGCCTGACCGACGCGCACGACAGTGGCGCCTTCCTCGATGGCTTCCTCGAAGTCTCCGCTCATACCCATGGAGAGCCCGGTCAGCGCGGCGTTGTGCTTCACGGCTTTGTCCCGCAGCCGGCGCAGCAGAATGAAG
>NZ_JBVVQS010000087.1:0-139329 GCF_055811575.1 Mesorhizobium sp. WSM4815 | reverse complement strand
ATGACCGTGCAGGAAAAATCCATGACGGCCGGTATCTCGCCCTTGCGGGTGAAGAAGGAGATCGACAGGTTCTCGATCTCGATGATCGGCCCGTTGGTCGGCCCGTTGGTCGGCTTGGGGGGATTTCGAACTGCCTCATTCATGGGTCGCTCCAATCCTTGTTCTTTCAAGCATATCAGGTCGAGAACCCGTCCATCAATCTTTCATCGATTGCTCACGCAGCGAGTCGGCCAGCAGGTTAAGGCCCAGCACGAACGACATCAGCGCGATCGTCGGCGGCAGCGCCGGATGGATGAAGGAGCGCAGCAGCCGGCTGGCATCCTTGATCGCAGTGCCCCAGTCCGGGCTCTCGGGCGCCAGCCCCAGGCCGAAATAGCCGAGCGTGCCGAGCAGGATAGTGGTGTAGCCGATACGCAGGCAGGCATCGACGATCAGCGGCCCGCGTGCGTTGGGAAGGATCTCCCACAGCATGATGTACCAGGGCGATTCACCGCGCGTCTGCGCCGCCGCCACATAGTCGCGCGTTTTGATGTCCATGACCAGGCCGCGCACGATGCGGAACACGCCGGGGCTGGAGGCGAACACCACCGCCACGAAGATGTTGAGCTGGTTGGGATCGATATGGATGATCCTGAACGGATCGGCATCGAAGACCAGGCCGGCATAGACCCAGCCGCCAACGATCAGAGTCAACCCCAAGAGGATGTAAAGCCGGTCGGGCCGTTTCTTATAGCGCGTCCAGAACAGCACGCTGAAGAAGATGATCGGAAACATGAAGAACAGGCCGGCCATCGCATAGGGGATAGGTGTCTCCATGATGCCCGGCGTCACCAGGAGGTAGAACAGCAGGATCACCGGGAAGGCGAGCACCAGATTGGCGAGGAATGACAGTACCGTATCGATCCTGCCGCCATAATAGCCGGCCGGCAGACCGAGCGTGATGCCGACCATCAGCGCAAACCCGGTCGCCGCCGGCGCGATGATCAGCACGATCTGGCTGCCGTAGACCATGCGGCTGAACACGTCGCGGGCAAGCTTGTCGCCGCCGAACAGGTAGACAAGTCCCGATTGCGGCTCGACCGCGCCCGGCAGCGCGTCCTTCATGATCGGGATCTGGACAAGCGGATTGAAGGGCGAGACGGTCGACGCGAAGATCGCCGTGAACAGCCAGAACAGGCAGATGCCGACGCCGACGATGCCGACGCTGCTGTCGAAGAGCTGACCGTAGAGGCCAAGCCTCTTCTTGTAGGCGAAGCTCGCCCCCATCACCAGGACGAGAGCGATCCAGACCGGCCAGAAACGCGCAAGCACGCCAAGCACCACATTGAAGGCGCCGATATATTCAAGCTGCATCCGCTCGATCCCCTATTGAACTCTGATACGCGGATTGAGAAACGCGTAGCCGACATCGGAAATGAGCTGCGTGATCAGGACGATGAACACCGAGACCAGGGAGCAGCCGAGCAAAAGATCGATATCGTTGTTGCCGGCCGCCTCGACCAGCGTGTAGCCAAAGCCCTGGTAGCGGAACATCACCTCGACAATAACGACGCCGGTGAGCAGCCAGGGAAATTGCAGCATGATGACGGTGAATGGCGCGATCAGCGCGTTGCGCAGCGCGTGCTTGACCACGACGCTGCCGAAGGAGAGGCCCTTCAGCCGGGCGGTGCGGATATATTGCTGCGTCATCACCTCGACCATCGAGGCGCGGGTCATGCGGGCGATATAGCCGATGCCATAGATCGCCAGCGTCATCACCGGCAGGGTGAAGTTGTAGAAGGTGATGCCCCGGCTGGCGGACGCCGCCGAACCGTTCAGCAGGCCGAGCCATGAGGCGAAGACGACGGTGAATATGACGCCCGACACATATTCGGGCGTCGCCGTCGAGGCGATCGAGGCCACTGACAAGGTCCGGTCGGTTCGCGAGCCTTCGCGCATACCGGCGAGGATGCCGATCAACAGCGAGATCGGCACCATCACCACAAGCACCCAGAACATCAGGATTCCGGTAGCACCGAGCGCCGGGAAAAGCTTCGACGCGACCGTCGTCTTGAACTTGGTCGAGCAGCCGAAGTCACCCTGCAGCACGCCGGAAAATGTCGGCTCGACAGGATCGTTGCAGAAGGCAAAACGTCGCGTGGGTTTGCCGGTTGCCGGGTCTGTGACCGGCTGCTTGGGCACGATACCCAGCCATTGGCCATAGCGGGAAAAGAAATTCTGGCGGTAGCCATGGTTGACCAGCCAGTTTTCGAGCTGCTCGGCCGAGGTGTGCATTTCGGTCTGGCTGATCGCCAGCTTTTTCAGATTGGGATCGAGATTGATCAGGAAGAACACGACCATCGTCAGGCACAGCATCGTCAATGCCATGGTGCCGAGGCGTCGAAGGATGAAAGAAAGCATGGCGGTCCCCTGCCGGCTGGTTGGGGTTGAGGCCGGCTCGGAGCCAGCTCAGCCGCAATCGGCAGAGCTGGCTGTCAAACGGACCCTCAGAATGCGATCAACCCTGTCTTATTGCACGCCCCTTTCCGAAGAGTCTGCGCTTTTTTCTGCGCCATCTGCGGTTGTGGGATCATGCATGGCGTGGGTGGAAGGGGCGAACCGCCCCTTCCACGATCGATCCGATCAGGCCTCCTCGTCGAGCCAGACCTTGCCGTAGTCGCGCTCGAAGGTCGGGTGCATGCCGTAGTTCTTAACGGAAGCGACCGAATGGCTGTAGAGCTTGCGCCAGTAGGGCTGGATGATGATCCCGGCATCTTGCAGGATCTGCTCGATGTCCTTCATCATTTCCTTGCGCTTGGCGGGGTCGGCAACGGCGAGCGCAGCGTTGAGCTTGCCATCCCACTCCGCATTCGCCCAGCCCGTCTCGTTCCAGGCTTCACCGGTGCGATAGCCGATCGCCAGAACCTGGACGCCGAGCGGCCGCATGTTCCAGTTGGTCATCGACAGCGGGTATTTGGTCCAGTCGTTCCAGAAGGTCGAGCCCGGCAGCACCGTACGCTTGACCTTGATGCCGGCGTCGCGCATCTGCGCGGCGATCGCATCGCCGGTGTTCTTGTGCCAGTCTTCGTCGACCGTGATCAGCTCGTGCTCGAAGTCGGCCTGGCCGGCTTCAGCCATCAGCGCCTTAGCCTTGGCCGGATCGCGGGCAATCTTCGCCAGCTCGAAGTATTCCGGATGGATCGGCGAGACATGGTGGTTTTCGGCAACTGTGCCGGCATTGCCGTAGCCGAGCTGCAGGACGACAGCGTTATCGACCGCAAGCTGCAGCGCGTTGCGAACCTTCTGATCGTCATACGGCTTGTTGGTCACATTGGTGCGGCAGACGATCGTCGAAGCGGTGATCACCTCGGACTTGACCAGATCGACACCGTCGAGGATCGACACATAGTCGGCCGACGTCTCGAAATTGGTATGGACTTCGCCGGCTTCGAAAGCGCTGACCATCGCCGCCGGATCGGTGCCATAGTCGATGAACTCGACGCCGTCGAGAAACACCTCGCCGTCCCACCACTTGTTGTCTTCGCGGCGTTTGTAGACGACCTTCTGGCCGACATCGTAGGAGACCAGTTCAAATGGGCCGGTGCCGATCGGGCAGGCTTTGAAATCGCCGCCCTTTTCGTCGAAGGTCTTGTGGACGACGAGACCGGGATAGTCGCACACGTTGGGGATGAGCGCGATATCCGGCGAGCTGAGCGTCAGCTTGACCGTGTGTTCGTCGACCTTGGTGACGGCGCTCTCATCCAGCTTGTCGTCCTTGACCAGCGAGCCGAGACGACCGGGCATGGAATTGCCTTCGGCCTTCTTGTCGGCCCAACGCTTGAAGTTGAAGATGACATCGTCGGCGGTGAACGGATCGCCGTTGTTCC
This sequence comes from Mesorhizobium sp. WSM4815, assembly GCF_055811575.1. Lineage (NCBI taxonomy): Bacteria > Pseudomonadati > Pseudomonadota > Alphaproteobacteria > Hyphomicrobiales > Phyllobacteriaceae > Mesorhizobium > Mesorhizobium sp. WSM4815. Next base: position 135,463 of record NZ_JBVVQS010000087.1, on the reverse strand, counting down.
AGGTGACGCCCTTGCGCACATGCAGCGTGTATTCGGTGGCGTCGTCGTTCACGTCCCAGCTCTCGAGCAGGTAGGGGCGGAACGTGTATTCATTTGTGTACTTGACCAGCGGCTCAAGCGCCTGGCGCTCGGCATTGGCGATTTCCGACCAGTCGGCCTTGCGCGGATCCTTCGGATCCTTGATCCACATAGCGACCTTCAGTATGCCGCCTTTCTTGCCCTGCGCGTCCTGCGCTCTCGCCGGCGTCGGGTCGGCGAGGCCGAGCATGCCATAGGCCATCGCCGTGGACGCGCCGAAGACGCTGGCCAAAGCGAGAAACTCGCGGCGATCGACACGTCCGGCCCTGGCTTCTTCGGCCATCGCATGGATGTGATCCGGAACGCGGTCGCCATTACTCTTGTAGATTGTCATCGAGAACTCCCATTGTTGGCTTTCTGCCTTTTACCATTCCGCATCCGGGCCGTGATGTCAAAAACGGCACGGATTGGGAACATGCCAAGGAATGTGCAACTTTGGAAGGGAAGCAGTTCGCGTGATAACGACAGTCTTGGCGCAAAATTGCTATTGCCCGGTAGATTTCGTTCGAATCTCCGGCATCGATCAAACTGAGACATTCACTGCCGCGCCGCACGTCCGGTTGGCCGCGCAACGGACGCTGTAGCAGTTTGATTTTGCGCCGAAATCGATTTCGATTCTCGGGGTCATGCGCGAAGCTTTGCACCGCGCCGGCCGATCCGGATGAGTGCCGATATGGCGACGAGGGCTGTCGGATTGCCGGACCATTTCGCGCAGGCCGGCTTCAGTACTCGCGTTCGTAGAAAATGCCACCCTTGGCTTCGCCGGCATCGGTGGCTTCGCCGCGCAATTTGACGCCGCGGCCGACGTCGAGATCGATCGCCGCCTTGCCCGAACCCGGCTTGTCGCCCTTCTGGATCGTCACATAGGTGCGGTCGTTGAGATATTTGCCGGCCGAGACCGCGGTGCCGCCCTCCTCGTCGGTGACGACGTCGAGATCGTCGACGCCGATGGCGCTGCGCAGGTTCTGGAGCAGCGAGGTCGAGCCGCCGATGCCGGCCAGTTGCGCGGCGGCTTCGGCAAGCTGAGCGATCTGCAGCGGCGACAGGTTCGACATCGAGCGGCCAAAAATCAGTTGCGCCAGGACCTCGTCCTCCGGCAGCGCCGGCACCGACGAGAAGTTGAATTTCGGATTGGTCGCCTCGCCCGAAACCACGATGGTGACGGTGGTGCTGCTCGTCGTCGATGTCGCCGTGAGATTGAGATAAGGCACCAGCGACCCCGAAAAGCCGACCGTGCCTTCGGTGAAGGTCAGCCGCTTGGCCACGATCGACAGCCGACCGCGCTGCAAGTCAAAGGTGCCGACCGCTTGCGGCGACGATGCCGGGCCGGTCAGCCGCAGCGAACCGCCAAGCTCGGCATCGACGCCCCTGCCCTGGATGAAGATCTGGCTGGGCGCGTTGACCGTGACATCGAGGTTGAGGCCGCCGCCACTGCTGCTGCCACTCGCCGTCGCCGGGCGCAACGCCTTGTCCTGCGCGCGCACGGCGGCCGGTGCGTTCTTGTGCCTGACGTTGAGCGCCGCCAGCGAGCCCGGCAGCTTTTCGGGAACGGTGATGACGGTCTTGGCCAGGTTGATCGTGCCCGAGATCACCGGCGCCGATGCGAGTGGCCCCTTGATGGTCAGGTCGCCGCCGAGATTGGCGGTGACCACCCTGCCGTCGGTGTAGCGGCCGTCGACGAGCTTGATCGACAGGTTGGCCGGAAAGCCTTGCGCCGGATTGATGCCGACCGTGCCGCTGGCCGACAGGCTGCCGCGCGTCGACAAATTGCCGGTCAGGCGGTTTATCCTGGCGACGCCACCGCCGATCGCCACATCGGCGGTGATATCGTTGATCGCAAGTCCCGAGCGTGCATCGATCAGGCGGGCACCCGACGTGCGGACCGTGCCTGTGATCACCGGCGCCGTCGCCGGGCCGCGCACCTTCAGATTGACGTCGGCCGTGCCGCTCAACGACAGGCCTTGTGCGGCCAGTGTCCGGGTCAGGAAGGCGAACGGCACCTTGCCGGAAAAGTCGAGATCAAGCGTCGGCGTGCCTGATGTCGTCATCGTGCCGCCGCCCTTGAGGCCGAGACCGGCGGCATCGCTCATGTTGGCCTCGAAGGTCAGTCGGTTGCCGGAAAACGTGCCGGAGGACGAAACGCCCATGCCGCCGAAACCGGCGCCGCGGGTCTGCGACGTCTGGACGCCTGCGGCGTCGACCTTGAAGGCGACGGCCGGATTGGCCGGCGCGCCCGTCACCTTCACCGTGCCCGAGATCGTGCCGGCGGCATCGAGGCCGGGCGAGAAACTGTTGGCGAGCGACATCGGCACCCGCGCCAGCGTCGCGTTGAGATTGAGCGCCTCCCCGACCTTGCCCGAAACCGTCGCCGTGCCGCCGCCGAGGTTGAGTGCGAGCCTGTCCAGGCTGGTGGTGCCGTTGGCGATGGTGATGGTCGAGGTCTGGGCGATCGCCGCCTTGACGCCGCGCATCGTCGCCTGACCGGAGGCGAGCTCGACCGTCGTCGTGCTATTGGCGACCCTGACGCGGCCGGCTGCCTCGGCCGGAATGTCCTTGACGGTGGCGCCGCCGGAAAAGCCGGTCCAGTCGCCGTCGCGGGTCAGATCGACATCGATGCCGCGAACGACGGTGCCGCCGGAGGTGACGCTGTCGGCACGGATTTTTCCGGAGATCACCGGCGCCGCTCGATAGTTGGCGATCGATGCGTCGATGGTCACCGTCTTTGCCGAAACATCGCCGCGTGTAATCGAAGCCGTCGAAGCCTTGACGGTGACCTCAGGCGCATTGCCGGCCTTCGAGAAGACGATCGTGCCGCGCACGTCGCCTTCCGCCTTTTCCAGCGCAAGCGCTGCCAGCGGTCCGATGTCAGGCAGGTCGAGCGCCACGGTGCCTTCAGGCACGAAAGCCTCGTCAAGCGCCAGGTCGCCTGATATCCGGTTCTTGCCGAGCGACAGCAAAAGCCCGTCGATAGCGCGCTTGCCGTCTGACGTCGCCAGCACGGCGCTGCCCTTCAGGGGCTGGCCCGCGACATTTCCGGTCAATTGGACATTGGCCGCCGGGTTGGCGGCATCGGCCTTGCCTGTGGCGGTGAGGCTCAACCCGGTGATCTCGCGTTCGGCAACCGAAAGCCGGTCGCTGTTGACCGTCAGCGACAGGTCTGGCGCGGTGCTGGCGCCTTGCGCGTTCAGCGCGAAGGTGATGGCGCCGTTGGCGTCCCCGGACAGAAGCGAGATGTCGGCCAGCGCGCCCTTGATATCGACGGTGAGCTTGTTGTCGGCAAGGCTGGCCTGCCCGTCGGCGGTCAGCGCGCCGGACACCAGCCTGATCGCATCGGCGGTGACATTGCCATTGGCGTCGCGCTTCAGCGCGGCACTGAGTTCCGTCCGCTGCGCGAGCACGCCGCGCGCTGCCGCCGGCAGCGCCGCGGAAACCGCGTCGGTCTTGAGGTTGAGGTCGATGGCGCCGTCGGCCAGCGAGATCCTTCCATTGAAGCCGGTGTTCAGCGCGTCGCTCGTCACCGACCCGCTGTCGATGAGAATGCCGTCGGTCGCCAGGCTGCCGGCGACTTGTGCCGTGATCTTGCCGGCGATCAGCGGCGCTATGGTCGGATTGTCCAGGCCGATCTTGTTTGCCGTCACCGTGCCGGAGACCGGCCCCGTCCGGCTCTTCACGTCGAAAGCGTCCGAGTGCAATGCCAGCGTGAGCCCCTCGACATCGCTGAATTTCGTCGCGACCGAAGGCAGAACAGCGGAAATGTCGAGCTGCGGCTGCGTGCCCTGCCCTGCAGCCTTTACCGAAAGCGCCTGCAGCTCGAGCTTGATCGGGCTCTCCGTGCTGCCGAGCGCCAGCGGCAGGCTCGGGCCGGTCGAGGCCAGGTCGAGCGCAAAATCGCTGGCGCCGTTCGGATTGATGGTGCCGGCAGCCTTGCCGGAAATCTTGTCTCCTGAAAGCGTCGCGCGGTCGATGGCGACGCCGCCGGCGGAGGAGAAGCTGCCTGCGGCATCGAAGTTGAGCAGCCCGAGCCCCGCCTGGCGGGTCTGGCTGGTCTCGGCGCCGCTGAGCTGCGCATCGAAACGAATGTCAGGGGCTGCTGACGGTCCCGTCACTTGCGCCGTTCCACCGAGCGTGCCCGCGGCGTCGAGGCCGGGTGAAAAATCATTGGCCAGGGCGGCCGGCAGCCCGGAAAACTCTGCCGCAAGATCGAGCGTCTGGCCGGCGGTGCCGGACATTGTCACCGATCCGCCGCCGACATCGAGCATCAGTTTCTCGATGCTGGCGGCGCCGTTGGCGATGCTCAGGGTCGACGGCTGCGCGATCGCCGCCCTGATGCCGCGAATGGTCGCATCGCCGGAGGCGATTTCGACGCTTGTCGTGCCGTCGGCGATCCTCACCCTGCCTTCTGCCGTGGCCGGAATTCCGGCGACGATGGCGCCGCCGGAAAACCCGGTCCAGTCGCCGTCGCGCTTCAAATCGACACCGATGCCGCTGATCACGGTGCCGCCGGAGGTGACGCTGTCGGCACGGATTTTACCGGAGATCGCCGGTGCGGCGACATAGTTGGCAATCAGCGCATCGATGGTGACCGTCTTTGCCGAAAGATCGCCGCGCGAAATTGAATCTGTGGTCGCCTTGATGGCGACATGAGGCGCATTGCCGGTCTTCGAGAAGACGATCGTGCCACGCACGTCGCCGTCAGCTTTTTCCAGCGCCAGGGCTGCGAGCGGACTGATATCGGGTAGATCCAGCGCAACCGTGCCGAGCGGCAGGAATCGATCGTCGAGAGCAAGGTCGCCCGAAACTTTGTTGTCGCCCAGTGACAGGCTTAGTCCGTTTATGGACCGCTTTCCCTGGCGCGTTACCAGCGACGCCTTGAAATCGAGTGGCTCGTCATTGACGGATCCGGTGAGCGAGATATCGGCCGCCGGGCTGGCGATGTCGCCCTTCCCCGTCGCGGTGAGCTTTAGCCCGGTGATTTCTCGCGCCACCACCGAAAGCCGGTCGCTGTTGACCGTCAGCGACAGGTCGGGCGCGGTGCTGGCGCCTTGCGCGTTCAGCGCGAAGGTGATGGCGCCCTTGGCATCCCCGGACAGAAGCGAGATGTCGGCGAGCGCGCCCTTGACGTCGGCGCTGACCTTGTTGTCGGCGAGGCTGGCCTGCCCGTCGGCGCTGAATGCACCTGATACCAGCCTGATGGCGTTGGCGATAACATTGCCGTTGGCGTCGCGCTTCAGTGCCGCGCTGAGCTGCGTCCGCTCGGCGAGCACGCCGCGCACTGCCGCCGGCAGTGCCGCGGAAGCCGCAACCGCCCTGAGGTTGAGATCGATGGCGCCATCGGCCAGGGAGACCCTTCCATTAAAGCCGCTGTCCAGTACCTCGCTCGTTACCGAGCCGCTGTCGATGACGATGGTATCGGTAGCGAGATCGCCGGCGACCTTGGCAGTAGTCTTTCCGGCGAGCAGCGGCGCGATGGTCGGATTGTCCAGGCCGATTTTGTCCGCCGTCACCGTGCCGGAGATCGGCCCTGTTCGGCCCTTCAGATCGAAGGCGTCGGAATGGAGCGCAAGCGCGATGCCTTCGGCCTTGGCGAGGTTGGTGGCGACCGACGGCAGTGTCGCGGAGATATTCAGCGTCGATTGCGTGCCCTGCCCCGCGACCTCCACCGACAGCGCCTGCAACTCGAGCTTGATCGGGCTCTCGGTGCTACCAAGCGCCAGCGGCAGGCTCGGGCCGGTCGAGGCCAGGTCGAGCGAAAAATCGCTGGCGCCGTTCGGATTGATGGTGCCGGCAGCCTTGCCGGAAATTTTGTCCCCGGCAAGCGTCGCGCGGTCGATGGCGACGCCCCCGGCGGAGGAGAAGCTGCCTGCGGCATCGAGGTTGAGCAGCCCGAGCCCCGCCTGGCGGGTCTGGCTGGTCTCGGCGCCGCTGAGCTGCGCATCGAAACGAATGTCAGGGGCTGCTGACGGTCCCGTCACTTGCGCCGTTCCACCGAGCGTGCCCGCGGCGTCGAGGCCGGGTGAAAAATCATTGGCCAGGGCGGCCGGCAGCCCGGAAAACTCTGCCGCAAGATCGAGCGTCTGGCCGGCGGTGCCGGACATTGTCACCGATCCGCCGCCGACATCGAGCATCAGTTTCTCGATGCTGGCGTTGCCATTGGCGATGCTCAGGGTCGACGGCTGCGCGATCGCCGCCTTGATGCCGCGAATGGTCGCTTCGCCGGAAGCGATCTCGACGCTTGTCGTGCCGTCGGCGATCTTCACCCTGCCTTCGGCCCTGGCCGGAATGCCGGCGACGGTGGCGCCGCCGGAAAACCCGGTCCAGTCGCCGTCGCGCTTCAAATCGACACCGATGCCGCTGATCACGGTGGCGCCTGATGTGACCGTATCGGCCTTGATCGTGCCGGAGATCGCCGGCGCCTTGAGAAAGTTGGCGACCAGCGCGTTGACGGCGATGGTCTTCGCCGCCAGATCGCCGCGGGAAATAGACCCGCTCGTCATATCGATGACTACCGTCGGCGCGCCACCATCATTCGAGAGGCGGATGCTGCCCTGCACGTCGCCGGCCGCCGTCTGCCCGGCAAGCGCGGCCAGCGGACCGATATCGGGCGCTTCGAGGGTCAGCGTGCCGAGCGGCAGCAAGCTGTCGTCGAGCACGAGATCGCCCGAGACCTTATTGTCGGCCAGCGACAGGCTAAGCCCGTTGACGGAACGCGTTCCGTCACGCGTCACCAAAGATGCCCTGAGATCGAGCGGCTGGTCGTCGACGGACCCTGTCAGTGCGACATCGGCAGCGGGATTGACGATGTCGGCCTTGCCCGTCGCTGTCAGCTTGATCGTCTTGACCGTCCGGCCCGACGCGGTCAGGCTGTCGCTGTCGGCCGAGACCGAGAAATCCGGCGCCGAGCGCGCGCCGCTCGCCGTCAGCGCGAAATTGACGGCCCCGCCGACCGGTACGCCAACCATCGGCGACAGCACCGAGACATCGCCGAGCGTGCCCCTGATGTCGGCCTGGATGTCGGTGCCCGTCGCGCTGGCGGTGCCGCTGGCGCTGAGCGAGCCCGAATTGAGTTGCAGCGCATTGGCGGCAAACAAGCCTTGCGGGTCGCGGGTCGCGGTCGCCGAGAATGTCACACGCTCGCCGAGAACCGGGCGGATCTGCGGCGGCAGCGCAGTCGAGACGGCATCGGCATTCATCTTGAGCGTCATGGCCAGATCGGCCAGCGTCACCTTGGATGTCACCGAGGCATTGAGCGCATCGCTGCGCAGCGTGCCTTGATCGACGACGATCTCGTCCTTGCTGACCGACCCGGCGAGGTCGGCGGTGACCCTGCCGGTCACCAGCGGCGCCAGCGTCGCCACGTCGGTGTTCAGGCCGCCGGCGATAAGCTTGATGGTGACCGGTCCGCTGCGGTCCTGGATGTCAAAGCCGTCGGAATGGATTTCGGCCACCAGATCGTCCACCCGGGTGCCGCCCGCCACCACCGAGACCAGGGACGCGCCGATGTCGATTATCGGCGCCTTGCCACCGCCGAACGCGCGAGCCGTGGCGCCGGTGATCGCGACCGTCACCGGCTGCGCCGCGGCGCCGAGGCTGAACACGATTGGTGGACCCTTGGCGGCGAGTTCCACCGAAAGGTCGCTGGCGCCGTTGGGGTCGATGATGCCCGCGGCGGTGCCATGCACGGCATCGCTGTCGATGCTGGCGCGCTCGACCTCGACGCCGCCCGTCACAATCGCGGTTCCGGCGAGGTCGAAGCTGGTCTTGCCGGCAAACAAGGATTTCAGATTGTCGGGCAAGAAGCGCTGGAGGTCGCCGTCGCCCTTGGCCTCGACATAGTTGCCCTTGTCGGTGAGCTGGTGGCGACCTGTGAGCTGGGTGACGATCTGGCCGTCGACGACGAAGGTACCGATGCCGCTCCAATTGGCGACCGGCCCGGTGCCGGTGACGACGATGTTGACCGGCGGCGCATCCGGCAATTTGAGCAGATTGGCGATGATGCCGCCGGCCGGCTCCGACGCCTTCAGATCGAGGTCCAGCTTGTTGTCGGCGGGCGCGAAATGGATGTTGGCGTCGAACTTGCCTTGCTTGCCGTCGCGGCGGGTGATGTTGAGGCTGGTTGCGAGCGCCAATGGCGCCGCATCGGCCTTGAACGATCCCTTGGCGGCGAGCTCGGCGATACCGCTGCCGACCAGCGCCTGCCCGAGCGCGATTTCCGGCAGGTCGATCTGCTTGATGTCGAGCGACACCGGCAGCGTGGTGGCGCCACCTTGGCTCGGCTGCTGCGTGCCGGCCGCCGGCAGCCGCGCCAGCTCGATGCGATCGGCGCCGATGCGGCCGGCGCTGAAGTTTTTCGACAGAAGCGCCAGCGGCGACCAGTCGACGGCCACCTTGCGCGCCACCAGCCAGGCGCCCTGGCGATCCTCCAGCACCACATGGTCGACCGTCAGCGCGCCGGACCAGATGCCGTCGATGCCGCTGACCGTGACCTTCTGGTCATCGGTCGACGCCACGGTCGAGATGATGCCGGCGAGATTGGCGCGGCCGCGCTCGGTCTTGGTCAGCACGACGAGCGCACCGACCACCGCCGCCACCAGGACGAGCAGCGTGTAAAGGGCAATGCGAAGGATGCGCTTGAACATTGTCATCAAAACGCCTGGCCGATACCGGCATAGATGCCGAAATCCGGGTCGTCGGGATCCGGGTTGAGCGGCACCGCCGCATCGATGCGCAACGGTCCGAACGGCGTAATATAGCGCAAGCCGACGCCGGCGCCGACCTTCATGCCGGAAAAATCCGGGAATTGATCGGTCGAGACGGTGCCGGCATCGACGAACGGCACGACGCCGATCGTGTCGTTGATGGCGATGCGCATCTCGAACGAGGTCTCGAAGAAGGACAGCCCGCCGATCGGCTCTCCGTCGGCGTCCTTCGGACCGATGCCCTGATAGGCATAACCGCGGACCGAGCCGCCGCCGCCGGAATAGAAGCGCCGGTCGGCCGGAACATCCTGAAGGCCGGCGCCGATGATCGAGCCGATGACGACGCGTTCGGCCAGGACGAACTTCGAGGCCGCGTCGAGCGACTGATAGGCCGATCCTTCGCCCCTAAGCTTGACGAAGGCGGCACCGTTCAAAATGTCGTAGCTCGGCTCGGCATAGGCCAGCGCCCTGAATCCGGTCGTCGGGTTGAGCCGGTTGTCGCGGTTGTCGTAGACATAGCGCAGCGGAATGCTGGCGATCAGAAAAGTGTGCTTGCCGAAGGAATCGGTGATCTTCGAATAGTCGAGCGCGACTTCCGCCGAAACCGTCTGCTGCCGGTCGAGGTCATACGACAGGCCGGTGTTGCCCTTGACCGAGAAACGGTCGTAGGCGTCGGGATGCTCCAGCACGGTGTTGGCGCCGGCGAAGAATTTGGACGCCGGCCCGACCACGCCCGGCTTTTCGAACATGATGCCGGCATTGTAGTTGAGCTCGGTCAGTTCGTTGCTGCCGATGCCGCTGATTTCACCCTCGATGCGCAGTTTTTCGGCACGGCCGAACAGATTGCGGTGACCCCAATAGCCTTCGAGGCCGAGCCCCTCGGTGTTGGAGAAGGTGCCGCCAAGGCCGAAATAGCGCGGCTTGCGCTCGCTCACTTCGACGCCGATCGGGATGTTGCCATCGGCGTCGAGACCGTCGGCCTCCTTCAGCGTCACGCTGTTGAAGACTTCCAGCCCGAGCAGCCGGTCGCGCGCCTCGTCGACCTCTTCCGGCGAATATTGGCGGCCGCGCTTAAGGCCGGTCATGTATTCGGTGAAATCGCGGTCGACCTTCTCGGTGCCTTCGACCGTGGTGTCGCCATAGCCGGCAACCGGCCCGGCGGCCACGGTCAGCGCCACGTCGAGCGTCGAGGTGGCGTGATCGGCAACGATCTCGCGGGCGGTCACCTTGGCCAGCGGCCTGCCGTCCTTCTTGAGCGCCCGCACGATCGACGCCTCGGCCTTGAGCACGGCACCGGACCCGGCATCGCCGCCGGCGATCAGGCCGAAATCGGCGCCCGACAGCCCCGCCGCATCGCCCTCCAGCCTGATGTCGCCAAGCGTGAACTTCGGTCCGGCCGCAATGTTGATCACCACCGGAATCGGCTGCGGACCCGAGAATTCGGCGTCGGGCGGCAAATCGTCGAGCGGCTTGCCTTCGATGGTAATGGTAACGACGCCCTCGTAGCGGGCGTCCGCATAAAGGGCGGCGACAAGCTGATCGCGGTCGGCACGCGCCTTGGCCAGCAGGCCGAGCGAACCGGAGACCGGACGTTCTTCGTCGTCCTTCAGCGCCGAGGCGTTTTCGAGTTTTTCGGCGAGATCCTCGTCGGCGTCGGGCGCCTCTATGGTCACCGCATAGCGCAGCGGATCGACGATGTCGGCATCTTCATCCTCCGACGATCCCCACAGCTTGATGCCGAAGATCTCGAAAGCGGCCGCATTTCCGCTCGCGCCAACCAGTGCAGGCGAGCATAGCAAGGCGGAAAGCAGGGCGAGCAAAAACACGCGCCGTGGCGCGGTTCCTCCCGACATCTGCCTTTCATACGCCGACATTACAACTCTACACTAGCGGCCAAAGCTAAAATTGGAATGAAGTTCTGAATTGCTCGTAAACGGGCCACAATCCAATTGCCACAATCCAACTGTCTTAAATGGACAGGGCTTGGAATTCACACCTTCTGCGTCGCCGCAAGAAAGCGTGATCCCTGTCCTGTGGAGGTACTACCGGTCATCGGCCGGAAAGGAAACCGTTGGCAGGCGGGAACCTGCCGCGTCCTTGTGTTGACAAGCTGGACCGAAGCTTGAACATGTCTGGGCGTAACGTGGACGTAACGTAAGCAGTGTCCGGAGGGGTGTCATGGCGGCTCGTGGTCTGTCGATTCTTTTTCTTCTCTTTTTCGCTTGGGGCAGTGTCGCGCAAGCGGCCGAAGCGCGCCGGGTAGTGACATCGGACAATTCCGATTATTTCGGCTTCGATCTCAGATCCGACCAGAACGTCAGCCTCGATCAGTGCACGACGACATGTCTCGGCGATCCCGCCTGCCGCGCCTTCACCTACAACCCCAAGGCCAAATGGTGTTTTCTCAAATCCGATTATAACACGCTGAAGCCCTTCAAGGGCGCCGTCGCCGGCAAGGTCGTCAACGTCGAAGGCGACCCCGACATCGGCGCGCCGCCGGCGCTCGCCTTCTTCCCCGCCTGGATGGCCGACCAGGCCCAGCAATACCGCAACAGGCTCACCGGCCCGGCCTACACCAAGCCCACCGAAGGACTGACGGCGCTGCGGGAGGCGGCAAGGCAAGCGTCGCAGACCGGCGACCACCGCTTGGCCGTTCAAAAATACGAGGCTTTGGTTTCGGTATTGCCCGACGATGGCCAACTCTGGCTTGAACTGGCGCGGGAAACACTTGCCGTGCAGCCGACCGCCAACAGCGCCGAGGCGTCGACCCTGCCGGCGAACGCCACCTCCGCCGGCTTCAACGCCTACAAATTGCTGCGCACCACAAAAACCCGTGCCGAAGCGCTGGCACTGCTTGGCGACGGGCTCGATCGCCGCGACCTCGCTCGGCCGGCCCTGCAGGCCTACGAAGCGAGCCTCGCGCTGGTCAGTTCGCCCTGGGTCACGGCCGCCTACCACGACCTCAAGGCGCGCAAGGGCTTCCGCGTCGTCGATCACACGGTCGACGCCGACACCAGCGCGCCACGCATCTGCGCGCAATTTTCCGAAGACCTGGTCAAGACCGGCGTCGACTACGCGCAATTCGTCACTGTCGACAACGCCGCCCCCAAGGGTGTCGAGGCCAAGGACAAGCAGATCTGCGTCGAGGGGCTCGAGCACGGCCAGCATTACGACGTGACCTTCCGTCCCGGCCTGCCGGCCGCCATCGGCGAGGTGATCTCCACCCCGGTGGTGCTGTCGATCTATGTGCAGGACCGCGCCCCGTCCGCCCGTTTCACCGGCGACAGCTTCGTGCTGCCGGCCGGCGCGCGCCGCGGCATCCCGGTCGTCACCGTCAACATGAGCGCCGCCGAAATGAAGCTTTTTCGCATCGGCGATCGCTCGCTGACCCAGCTTCTGTCCGGCTACCAGTTCCTGCGCCAGCTTGACGGCTACGACATCTCCAACATTTCCGATCAGATGGGCGAGCCGGTTTGGCAGGGCCAGCTCGACATCGCCAACGATCTGAACAAGGAAGTCACCACCTCCTTCCCGGTCGACGAGGCGCTGCCGCAGCGCAAGCCCGGCGTCTATGTGCTGACCGCGCAACCGGTCGACGAGAACGAGGACGACTATGATTCGCGCGCCACGCAATGGTTCGTCGTCTCCGATATCGGCCTGTCGACCTATACCGGGCAGGACGGGCTGAACGTCTTTGCCCGTTCGCTCGCAACCGCCAAGCCGATATCAGGTGCTGAACTGACGCTGCTGGCCAGGAACAACGAGATCCTCGGCACCGCGACCACGGACGGTGAAGGCCGCGCCGTCTTCAACCCCGGACTGACGCGCGGCGACGGCGGCATGGTGCCGGCCGTGCTGACAGCCAGGCAGGGTGACAGCGACTTCGTCTTCCTCGACATGGGCCGCGCCGGCTTCGATCTTTCCGATCGCGGCGTCACCGGGCGTCCGGCGCCGGGCGCGCTCGACGTCTATGCCTGGACCGAACGCGGCATCTACCGCGCCGGCGAGGACGTCCATGTCGCAGCACTTGCCCGCGACAGCGCCGCCAAGGCGGTCGAGAACCTGCCGCTGACCTTCATCTTCACCCGTCCCGACGGCGTCGAGAACCGCCGCATCGTCAGCGACGGCGCATCGGCCGGCGGCCATGCCGTCGACCTGCCCCTCGAAGCCAACGTCATGCGCGGCACCTGGACGGTGGCGATCCACACCGACCCCAAGCAGGCGGCGGTCGCCAGCCAGATGTTTTTGGTCGAGGATTTCGTGCCGGATCGCATCGAGTTCGACCTGTCCTCCGACAAGCAGGAGATCGCGCAGGGCGAAACCGCTAACGTTACCGTCGACGGCCGCTTCCTTTATGGCGCGCCGGCCGCCGGGCTGGCGCTCGAAGGCGAACTGACGCTGTCGACCACCCGCGCCTGGGACCGCTTCAAGGGCTATTCCTTCGGCCTCGCCGACGAGCAGTCGGCGGAACCGTCAGTCACCCCGTTCACCGGCCTGCCGGTGGTCGGCGACGACGGCAAGGCGACCTTCCCGGTTTCCGTCGACCAGTTGCCCTCGACCACCAGGCTGGTCGACGCCAAGGTTACGGTCAGGATGCGCGAGACCGGCGGCCGCGCCGTCGAACGCTCGCTCAACTTCGCCATCCGGCCGCAGGGCCAGATGATCGGCATCCGCCCGGATTTCGACGGCGACGAGGTGCCGCAAGGCGGCACGGCGAAGTTCGGCCTGATTGCCGTCGACCCCGACGGCAAGCGCGAGGCGCTCCAGGGCGCGCAATGGTCGCTGGTCAAGGTCGAACGCAATTACCAATGGTACCGCTCCAGCAATTCCTGGAATTATGAGCCGGTGACCTTCACCAAGTCGGTGGCCAGCGGCCAGGTCGACATGACCGCCGACGGCGAGGCCACCGTCTCGCTGCCGGTCGACTGGGGCCGCTACCGGCTCGAGATCGAGACGTCTGACCCGGAGGGCCCGGCGACCAGCTACGAGTTCGACGCCGGCTGGTATGTCAGCTCCACCACCACCGAAACGCCCGACGGCCTCGAAATCGCCCTCGACAAGGACAGCTATGCGGCCGGCGAAGTGGCCAAGCTCAAACTGTCGCCGCATTTTGCCGGCGAGCTGCTCGTCACCATCGGCGCCGACAAGCTCTTGAAGACCGTCACCGCCAGCGTGCCGGCCGGCGGCAGCACCATCGACATCCCGGTCGGCGACGACTGGGGCGCCGGCGCCTATGTCACGGCAACGCTGTTCAGGCCGGGTGATGCGCAGGAAACCCGCATGCCAGCGCGCGCCATCGGCGTCAAATGGCTGAAGGTCGATCCGGGCTCGAAAAAACTCGCCGTCAGCCTGACGCCGCCGGACAAGACCATGCCGCGCCAGCAGCTGTCGATCCCGGTTTCGGTGGCCGGCGTGCAGCCGGGCGCCAACGCCTATGTCATGGTCGCGGCCGTCGACGTCGGCATCCTCAACCTGACCAACTACAAGGTGCCGGATCCGGAGACCTGGTTCTTCGGCCAGCGCATGCTCGGCCTTGAAGTACGCGACCTCTACGGCCGCCTGATCGACGGCTCGCTGGGCACGACCGGCAAGCTGCGCAGCGGCGGCGACGGCGCCAACATCCAGTCGCAAGGCAGCCCGCCGACCGAAAAGCTGGTCGCCTTCTTCTCCGGTCCGGTCCAGCTCGACGCCGACGGCAAGGCGCGGGTCGACTTCGACATCCCGCAGTTCAACGGCACCGTGCGCGTCATGGCCGTCGCCTGGACCGAGGACGGGGTCGGCCATGCCCAATCCGACGTGATCGTGCGCGATCCGGTGGTGATCACCGCCGGCCTGCCGCGCTTCCTGGCGCCCGGCGATTCGGCCGTCATGCGGCTCGATGTCACCGACGCCGACGGTCCGGAGGGCGACTATGCGCTGTCTATAAGCACGTCAGGCGATCTTTCGACCGGCGATGCCGCCCTGCCCGAAAAGCTGACGCTGGCCAAGGGCAAGCGGCAGACGCTGACCGTGCCGCTGATCGCTGAAACGCCGGGCAACGCCTCGATCACCATCAAGCTCGCCCATGCCGACGGCACCGCTGTCGAGCAGACGCTCTATGTTCCGGTGCGGCCGGCGCAATTGCCGGTGACCACCCGTATGGTGGTCGACCTCAAGGGCAAAGGCGGCTCGCTGCGCGTTGACAAGGAGCTCTTGGCGGCAAGCCTGCTCGACGGTGCTTCGGTCAGCGTCGGCGTTTCACAGGCGGCGGCCTTCGACGTGCCCTCGCTGCTGATGACGCTCGACCGCTACCCCTATGGCTGCGCCGAGCAGACCACCAGCCGGGCCATGCCGCTGCTCTATGTCAACGAGATGGCGTCGGGCGTCGGCATGGCCAGCGACGCCGATCTGCACGGCCGCATCCAGGACGCCATCTACAAGGTGCTGAGCTATCAGGCCTCGGCCGGCAGCTTCGGCCTGTGGGGCCCGGGCTCCGGCGATTTGTGGCTCGACGCCTATGTCACCGACTTCCTGACCCGGGCGCGCGAGCAGAAATACGACGTGCCGGCGCTGGCGATGAACCAGGCGCTGAGCAATCTGCAAAACGCGATCGGCTACGACCAGGACGTCAAGGATCGCGGCAGCGAGATCGCCTATGCGCTCTATGTGCTGGCCCGCAACAAGAAGGCCTCGATCGGCGATCTGCGCTACTATGCCGACACCCAGCTCGAAGCCTTTACCAGCCCGATGGCCGTCGCCCAATTGGCGGCGGGCCTGGCGCTCTATGGCGATACGCAGCGCTCGGAAGCCACCTTCCAGGCCGCCCTGCAACTGGCCAATTCGACCTCGGCATACGACTACTACAGGTCCGATTATGGCTCGCCGCTGCGTGACGGCGCGGCGATGCTGGCGCTTGCCGCCGAATCCAAGCCGGTGCCGACGATCGTGCCGGTGCTGATCAAGCGGGTGACGCAGGAACGCGCCGCCGTCAGATGGACCAGCACGCAGGACGAGTCCTGGATGCTGCTGGCGGCGCGTGCCCTAAAGGCCGGCAATGATGCGATCGCGCTGACCATCAATGGCGCGCCGCATGCCGGCGCCTATTCGGACCAGATCGCCGGCAGCGACATTGCCGACAATCCGCTGACCGTCGCCAACAACGGCAGCAACCCGTTGCAGGCGGTCGTCACCACGGTGGCCTCGCCGATCCAGCCGCTGCCGGCCAGCGGCGACGGCTTCACCATCGGCCGCACCTACTACAAGCTCGACGGCACCGAAGCCAATGTCACGCAGGCGACCCAGAACGAACGCTATGTCGTCGTGCTCAATGTCTATGAGCAGAACAAATGGCCGTCGCGGCTGGTGATTACCGATCTGCTGCCGGCCGGCTTCGAGATCGACAATCCGGGCCTGGTTTCCAGCGCCCAATTGTCGAATTTCTCCTGGCTGGCCCAGACCGACGCCGCCCATCTCGAATTCCGCGACGACCGTTTCGTCGCCGCTTTCAATCCGAACGACGGCGAAGGCGACCGCAACATCACGCTCGCCTATGTCGTGCGTGCGGTGACGCCGGGCACCTATGCCCACCCGGCGGCATCCGTCGAGGACATGTACCGGCCGCAATATTCGGCCCGCACCGCGACCGGCATGATGGAGGTCAGGGCGCCGTAAGGCGGCGAACACGAACATGGCGATGGCGCTGCCCCTCATTGCCCTGCCAGGCATTTCTCCCCGTATAGTGACGGGGAGAAAGAGGCCTGCGCCGAAGTTTTCGCCAAATTCGAACGCTGCAGAAAAGCCGCCGTGGGCCGTGACAGCCCCCTTCTTCCCGTCGCTATACGGGGAGAAGGTGCCGGCAGGCGGATGAGGGGCAGCGCCGTGCTCTCCAAAAAATTCCTGCGCCGTTCAGCCATCGCCGCCGCCTCCCTCTCCGGCTTCGCAGCAATCGCCGCCGCCACCCTTTGGCAGCTCGACCGCGCCTTTCCGCCGCCGCTGCCGGCGGCGCTGACGGTATCGACCGAAGTCCAGGACCGCGACGGCCAACTGTTGCGGGCCTTCGCCACGCCGGACGGCTATTGGCGGCTCGCCACCCGCCTCGACCAGGTCGACAGACAGTTCGTCGACATGCTGGTGACTTACGAGGACAAGCGCTTCTGGGATCATGAAGGCGTCGACGTGCTGGCGCTGGCCCGCGCCGCCGGCCAGTTCGCGACCAATGGCCGTATCGTCTCCGGCGGCTCGACGCTGTCGATGCAGCTCGCCCGGCTGACCGAACCGCGCGACAGCCGCAGCCTCGGCTCCAAGCTCAAGCAGCTGCTGCGCGCCCTGCAGATCGAGCGGCGGCTCAGCAAGCGCGAGATCCTCGAACGCTATCTGACGCTGGCGCCCTATGGCGGCAATCTCGAAGGCGTGCGCGCCGCCTCGCTGGCCTATTTCGGCAAGGAGCCGAAGCGGCTGGACGTCTCGGAGGCGGCGCTGCTCGTCGCACTGCCGCAACTGCCGGAAAAGCGCCGGCCCGACCGCAACCTGGCAATCGCCCAAGCCGCCCGCGACCGGGTGCTGACGCGCATGGTCGCATCAGACCTGCTCGGCGAGCGCGAGGCCGCACGTGCCGCGCTTGACGATGTTCCTGCCAGCCGCCGCCCACTGCCGGCACTCGCCGCCCATGCCGCTTATGCAGTGCTGCCCCGGGCCGTCCCCGGCCAGAAGCTGCGGCTGACGATCCGCAAGAGTGTCCAGGAAGGGCTGGAACAGGTGGCCAGGGATGCCGCCGCCAGGCTCGGCCCTCGCCTGTCCGTCGCCATGGTGCTAGCCGACGCCCGCACCGGCGACATCCTCGGCGAAGTCGGCTCCGCCGACTATTTCGACGCCAGCCGCTCCGGCTGGATCGACATGACCAGGATCGTCCGCTCGCCCGGTTCGACGCTAAAACCGTTCATCTATGGGCTCGCCTTCGAGCAGGGATTGGTGGCGCAGGAAACGCTGATCGACGACAGGCCGACGGATTTCTCCGGCTATCGGCCGAAGAATTTCGACATGGGCTATCAGGGCGACGTCAGCATCAGGCAGGCGCTGCAGCTGTCGCTCAACGTGCCGGCGATCAGTGTGCTCGACGCGGTCGGGCCGGCGCGGCTGCTCGCGCGCTTCCGGAAGGCCGGCGTCACGCCGATCCTGCCCGTCAACAAGGCGCCGGGTCTCGCCATCGGCCTTGGCGGCGTCGGCGTGACGCTGCGCGACCTCGTCCAGCTCTATGCCGGGCTCGCCAATGGCGGCAAGGCACACACGCTGCATGACGGCACCGAGCCGGCGAATGCCGAGCGCTCGACCGCTACCATCCTCGACGATCAGGCGAACTGGCAGATCACCGACATATTGTCGGGCGTCAAGCCGCCCGAGGGCGCCGCCCGGCGCGGCATCGCCTACAAGACCGGCACCTCCTACGGCTACCGCGATGCCTGGTCGGTCGGCTTTGACGGGCGCTATGTGCTGGGCGTCTGGGTCGGCCGCCCCGACGCCGGCGCGGTGCCCGGCCTGTCCGGCTATGTCTCGGCCGCACCCATCCTGTTCGAGGGCTTTGTCCGCTCCGGCCTGGCTGCCGTGCCGCTGCCAGGCCAGCTGGCCGGCGTCACCAGACCCAGGCGCGACGATCTGCCGGTGACATTGGCGCGCTTCGGTTCTGGCGCCGACGGCCTGGTCCAGGCGACGCCGACCGAGCCCGCGCCGACGATCATCTTTCCGCCCGACGGCGCCCACGTCGATCTCGCCGCCACCACCGCCGACGCCACGCCACTGGTGCTGAAGCTGCAAGACGGCCGCGCCCCGTTCCGCTGGCTGGCCAACGGCAAGCCGCTGGTCGGCATCGACCGGCGGCGTACCGCGACCTGGCAGCCGGACGGCGCCGGCTATTCGACCCTGACCGTGATCGACGCTGCCGGGCGCGCGGCCAGCGTGAAAGTGTTCGTTGAATAGAATGCGCCAAGCGATTCAGGGAATTGGCTTTCCATTAGGTCGGCGAGTAAGCAGGACACGCTCGACTCCTCAGGCCATTGCCGAGGCGCAACCTGTCTCTAGATAGATTGCTTCATGTGCCCGGATTCGGCACTGCAGCGTTGCGTGGAAAGAATTTCTTCGTGATGCCGAAAGCCGGCGAAAAATTGCTTCATAAGGCCGAAAAAAGCAACATTGATTGCATCTAATTTCTACCAATTCAGTAGATTGAGGTGATCTCAACGGAGGCGGAAATGACCAATCCTCATTTCAGGAAACTGCTCGGCGCACTGGTCGCCACATCTGTCCAGTTCGGCACGCTCGGTTTCGCGTTTGCCGATACCACCATCCTCAACGTGTCGTATGACCCGACGCGTGAGCTTTACAAGCAATTCGACGAGGCCTTCGCCGCCCACTGGCAGGCCGAGACCGGCGAGACGGTAACCGTCCAGCAATCGCATGGCGGCTCGGGCGCACAGGCCCGCGCCGTGATCGACGGCCTCGACGCCGACGTGGTGACGCTGGCGCTCGAAGGCGACATCAACGCCATCGTCGAGAAATCGAAGAAGATCAATCCCGACTGGCGGACCAAGTTCGAGAACAATTCGGCGCCCTACACCTCGACCATCATCTTCCTCGTCCGCAAGGGCAATCCGAAAGGCATCAAGGACTGGGGCGATCTGGTCAAGGACGACGTCCAGGTGATCACGCCGAACCCCAAGACTTCGGGCGGCGCACGCTGGAACTATCTCGCCGCCTGGGCCTATGCCAACGCCAAGGATGGCGGTGACGAGGCCAAGACCAAGGAATTCGTCGGCAATCTCTACGCGCATGTTCCGGTGCTCGACACCGGCGCGCGCGGCGCAACTGTGACCTTCGCGCAAAAGGGGCTCGGCGACGTGCTGCTGGCCTGGGAAAACGAGGCCTATCTGGCGCTCGACGAATTCGGCGCCGACAATTTCGATATCGTCTACCCGCCGACCTCGATCCTGGCCGAGCCGCCGGTCGCCGTGGTCGACGCCAATGTCGATGCCAAGGGCACGCGAAAAGTCGCCGAAGCCTATCTGAGCTACCTCTACTCCAAGGAAGGCCAGACGCTGATCGCCAAGCACCACTATCGTCCGTCGAAACCAGAACTGGTGCCGGCCGAGGACCTCGCGAAACTGCCTGAGATCAAGCTGATCACCATCGACGATCCGCTTTTTGGCGGTTGGAAGAAAGCACAGCCTTACCATTTCGGCGACGGTGGTATATTCGACCAGATCTACAAGCCGGCCCAGTAGACCCAGTTAGCTAGACTCTAGATCAGGACGACATGACCACAGCACCCGCCAAGGCGGGGTGGCGGTTCAGACAGCCGAGCGTCATTCCGGGTTTCGGATTGACGCTCGGCTTCTCGCTTGCCTACCTCACGCTCATCATCCTCATTCCCCTGTCAGGGCTGATCTGGCGATCGGCCGCGCTTGGCTGGGCCGATTTCTGGGCGATCGCCACCGACCGCCGCACCATCAACGCGCTTGAAATCAGCTTTGGCACCGCCTTCATTGCCGCCATGGTCAATGTCGTCTTCGGCACGATCGTCGCCTGGGTGCTGGTGCGCTACAGCTTTCCTGGCCGCCGCATCGTCGATGCCATGGTCGACCTGCCCTTCGCCTTGCCGACGGCGGTCGCCGGCATCGCGCTGACCACGCTCTACGCGCCGAACGGCTGGCTCGGCAGCCTGCTGGCGCCGCTCGGCATCAAGGTCGCCTATACGCCGCTCGGCATCGTCATCGCGCTGATCTTCATCGGCCTGCCCTTTGTCGTGCGCACCGTCCAGCCGATCATGGAGGAGATCGACAAGGAGGTCGAGGAAGTGGCCGCCACGCTCGGCGCCAATCGCTTCCAGACCATCGCCCGGGTTCTGCTTCCGGGCCTGGCGCCGGCCATCGTCACCGGTTTCGCGCTGGCTTTCGCGCGCGGCGTCGGCGAGTACGGCTCCGTCATCTTCATCGCCGGCAACCTGCCCTACAAATCCGAGATCGCGCCGCTTCTGATCGTCATCCGGCTGGAGGAATACAATTATGCGGCGGCGACCGCGATCGCGGCGATCATGCTCGCTTTGTCGTTCGTGATGCTGCTGGTCATCAATCTGGTGCAGACGTGGAGCCGCAAGCGCTATGGCTGATCCGGAGATAAAATCCTACGCACCGCACCACGAAAGCCAATCGGCGGCAGTGACCGAAAGCCGCCCGGCGAAAGCCGTGCTGATGATCGTGACCTTTGCCTTCCTCGGCATTTTCCTGCTGTTGCCGCTGATCGTCGTCTTCAATGAAGCCTTCGCAAAGGGTCTCAGTGCCTATACCGAGGCGCTGACCAACCCCGACACGCGCTCGGCGATCCACCTGACGCTGCTGGTGGCGGCGATCTCGGTGCCGCTCAACATCGTCTTCGGCGTCTCCGCCGCCTGGGCGATCGCCAAGTTCGAGTTCAAGGGCAAGGCCTTCCTGACCACGCTCATCGACCTGCCGTTTTCGGTTTCGCCGGTCATTTCCGGCCTGGTCTATGTGCTGTTGTTCGGCGCGCAAGGCCTGTTCGGCGCCTGGCTGAAGGCGCATGGCATCGTCATCCTGTTTGCCGTGCCGGGCATCGTGCTGGCCACCATCTTCGTCACCTTCCCGTTCGTCGCCCGCGAACTGATCCCCTTGATGCAGGAGCAGGGCAATGGCGACGAGGAGGCGGCGCTGTCGCTCGGCGCCAATGGCTGGCAGGCGTTCTGGTACGTGACGCTGCCCAACGTCAAATGGGGGCTGCTCTACGGCGTCTTGTTGTGCAATGCGCGCGCCATGGGCGAGTTCGGCGCGGTCTCCGTCGTGTCGGGCCACATACGCGGACTGACCAACACCATGCCGCTGCATGTCGAAATCCTCTATAACGAATACAATGCCGCAGCCGCCTTCGCCGTCGCTTCACTGCTTGCCGGCCTGGCGCTGGTCACGCTGGTCTTGAAAACACTTCTCGAGATGCGCTACGGCGCCGAGCTCGCCGCAACGCGCGGACACTGAAAAAAGGGACGGTTGATGGAAGTTCGCGTTGCCAACGTGCGCAAGGAGTTTGAGCGGTTTCCGGCGCTCCACGACGTTTCGCTCGACATCAAGTCCGGCGAACTGATCGCGCTGCTCGGGCCATCCGGCTCCGGCAAGACGACGCTGCTCAGGCTGATCGCCGGGCTGGAGCGGCCGACGAAAGGCAAGATCTTCTTTGGCGAAGAGGATGCGTCGCAAAAGTCGATCCAGCAGCGCAATGTCGGCTTCGTTTTCCAGCATTATGCGCTGTTTCGCCATATGACGGTCGCCGACAATATCGGCTTCGGCCTAAAAGTTCGGCACGGGCCGTCACGGCCGTCGGCGCAGGAAATCCGCCGCCGTGCCTCAGAGCTTCTCGACCTCGTCCAGCTTTCCGGCTTGGAAAAGCGCTATCCGGCTCAGCTTTCGGGCGGCCAGCGCCAGCGCGTGGCGCTGGCCCGCGCGATGGCGATCGAACCGGCCGTGCTTTTGCTGGACGAGCCGTTCGGCGCGCTCGACGCCCAGGTCCGCCGCGAATTGCGCCGCTGGCTGCGCGACATCCACGACGCCACCGGCCACACCACGGTCTTTGTCACCCATGACCAGGAAGAAGCGCTCGAGCTTGCCGACCGCGTCGTGGTGATGAGCCAGGGCAGCATCGAGCAGGTCGGCACCGCCGACGAAATCTACGACACGCCGAATTCGCCCTTTGTCTACGGCTTCATCGGTGAATCGAGCGTGCTTCCGGTCAAGGTCGAGGACGGCCAGGTCTGGATCGCCGATCGCCCGATCGGGCTGTCGGCGCCGCAGGCGCCGCGGGGCGAAGCAACGCTGTTCTTCCGCCCGCACGATGTCGACCTGGTGGACGAATGCAATGGCTGCATCGCCGGCACGGTCGCCGCCAGCCGCCGCGTCGCCGGCACCAGACGGGTGGAGCTCGAAATCGGCGGCGAGCGCCAGCGGGTCGAGATCGAGCTGCCGGTCGACCATCCGGCGGCGCAGAAGAGCCGGGTAGCGTTCAGGCCGCGGCGCTGGAAGCTTTTTCCGGCTGCTTGATCCCCTTCCGGCGCTACTCAGCCAGTTCTCGACCTTCAGGCCCTTGATCCGGTTGAACTCTCCCATGTTGGCGGTTACCAGGGTGGTGTCCAGCGCGTAGACGTGGGCAGCAATAAAAAGGTCGTTTTGGCCAATAATGGCTCTGCCCGCCGGGTTTCGGATCATGTCGCTGACAAGTTGGTGTCCAGCATGAGCCGCATTAAAAAATTTCTTTCGGATTTGACAGGCATATCGTCGGTTCCGGGGAAGTCGTCCTCGGGACCGAGCGGTGGCTCTTGCGCCCATTGCGCGAGCCGCGCCGAGAGGCCAGGTTTGCGGACCGGCTCGATGACCAGGCGGTCGCCTTCACGGCTGATCAAGACCTTTTCGCCGGGGAGCTCGAACTCGACAGGAATGCGCACCGCCTGGCTGCGATTGTTGCGAAACGCTTCGCCTCTTTCGGCGGAGTCTTGGAATGGCGGCGCTGGGGCATAGCGATGGCTCCTTTGTTTATACCATTTGTAAAATGCCAGACAGTGTCGCGATGCAATCGTCTTGCCAACGCATGGGGACCGCTGCCCAGGTGCTTCGCAGGACTCCGGGTGAAAGAAAATCCTAGCAACGGCCTGGAATGGGAACATTTTTCTCGCGATGGCGTGGTTAAGCCGCTCTGCGTGTCTCGTCGCCCACCATGCCTTGCCGCTATGGTTCGGCAATAAGCGCACTGCATCGGAGCCCTGTTTTCATGAAGCGATTTTTGCTTGGCGTCGCCACATTGGCCGGCCTGTTCCTCGCATCCTCCCAAGCCTGGTCGGCCGACAAATTGCTGAACGCGTCCTATGATGTCGGCCGCGAACTGTTTGCGCAGATCAACAAGGCCTTCGTCGCAGAGCACCCCGGCGTGACCGTCGACCAGTCGCATGCCGGGACGTCGGCGCAGGCGCGTGCCATCGCCGAAGGCCTCGGCGCCGATGTCGTCACCTTCAACCAGGTCCTCGACATCGACTTCCTGGTCTCGAAGGGGCTTATCTCCGCCGACTGGCAGAAGGACTTCCCCGACAACGCCTCGCCTTTCTATTCGCTGCCGTCCTTTTTGGTGCGCGCCGGCAACCCGAAGAATATCAAGGATTGGAACGATCTCGTGCGCGACGACGTCCAGGTGATCTTCCCCAACCCGAAAACCTCGGGCAATGCGCGCTACACCTATCTCGCGGCCACCGCCTACGCCAAGGAGGCCTTCAAGGGCGACGACGCCAAGGTGAAGGAATTCGTCACCAAACTGTTCAACAACGTGCCGATCTTCGACTCCGGCGGGCGCGCCGCCACCACTACCTTCGTGCAGCGGGAGATCGGCGACGTGCTGATCACCTTCGAGTCGGAAACGCGCGGCGTCCGCAGGGAGTATGGCGATGACAAGTTCGAGCAGGTGACGCCTTCGGTCAGCCTGCTGGCGGAGTTTCCGGTGGCGATCGTCGACACGGTCGCCGACGAGCATGGCACGCGTGACCTCGCCAAGACCTATCTCGACTTCCTCTACACGCCGCAGGGCCAGGACATCGCCGCCCGCAACGGCCTGCGGGCTCGCGACGCGGCGGTCGCCACCAAATACAAGGCCGAGTTTCCCGACGTCCGGCTGCTGACGGTCGAAGATGTCTTCGGCGGCTGGGCCAAGATCCAGGCCGAGCATTTCGCCGCCGGCGGACTGCTCGACCAGACCTATGGCAGCCGCTGAAGCAAGCGATCTTCGAAATCGGAAGAAAGCCGGCTTTGCCGGGTTTCTTCGTTTTCCGCGCCGGGAAGGTGGTTTCCCGCTTTACGGGCGCCCGCCGTCCAAAACGTCACGAACAATCAACGTGTTTGTGCGTACTGTGCCCTCGGACGGCTTGTTTCGCGAAACTGCATTGCGCGACAAAACGTCATGATTTGCACACAAACAACCGCCAGATGCGGGCGGTTGGGGTTTTCATGAACTGAATCGGGCATGCTTACCAAAAAAGGCAAATACGGCCTCAAGGCCCTCGTGCATCTGTCAGGCTTGCCGGTCGGCCAGCTGGCGTTCGTCAACGACATTGCCGTCGCCAACAACATCCCGAAGAAATTCCTGGATGCCATTCTGGGCGAATTGCGCAATGCCGGCTTCGTCCAGAGCCGCAAGGGCAAGGAAGGCGGCTATCGCCTCGCCCGCCCGGCCTCCGAGATCAAGATCGGCCATGTCGTGCGCGTCCTCGACGGGCCGCTGGCGCCGATCCCTTGCGCCAGCCGCACCCAATATCAGCGCTGCGATGATTGCGACGAGGCGACATGCCAGGTCCGGAACATGATGCTGGAGGTGCGCCATGCGATCGCCGAGGTGCTGGACAATCGGAGCCTCGCCGCCATGCGCGACGCCGACAATGACGATTTTCCAGTCGAACTGACGTCACAGATCTGATCTGGCGTCTTGAAGTGGAATCGGCGCCAGCGAACCCTCATGAATCCGACTCGAACAGGCTTGTTACGTCGGCGACGATATCGGCGATCGGATGCGTCGCATCGAGCGTCAATGCATTCTCGTCGGCTGCCGGCGGTTCGAGCGTGGCGAACTGGCTGTCGACCAGGCTTGCCGGCATGAAATGCCCCTGGCGGGAGCCGACACGCTGCTTTGCGGTCGCGGGGTCGATTTCCAGGTAGAGGAACAAAATGTCCTGGCAAAAACCGCGCAGACGCTCGCGATAACTGCGCTTGAGCGCCGAGCAGGCGGCGACGACGCTCTGCCCATCGCCGACCGGTCCGGCAATGCGCCGGCCGATCGCGTCGAGCCAGCCTTCGCGCAATGCGTCGGTCAGCGGCTCGCCGCTTGCCATGCGCGCGACGTTTTCCGGTGGATGCAGCCTGTCGCCCTCGACGAAGGCAGCGCCCAGCGCCGCCGCCAGCGCGTCGCCGACCGCCGACTTGCCACATCCGGCGACGCCCATCACCACGACGGCCGGTGCGGGCCGAATGCGTTTCCTCTGCACTTGTGCTGGCTTTTCGTCCACGATGCGGGTCAGCGGCTGGCCGGCGCGCGGCCGTAAAGCAGGAGCATGGCGACGATGACGACGCCATAGATGATCTGCCGCCCCGCCTCTTGCATCTGCATGACGGAAAGAATGGATTGCAAAAGCGTGATCAGGATGACGCCCGCGACCGTGCCGAGATAGGAGCCGCGGCCGCCGAGGATCGAGGTGCCGCCAAGCACCACCGCAGCGATCGACGGCAGCAGATAGGCGTCGCCCATCGACTGCGCCGCCTTGGAGGCATAGCCGGCCAGAAGCACGCCGCCGAAGGCTGAGAGCCCGCCGGATACGGCGAAGGCGATCAGCACCACGCGCCGCGTGTCGATGCCGGAGAGGTAGGCGGCGCGCTCGCGGTTGCCGATGCCGTAGACCGTGCGGCCGAAGCCCGTGCGGGTCAGCACGAAAACCATCGCAGCACCGATCAGCGCCCAGATGACGACGGCGTTGGGCACGCCCGGAATGGCAAAGCCGGTCGCCAGATAGCGCATCGCCCGGGTCGCCGAATCCTGTGGCGAGAAGCCGCCGGTATAGACCACCATCAGCCCTTGCGCGACGGCATTGGTGGCGAGCGTGATGATCATCGAGGGAATGCGCAGATAAGCGACGCCAATGCCGTTGACGATGCCGATCGCGACGCCGCAGAAAATGCCGAACGGGATCGCCAGCGCCACGCCGAGCGGGCCGTAGGCGGCGGCCGCACAGGCCATCATCGCGCCCGTCGCCACCGACCACGGCACCGACAGGTCGATCTGGCCAAGCAGGATGACCAGCATCATGCCGGTGGCGATGACGCCGAGAAACGACGCCACCTTGAGCTGCTGCAGCAGATATTCCGGCGACAGGAAGCTGCGCGAGTAAAGGCTGCCGACAAACAGCAGCAGCACGATGCAGGCAAAGGCGGTCAGCACCGCAGGGTCGGCGCGGCGGATGAATTTCGGCATGCGGCCGGCGATGCCGGCGATGGTCGTTTCGCTCACAGGAACCACTCCAGCCGGTTGCGGACCCTGAACAGGGCGAAGGCGCCGAGGCTGACGGCGATCAGCAGGATGACGCCCTGGAACAGCGGCTGCCAGAGCGGATCGAAATCGAAGACGAAGAGCAGGTCGCCGATAGTGCGGAAGGCGAGCGCGCCGAAAATCGCGCCGATGGCGCTGCCCTTGCCGCCGAACAATGAGACGCCGCCGAGCACCACGGCGGCGATCGAGAACAGCGTATAGGCATTGCCGCTGGCATAGGCCGCCTCGCCTGTATAGGTGAAGAAGGTCAGGAACAGCCCGCCGATCGCGGCCAGCAGGCCGGCCAGCGCATAGGCGGCGAATTTTCCCCGGCGGATCGGCACGCCGGACATGTAGGCTGCCATCTCCGAAGATCCTGCGGCATAGGCCGCGCGCCCAAGCACGGAGCGGCTGAACGGCACCCAGACGACGAGCACGATGGCCAGCAGCGCCACCAGGCTCGCCGGCACCACGCCGAACAGCCGCCCGGTCAGCGCGTCGGCAAGATCCTCATTGACCGAACCGCCCGGGAACGGTCGCAGCAGCAGCGCGATGCCGAAATAGACCGCGCCGGTGGCAATGGTGGTGACGATCGGCTGCAGCCGTCCGTAGATGACGATGGCGCCGTTGATCGCCCCGCACAGCAGCCCGGTGCCGAGCACCGCGACGACACCGAACGCGGTCTCGATGCCGGTGCCGATGACCAGCCATGAGGCCAGGCAGTTGGTCAGCAGAAAGATCATGCCGACGGAAAGGTCGATGCCGGCGGTGATCACCACCAGCGTCTGCGCCATGGCGACGAAGGCAAGCAGCACGCCTTTGTTGGAAGCCGTCTGCACGACATTGGCGGTAAAGCCGGCCGGATGGTTCGAGGTGTAGATCGTGAACATCACGATGAAGATGCCGAATGCCAGCAGCGTTCCGCGTTGTTCGGCAAGCCAGTAGCGCCAATCCTTCACGCGTCCGCTCCTCGGGCTGGCGTCTTCGCCATGCCTTTGACTTTCATCTCTTCGCCATGGATGTTAAGCGCGCTGGCGATCAGCGCCCGCTCGGTGATCTCGGCGCCGACCAGCTCGCGCTTGACCGCTCCGTCATAGAGCACCAGCACCCGGTCGCAGCAGCCGATCAGCTCGTCATAGTCGGTCGAGTAAAACAGGATCGCCGCGCCCTGGTCGGCGAGCTTGCGCATCAGCTGATACAGTTCCTGCTTGGTGCCGACGTCGATGCCGCGCGTCGGGTCGTTGAGCAGGATGATGCGCGGCTGCCGCATCAGCCATTTGGCGATGACCACCTTCTGCTGGTTGCCGCCGGACAGCGCGCCGACCGGGATGTCGAGGCCGGCCGTCTTGATCGCCAGCAGGGCGACCATTTCGTCGATCAGCCGCTGTTCGGCGGCACGGTCGATGATGCCGGCCCTGGACAACCGGTCGAGTGCGGCGAAGGAGAGGTTTTCGCGCACCGTCATCGGCAGCATCAGGCCTTCGGTCTTGCGGTCCTCCGGGATCAGCGCCATGCCGATCCGGTCACCGCGGGCCTTGGCAGGGCTGGCGATCGCCACCGGCTTGCCGTCGATCAGTATCTGGCCGCTGAGGCCGCGCAGCACGCCGAAGAAGGCGAGCAGCAATTCGCGCTGGCCCTGGCCGTCGAGGCCGCCGAGGCCGACGACCTCGCCTGCCCCGACCGTGAGCGAGATATTGTCCAGCCGGTCGGTCCACGACAGTTTTCGCGCCTCAAGCACCGGAGCGGTTATAGCCGGGGCGCGCACCGGCTTCGGTGGAAAAATATGGCTGTATTCGCGGCCGATCATCAGCTCGACGACTTCATTGTCGCTCTTCGAGCCCGCAGCATAGCTGGCGACGTTGCGGCCGTTGCGGTACACCGTGCACTGGTCGGCTAGTTCGGCGATCTCGTTCATCCGATGCGAGATGTAGAGCAGCGCCAACCCTTCCGAGCGCAGCCGCTTCAAGACGCCAAAAATCTTGGCGACGTCGGCCGCGGTCAGCGCCGAGGTCGCCTCGTCGAGGATCAGGATGCGCGGCTTCCTGGCAAGTGCTTTGGCGATCTCGACCATCTGCCGTCTTGAAAGCGGAAGATCCTTGACCAGCGCCAGCGGGTGGATGTCGGCGGCGCCTGCACGCGCCAGGGCTTCCTCCGCGATGCGCCGCTGCGCCTTGCGGTCGATCATGCCGAACCGTTTCGGCGGATCGGAAATGACGATGTTGTCGGCGACGCTGAGTTCGGGGACGAGCGACAATTCCTGGAAGATGCAGACGATGCCGGCCTGGTTGGCCGCGGCCGGCGACGCGAAGCTCACCTCGCTTCCGTCCAGCATCATGCGGCCTTCGTCAGGCGCGACGACGCCGGCCATGACCTTGATCAGCGTCGATTTGCCGGCGCCGTTTTCGCCGAGGATAGCGTGGATGCTGCCTGGCGTGACCGAAAGCTCGGCCTTTTCCAGCGCCCGCACACCGCCATAGCGCTTGGATATGCCCTCCATGCGGAAGAGCGGAACCGCACCGTCCATCGGCCCCTCCCAAGGCGCTTGTTCTTCGGGACCGGCGCCACGGAATACCCGCGGCGCCGAGCGATCAGCCTACTGGTTCTCCTTGCTCTGGCCCATGATTTCCTGCGCGGTGAAATTGATGCCGCAGGTCGGGAAGGAATTGCCGACGAAGAAATTGTCGGACTGGTCGGGGAAATAGTCCTCGCCCTCCTTGAAGTTCGGATCCTCGACGATCGCCAGCGGCAGCTTCACCGCCTGCGGGACGACCTGGCCTTCGAGCGCGGCGATCGCCGTCTTGATGGCGACCGCCACCTGGGCGGGTCCGGTTCCGGCCGACGAGCATTTCAGCCCTTCTGAGGCAAACTTGGCGCAGAATTTGCGAAAGCCATTCTCCGTTTCGCCGCCGAACGGCACGAACGGATGCTTGGCGTCGATCATCGCCTGGACGATGCCGGTGTCGCCGCCCTGCCCGGTGACGCCGTCGAAGGGACCGTTGGTGGCGATCGCGTCGGCCGTAGCCTTTTGCGCGACGCCATCGTCCCATTTGCCGACGACTTCGGTGACCTCCCACTTCTTGCCCGAAGCGTCGAGGGCCTCATGGATGCCGTTGTGGCGGTCGGTGTCGACCGACGTGCCGGCAACGCCGCGCACCTCGAGGAGCTTGCCGCCATTGGGGATATGCTTGATCAGCCAGTTGGCCCACAATTCGCCAAGGCCTTTCTGGTCGACATTGACGTTGATGGCGTCCTTGGTGTCGAGGATGTTGTCGAAGGCGACCAGCACGACGCCGGCTTGCTTGGCACGCTTGATGACCGGACCGAATGCCGTCGGATTCTGCGCGTTGACGACGATCGCGTCATAGCCGGAATCGATGAAATTGTTGATCGCCGAAATCTGCGCCGGCACGTCTTCGCCGGTCGAGACGACCTTGAATTCCTTGAGCTTGGCCGCGACCTCCGGCTGCGCCGCATAGGCTTTTGCCGTCTGCACCATCTGGATGCGCCAGGTGTTGGCGATATAGCCATTGGCGAGCGCGATGCGGTACGGGCCTTCCTTCTTGGGAAATTTGAAGAACTGCGTGTCGGCGGCCCATGGCGCGAAGCATTCCGGCTCGGCGGATGGGCCTGCGACGATTTCGGGTTCGGCGAGCGCCGACGAACTCAGCATGACGAATGCAGTGGCGGCGACGACGCCACCTACGAGTGACTTGATCATCGATATTCCTCCCAGTTGCAGTTTCTGATTGTTCTTACGCGTCTCGCGTGCCTGGCTCGGCACCTCCTGCCTTGCCGTCGCGCTTTCAGGGTGGCCGAATGCCAACCCGATCTCCTCCCTCGTGGCTCAGTAAACCGGAATAAAAACTATCATATTATACATAATAAACAAGCATCAGCTGTCGCTTATATATAATAAACAGACCTTCGCTGTTTCGCGAGCTTTCGCCTGGATAGAACTGGTAGCGCTACCATGACGTAGAGTAAAGCGGCATTTCGCGATGCCTGCAAGCGCTTTCAGCGGCCAGTGCTTTCAGCGGGAAGTGCTCTCACGGCGCTTGAGTTCGAAGCCAAGGTCTACGACCGGTTGTTGCGGCCGCTTGCCTGCAATCGCCGCGAGCGCCATGGCGACCGACAGCCGGCCGATCTCGTAGCGAGGCGTCCGGACGCTGGTGACCGAGGGGAAAGCCACTTCCATCATGTCGAGATCGTTGAAGCCTGTGATGCCGATCGTCTTCGGCACGGCGATCGAGGCGCGGTGGCACTCGAACAGCGCGCCGAGCGCGATGTCGTCATTGTTGCAGAAAATCCCGTCCAGCGTCGGCATCTTGGCCAGCGCGTCGCGAAACAATTCGCGCCCGAGCGTCACGCTGGACGGCACCGGCGTGGTGGTGACAAGCCGCGCGTTGAACAGGCCGGCCGCCTCCATCGCCGCGCGATAGCCGGCCAGACGCCGCTGCGAGCGCGGGTCCATGCGCGCGCCGATGAAGCCGATGCAGCGATAGCCCATTTCGATCATGTGCTCAGTCGCCGCCCTGCCGCCATCGAAATGCGAGAAGCCGACCATCATGTCGACCGGATCGGGGCCGGTCTCCATGACCTGCACCACCGGGCAGCCGGCCGTCTCGAGCAGTCTTCGCGAAACTGGCGTCTGGTCGATGCCCGCCACGATCAGCGCCGCCGGGCGCTGCGGCCCGAACACCTGCAGCAGCCGTTCCTCCTCGAGGCCGGAATAATGGGTGTTACCGAACTGGATGCGGTAGGAACTGTCGGACAGGCTGTCATAGATGCCGCGCAGCACTTCGGCAAAGACGCTGTTGGTGAGCGACGGCACCAGCACGCCAAAGACCTCGGCGCGCGCCGAAGCCAATGCTCGCGCATTCGGATCGGGCAGATAGCCGAGCTCATCGACAGCAGCCTGGATCTGGCGGCGCAGATCCTCCGAAACGCGCTCCGGCTCGCGCAAGGCACGGGAGACGGTAATGGCGCCGACGCCGGCCTTGCGCGCGACATCGGCGATCGTCGGACGGCCGCCGCCACGGCGCGAGCGCGGTTTGGTCATAGCCTGGTCCCGAACGCGGCGCCCTCGCCGAAGCGCGACCGCGAAATGCTGTTCAGCGTCTTTGCCACTGTCGCCATGCCAATCCGACTTTGCCGCACCCGACTTGCCACACCCGTCTGGCGTCGCGCAGCCTTACCCCATTGTCAAGCGAACCGGGCAGGACGCTACCCGAACTCGGGTAGCGCCACTGTTTGAATTTCGGCTGTGGGTGGTGAGCGGGCGTCTTGTCGTCCACCGTGCTCAGTCTTCTACGCCGTGCGTCGTCCGCTGCGCCAGTTCGTGGCATAGGGCAACGCGAACAGATAGAGACCGCTGAGCATGAGCAAGCCGAGCGGGATCAGCGGCATGAGATATACCCAGTAGGCCGGCTCGACACCTACGCCCAAGGTGATGAAGATGGCAGCGACGACCGCCGTAAAAATGATCGACAGCCAGCGGTGGAATTGCCGGATCCACGTGTTCCAGTTCATTTGGGACCTCCTCTGAAGACGAGCCGCACGACCCGCTTGGCGGCTTTTTTGCTACCTTGTTTCGTTGACAGACGTCTTGTTGGGCATTGCGTTTCGCCCGCAGATGCCTATGGCGCCGGCACGGCTATTCTATCCGCGCCAGGACCTGCTCCAGCTTCGCAAAGAACCGCTGCCACCCGTGTTGGGCGCCCTGGTAGTACTGCTGCTGGTCCGGCCGGAAGCCCAACTGCTCCATGCGCAGATGGGTCCCCGTGCTCGTAGGGGTGAGCGTCCACGTGACGACACTTCTGAGATCCTTGGTATCCCACGTGTAAGACAGCATCTTGTTGGGCTCGACTGCCTGGACCTGACAGTTGACCGTCCCCCAGTCCGCGCTCAGATTGAAACGGTGCCCCTCGTCTGGCTTGAAATCGTTCTTCATCAGCCACTCCTCGATCAGGTGTGATTGGGTGAGCGCGCGCCAGATCTTTTCCGGGCGGAAAAGCGACCTCCCGTTCAACAATGACGGCGCGCGTTTCGGTCTCGGTATTGGTCATTGGTCCATCCTTTTGAGCAGATCTTCGAGGTTGTCGAACCGGTTTTGCCAGAACCCAGCCATTTGGTTTGTCCAGTCGATCAGCGGCGCCAGGGCGCCGAGCTCCGCGCTGTAGTGCGTGTTGCGGCCTTCGTGGCGATCGCGCACCAACCCGGCCTGCTTCAGCACCCCAAGATGCTTTGACACGGCCGGTTGCGAGACCCCGGCCCGAGCGGTCAGGGCCGCGACGGTTTGGTCTCCGTCGCGACACAGCCGCTCGAAGATGGCCCGTCGCGTCGGATCGGCAAGCGATTTGAAGAGGATCTCGTGGGGCTGTGACATGGCGATCGATAACTCTCTGGCTATTGGAAATCAATAACCGCCGAGATATGTGTACGTCAAGCAGGAACCTGGACCGGGCTCCGCGTCACGGGGCCTACCCCATGTCGCTGCCATCGCTCTGGCCAAAGGGGGTCAGTGCTCAGGCCATCGCCGCGGCGCTGCGCCGCGCCTTCCACAACAGCAGCACCATGGCCGCTATGTTCAGCAGGTTCCAGGCGATGCCGTTGAGGAACGCGGCGGCGTAGGAGCCGGTCAGATCGTAGATCCAGCCCGACATCCAGCCGCCGATTGCCATGCCGAAGATCGTTGCCATGATGACGATTCCGACGCGCTGGCCGGCCTCTTTGGCGGGCATGTATTCCCGCACGATGATGGCATAGCAGGGCACGATGCCGCCCTGCGACAGGCCGAAGACCAGCGAGACGACGTAAAGCGACGCGAGCCCGTCGAAGGGGATGTAGAACAACAGCGACAGGGCTTGCAGCACCGAGCCGATCAGCAGGGTTTTCACGCCGCCGATGCGATCGGCGAGGAAGCCGGACGCCAGCCGGCTGACGACGCCCGCCGCCATCATGATCGACAGCATGTCGGCGCCTCGCGCCACGCCGTAGCCGAGATCCATGCAATAGGCGACGATATGGACTTGCGGCATCGACATCGCCACGCAGCAGCCAAGGCCGGCGACGACGAGCAACACCTGCAGCGCTGCCGGTGACAGCGTGATCGGCTGGACCGGCCGGCTGCCGGGTGAACCGGGAGCGGCGGCATGTGGTGCGCCGCGCCTGAGCAGCATGATCAGCGGCAGCATGGTGGCGAGGCAGACGACGCCGATTGCGGCATAGGTGAAGCGCCAGCCCTCGCTCTGTATGACGTAGGGCATTGCCAACGGCCAGATCACCCCGGCGAGATAGCTGCCGGCGGCGGCAGCCGTCACCGCGACGCCGCGGCGGCGGTTGAACCAGTGCGAGATGTCGGCGATCAGCGGCCCGAAAATCGCCGACGTGCCGACGCCGATCAAAAGTCCCTGGACAAGGGTGAACTGCAGGATCGAAGTGGTCAGCGATGCCAGCAGGAACCCGGTACCGAGCGTCACCGAGGCAATGAGCGCCGGTATCCAGTAGCCGATGCGGTCGATGGCGCGGCCGACCAGCACATTGCCGACGGCGAAACCGGCCATGGTCGCGGTATAGGGCATCGAAGCGGCGGCGCGATCGACGCCGAATTCGGCCTGCATGGCGGGCAGCACCACGACCACCGCCCACATGCCGACACCGCCGATCGTCGCCAGCAGCATCGAGATGCCGAGCCGCAGCCAGGCATAGGCGCTGTCTATGCCGGGGCTGCTCGGCCGGCTGGAGGCGGTTGTGGTCAAGGCGTTTCCTGTCCGCGGTTGTGTGCAAGTCGACGGGTTCGACACCATTATCGGCACATTGGCGGCGCCGTGCAGCGCCACATCGCGCAATTGCGTGGCTCCAGAGATTTGAGCTGCAGTGGAACGGTGGCCGCCTTCCCGAAGTTTTTCATCAAACTCGCCAATAGGCCAATAGAAGGAAGAAGGAGTTTGTCATGACCGCGAAAAGGAAATGGTCGGCCGAGGTCACCGAGCACAGCGATGCGCTGGACCTCGAGGACCATATCTTCGAATCCCACGACCCCAAGAAGATCGCAGCCTCGTTGAAGCGATCGGCCGAGCACAGCGACCGGCGCAAGGCCGAGCCGTTCCAGTCCGCCATGTCGATGCTGAATTTCTACATCAACCGCGCCGGCACGAACCTGCCGGCCAAGCAGAAGAAAGTGCTGGAGGACGCCAAGGACGAACTGCGCGCCGCGTTTGGCCGCCCGAGAGAACACTGAGCAAGGAGCGAAGCGACGCGGCGCAGACCCTGGGAGCCATTCCGTGACAGCCGCCGAAGAATGCAACGGCTCAGAACAAAAGCGCTCTGTAGCGATCCTTCGCGCCCCCTCTGTCCTGCCCTCTTTGCCAAGACTCGACATCTCCCCCACTTGGGGGAGATCGGCAGCTTCGCGGACAGCGTCCGCAAGGTTGGTGATTGGCGAAATCAGTGATGAAGCCAATCTCCCTCCTTGTGGGGGAGATGTCCGGCAGGACAGAGGGGGGCGCTGTCCCTCCGCGATCAAAGGTCCTGCACCGCAGCAGTGCTCCAAGGTAACGGAATGGATCCTGGGGTCTGCGCGGCGTCGCTTCGCTCCTTGCTTCGCCCCAGGATGACGAAGGCATGGGACCCTGCGGCTAATCTCAAATCTTGGAGATTGGCGGCTGTGGCCCGGCGGCGATCGCGAACGGGGAGATTGCGAACGGCGAAATTGCGGGCGGTGGAGAAAGAAGATGAAGCGCTGCAGTGGTCCGCCGCGCTTTATCAGCGCGATTTGATGACGCCGTCGGTATTGGCCAACAGCTTGCGCACCGCGTTGCGTGCCGCATCCGGCCGCTGCAGGCGGATATTCCTTTCGATCGCCTCGTGCAGCTTCTGCGCGTGCTGCAGATCGTCCAGTTCCCGCGTCGTATAGGCGAACAGATGATCGAACGCCGATTCGATCAGCACGCCGAGCGGCACCAGCAGGTCGTTGCCGGAGGCGCGCAGGATCGCCAGATGAAAACGCGTGTCGGCACGGGTCCGCTCCTGCAGCGTCGCCGCCGCGCCCATCTCCCGGCAGGCCCGGCTGATCTCGGCCATCTGCTCGTCTGTGCGCCGCATCGCGGCAAAGGCGGTCGCTTCCGGCTCGATGATGTGGCGGAACTCCTGCACCGTTTTCAGGAACACCTCGCGGTCGGGCGAGGTCGCGTACCAGGCCAGCACGTCGCGATCGAGCAGGTTCCAGCGCTCTTTCGGCTCGACCCAGCTGCCGATCTTTGGACGCGACGCCAAAAGGCTCTTGGCCATCAGCATTTTTATCGCTTCGCGCACCGCCGAGCGGCTGACGTCGAAAGTCTCGGACCATTTGGCCTCGTTGGGCAGGATGGTTCCCGGCGGATAGTCGCCGCGCACGATCCTGAGACCGATTTCGTTGGCCAGCGACGCATGCACGCTCGCCCCAGGCATGCGCGCCGTATCGGCACGGCGAACGGCAGCCGGGCGCTCGGCCGACGCCGCCCTGGCCGGTGTTTTTCGCTTATTCGGCTTGCCGTCCCGCATGCGTTCACAAAGTCCGGATTGCGAAAGCTGTCAAGCACCGGACAAGCCTCGGGCGGCAAAGCCTGCTTCTGTGCACAGATCAGCCGGGATGCATCGGCCTCGTCATGCCGTCTTGACGTATTTCCGCCAGCTGTGTTCCGGGCGGAAGCCGAGCATATCCCGCGCCTTGCGGTTCGAAAGCAGCGTCTCGTATTCGCCGAGCTCGCCCTTGACCGGCACGCCGGGATAGAACCGCTTCAAGAGTTCGGCCGTCGGCAGGTCGGACGAGGTGTCGTCATTGGCGGCGTTGAACACCTGATAGCCGAGCCCGTCCTTCTCGATGGCGCGCAGGGTGATCTGGCCGAGGTCGCGCGCGTCGATATAGCTCCAGGCGATCCGCTTGCGGAAACCTGGATCGGCGAACCATTTCGGGAACAGCGAATATTCATGCGGCTCGATGACGTTGCCGATGCGCAAGGCGTAGATGTCGATGCCGCTGCGCAGCGCGAAGGCGCGCGCCGTCTTCTCGTTGACGATCTTCGACAGCGCATAACTGTCCATTGGATCGACGTCATAGTCCTCGTCGAGCGGGAAATGTGTCGGGTCGCGCGGCTCGTTGGCGAAGACCAGCCCATAGGTCGTCTCGCTGGAGGCGATCACCACCTTGCGGATGCCGAGTTTTGCCGCCGCCTCGATGACATTGTAGGTGCCGAGCGCGTTGATGCGGAACACCTCGTTGTCGGGCGTGATCATGATGCGCGGGATCGCCGCGAAGTGCACCACGGCATCGACGGGCTGCGCGCGCAGCGACGGGTCGAATTCATGCAGGCCCATATAGCTCGACAGCGCATTGAACACCTGCCCGCTGTCGGTGATGTCGGTGATCAAGGTGCGCACCTTGGGATTGTCGAGCGGCTTGGTGTCGATGTTGAGCACCTGGCAGCCCTGCTCGACCAGATACTGCACGACATGACGCCCAGCCTTGCCGCTGCCGCCGGTGAACATGATCCGCTTCGTCATTTTGCTCTCCACATTCCCTGGAATTCGGGTGTATTGTCAGACAATATCGAACTCTGCAATCGTCCGCCAACCGCTTTTGGCAAAAACCCGCTTCAACAATTCGCCTGCCGAAGTGCGGCGCCGTCATCGAGACCGCAACACAGGATTACACGACATGAACACCACCGCCGCGAGCGAAAAGATCGGCTTCATCGGCCTTGGCCTGATGGGACACGGGATCGCCAAGAACATCGTCGACAAGGGCTATTCCCTGACGTTTCTCGGCCGCAAGAACCGCGCACCGGCGCAAGACCTGCTCGACCGCGGTGCGAAGGAAGCCGCGACCTCGCGCGACGTGGCCGTTGCATCCGATATCGTCTTTATCTGCGTCACCGGCTCGCGCGAGGTCGAGGCCATCATCCGCGGGCCGGGCGGCCTCAAGGAGGGCCTGAAGCAGGGTTCGGTGGTCGTTGATTGCTCGACCTCCGACCCGACCTCGACGGTGGCGCTTGCCGCCGAACTCAAGGGGCTCGGCATCGACTATGTCGATGCCCCGCTCAGCCGCACGCCGAAGGAGGCCTGGGAAGGCACGCTCGACGCCATGGTCGGTGCATCCGACGCGGTCTTTGCCCGGCTGAAGCCAGTGCTCGATACCTGGGCCGGACGTATCGTCCATATCGGTGACACCGGCGACGGCCACCGTATGAAGCTGCTCAATAATTTCATCTCGCTGGGCTATGCGGCGATCTATTCCGAGGCGCTGGCGCTGGCCGAAAAGGTCGGCATCTCGCCGCCGCGCTTCGACAGCGTCATCCGCAACGGCCGCATGGATTGCGGCTTCTACCAGACTTTTATGCGCTGGACGCTTGAAGGCGACCGCGACGCGCACAAATTCACCATCGCCAACGCCTTCAAGGACCTTACCTATCTCGAATCGATGGCCGGTGCCGCCGGCATCGCCAACCCACTCGGCAATGCCACCAAGAACGCCTTCGCCGGCGCATTCGCCGCTGGGCCCGCCGATCAATATGTGCCGATGCTGGCGACGCATATCCGCAAGGTCAACGGCGTCGATTTGACGCCGACGAAGGATGGGAAGAAACAGACGA
The DNA here is from genome assembly GCF_055811575.1 of Mesorhizobium sp. WSM4815. Taxonomy (NCBI): domain Bacteria; kingdom Pseudomonadati; phylum Pseudomonadota; class Alphaproteobacteria; order Hyphomicrobiales; family Phyllobacteriaceae; genus Mesorhizobium; species Mesorhizobium sp. WSM4815. Next base: position 96,987 of record NZ_JBVVQS010000087.1, on the reverse strand, counting down.
TTTGAGGCGATCGGCTCGCTGTATCTGGTCAAAGTTGGCGCTGCCCCTCATCCGGCTGCCGCCACCTTCTCCCCGTGGAAAACGGGGAGAAGGGACAAGCTCCAGCCGCTAATGGCGGCAACCTGCACCCATATCAGTCGTCGGCAATGACGATGCAGACTACCTCTTTTTGAGGGGTTTCCCGATCGCCGTCTCACTGTCATCGTTCGAGGAGAAGGTGCGGGAATAAACAAGAATTTTGAGGCGACCTATGACGCAAGAGCGTGAACCTACGCTTGACGATCTCCTGAGCGAGCCGATCATCCTGACGGTCATGGCAATCTACGGTCATACTGCAGATGACGTCCGACATCTAATACACCAAGTGGGCGCTCGGAAAACGCCATCAATGCTTCAGAAGCCCTCTTCGATGGCTCACCGCCCCAGCGGATTTCCAGTCCCGCCTTGACGGCCACTTGATGGCGGATCGGTTGGTGACAGTGGCTTTTCCACGGGACGTCGTTGAGAACCGCGATCCGTGTCAATCGGCGTTTAGGCGTGACATCCGCGACAGCAGATCGCCCAGGAAACGCAAACAGGTCAGGTTTCTCTATCCCAGACCCAGTCCGCCGGCAGCCAGCGAAAGCCATCGCCATGAGTTGCCGTTCGTCCAGGGCGGCGCGAATGAATGGTCATGGCGCAACTGAGCCCATGACGAACAGCGGAACGACAACCGAAATTCGGTTGATACTTTGCTGGGGTCGGATTGTGCGAGGTTCAGACTTCCCTAGTCTCAAAGAGCATTAGCTCCACTCCGCCATCTGCAAAATTGCCAAGATCAGCCGCCGTGGCCCGACCCTCGGGGGACGCTAAGGCCGCTTGAATATCCGCAACGGAATCGAAGTAGAGCGTAGCAACAAGATGATAGCCTGAGGCCCCACCCGGCGAATGGACGCCGCCATCGCTGATTTCGTATTTCCTCAACCCGGGAATGGCTTTGGCCAGAGGAATGTGGGTCGAAACATAGTAATGGTCGAAGGCGGCCACGTCTTTCGGAGTCTTGTAGAGTGCGACAAGTCTGGCCATGCTCCCCCTTTCAACCGACACTCACCGCCAGCTTTGCGCAAAAGGATACTCCTCAGCAAGAGTGCTGGCAAATGGGTTCGTTCCTCGCTCTAAGGAGGTCAACGAAGCATATGGGGTTTCAGGCCCGACGTGAGTCTTCCAAGTCGCCGCTCCCTGGCCGTTCAGAGCGATTGCGTTTGACCTTACCGCCGCGACCGCCCGATAACCTCGTCGGTGTTGGCGAGCAGTCGGTGCACCGCGGTGCGGGCTGCCGCCGGCCGCCGAAGGCGGATGTTCTTCTCGATCGCCTCATGCAGCGCCTGCGCTCGAGGCTGGTCGCTGGTTTCGCGCGTGACGAAAACGAAGAGATGATCGAGCGCCGATTCGATCAGCACGCCCAGCGGCACCAGCAGGTCGTTGCCAGAGGCGCGCAGGATAGCCAGGTGAAAACGCGTGTCGGCACGGGTGCGCTCCGGCAATGTCGCCGCCTCGCCCATCTCCCGGCAGGCCTGGCTGATCTCGGCCATCTGCTCGTCGCTGCGCCGGATCGCCGCAAAGGCGCTGGCTTCCGGCTCGATGATGTGACGGAACTCCTGGACCGTGCGCAGGAACATTTCGCGATCTGGCGCCGTCGCATACCAGGCCAGCACGTCGCGATCGAGCAGGTTCCAGCGCTCTTTCGGCTCGACCCAGCTGCCGATCTTGGGACGTGAGGCCAGCAGGCTCTTGGCCATCAGCATCTTGATCGCTTCGCGCACCGCCGAGCGGCTGACGTCGAAAGTCTCCGACCATTTGGCCTCGTTGGGCAGGATGGTTCCCGGCGGATAGTCGCCGCGCACGATCCTGAGGCCGATCTCGTTGGCCAGCGACGCATGCACGCTCGATCCGGGGATCAGCGCCGCGTCGGTCCGGCGGGCGCCGGCCGGGCGGGCGACCGGCGGCTTGACCTTGGCCCGTGCCTTGACCTTGGCCCGTGCCTTGACCGTAGCCCGTCCCTTGACCGTGATAAGTCGCTTTTTCGATCTGGCGTCCGACATCCATGTTCCCCGGCACAGGCTGAACTCAAGGCGCGGCAAAGCAGGAGCGGTTCGCCCCAGCCACGTCACCTCGTAGATTTTCGTGAACCGGCGTGACGGGGCGCCCGTCGAGCGGACGCCCCGAAAATGCGAACCTACTTCTGGATGCAGGTATCGACCGTATCCTTGGTGCACTCGTCGAGACCGGTGAAGACCGGATCGGCGACGGGCTTGCCTTCGACCAGGTCGATCATCACCGAGGGCGCCTTGTAGCCCATCTCGAACGGCCGCTGGCCGACCAATGCGGTCACCAGGCCCTCCTTGGCAATGGCCACTTCCTCACCGATCGTATCGGCGGCGCCGATGACGAACTCGTTCTTGGCGATCTTGTCGGCCATCGGCTTGAACAGGTCGCGATAGGGCTGCGGCGCACCGAACAGCGGCCAGCCGCCCATGATGCCGAAGGCGTCGAGATCGGGATTTGCGGCGAGGATATCGGTCATCGCCTGCACGCCCTTGGCACCGTCGTCATTGGTGAACACCGGGCAGCCGGCGACCTCGGTCCAGCCGCCCTCGCCGGCGAGCGCCGGGAGATCCTTCTGGCCTGTAAGCGCGTCACGCATGCCCTGGGCGCGGCGCAGGATGTTGTCGGCCGCGGGATTGCCCTGGATGGTGCAGATCTTGCCACCGTCGGGCTTGGCCTTCTTGATGTACTCGCCGATCTTGTAGCCCATCAGGTAGTTGTCGGTGCCGAGATAGGTCTTGCGCAGCGCCGCATCTTCCTTGCTGAGGTCGGCGTCGAGCGTCATGATCGGGATCGACGGATTGGCGCTCTTGATCGTCTGCGCGATCAGCGGTGCGTTGGACGGCGAAATCGCCATCGCCACCGTGTCCGGCTTGCTCAGCATGTCCTGGACGATCTGGGCTTCGCCGGCTTCGTCCGAGGTCGATGCCGGACCGGTGTAGAAGCACTCATACTCCGAGTCGGCGTTTTCCTTGTTCCATTTCTGGCAACCCTGGTTGATGGCCTCGAAGAACGGATTGTCGAGCCCCTTGACCACGATGACGAGCTGTTTCTTGGCCATGGCCGGCCCGGCGCCCAACGCCAGCATGGCGACGGCAGCGAGCAATAGTGATTTCCTCATTTCAGTCCTCCCTTGAAACAGACGGACACGGCGTGCCCGCCACACAGACCAGCCCGGATGCGCGATGACAGAGGTTCGTTTCGCGAGCGCTCGTGTCGTCAAGCCGGGCCGATAAGTATTTCCATATGCGGTTGCAGACCAGCGCGATAGGGACGCTGCCAGATCCTCGACCGATAAACCTCCGCCTGCTCAGCCCCGGCGAGCCGGGGCAGGAGATCGGCATAATCTCCTCCGACGCCTAGCTAATATCGGCTTGCGACGGACGTCAATTGCTATTTGTCCTACAAAACGGATTTTTCGAAAGAAGCCGCTGTTGACGGCAAGGGGGCATATGCGTAAATGGGCGAAAGCGCGGTTCCCGGGAGGAGCTGGGAAGAGCGAGGCCGCGACAGGATCGCAGGCCGAAAGCACGGAGGAAGCAGACTGGTGCCGGTTCTCGAACTCGCCAACATCTCAAAACATTTCGGCGCCATCCAGGCCGTCAACGACGTTTCGCTGTCGATCGAGGCCGGACAGGTGGTCGGGCTGATGGGCGACAACGGCGCCGGCAAGTCGACGCTGGTCAAGATGATCGCCGGCAACTTCCGCCCAAGCCATGGCACGATGCAGATGGACGGCAAGGAGCTGATCCTGCACAAGCCGGTGGAGGCGCGCCAGCACGGCATCGAGATCGTCCATCAGGATCTGGCGTTGTGCAACAATCTGACGGCCGCCGCCAATGTCTATCTCGGCCGCGAGCTGCGCCGCGGTGTCGGGCCGTTTCGCATCCTCGACTACGCCGCGATGTACAAGCGCGCCGGCCAGATCTTTGCCGGGCTGAAATCCGAAACCCGCCCGCGCGATCTGGTCAAGCAGATGTCGGGCGGCCAGCGCCAGGCGGTGGCGATCGCCCGCACCATGCTTTCGCAGGCCAAGATCGTGCTGATGGACGAGCCGACGGCGGCGATCTCGGTCCGGCAGGTCGCCGAGGTGCTGAACCTGATCCGCCATTTGCGCGACCAGGGCATTGCCGTCGTGCTGATCAGCCACCGCATGCCCGACGTCTTTGACGTTGCCGACCGCGTCATCGTCATGCGGCGCGGCCGCAAGGTCGCCGACAAGACGATCGCGTCGAGTTCGCCCGAGGAAGTCACCGGGCTCATCACCGGCGCCATCGAACAGGTTTGATGCCAGCCGGTTCCACCACGCAAGCAGATAAAGGTCGACGATGGCAGTAACTCTTGACCAGACGATCGCGCAGAAACAGCACACTTTGCTGACCAGGGTGTTTGCCAGCCAGACCTTCTGGGTGGTGATCGCGGTCATCCTCGCCTGCCTGTTCCTGTCCGTCGCCACCGATTCCTTCGCCACGACGAAGAACCTCTACAACATCACCCGCAACATCACCTTCGTCGCCATCGTCGCGCTCGGAATGACCTTCGTCATCATCACCGGCGGCATCGACCTGTCGGTCGGCTCGGTGCTTTGCCTGTGTTCGATGGTGCTCGCCGTGACCATGCATGCCGGCTACGGCATCGAGGTCGGCATTGCCGCTGCGATCGCGACGGCGCTGATCATCGGCGCCTTCAACGGCATCCTGATCGCCTATCTCGGGTTTCCGCCCTTCGTGGTGACGCTCGGCATGCTGTCGATCGCGCGTAGCCTCGCCATGGTCGCCTCCAACAACACCGTCGTCTTCCAGTTCGGGCCCGACCACGACAAGCTTCTGGCGCTGGGCGGCGGCGCCTTTGTGTTCGGCATCGCCAATCCGGTGCTCTACATGATCGTGCTGGCGCTGATCACCGGCTTCGTCCTGCGCTGGACGAAATTCGGCCGGCACATCTTCGCCATCGGCGGCAACGAGCATGCGGCGACGCTGACCGGCGTTCCGGTGCGCCAGATCAAGGTCGCTGTCTACATGATCTCGGCGCTGGCAGCGGGCCTTGCCGGCATCATCCAGACCGGCTGGCTGGGCGCCGTCACCACCAATCTCGGCAACGGTATGGAGCTTCAGGTCATCGCCGCCACCGTCATCGGCGGCGCCAACCTGGCCGGCGGCATGGGCACGGCCTTTGGCGCCGTCGTCGGCGCGGCGCTGATCGAAGTGATCCGCAACAGCCTTGGCCTGCTCGGCATCAACGCCTTCTGGCAGGGGGTGTTCATCGGCGGTGCCATTCTGATGGCGGTCCTGTTCGACCGGCTCCGCAATTTCCGGCGCAACGAGTGAGACAGGGAGCTGTCATTTCACCTCTTCTCCGGCTGTGGTGTTATAGCTGCCCTGCCACTTGAGTGCCAGAATGGCGCTTTCGCGACCTTGCAAACGTGTTCGTCACCCGACGAGGCTATGCTAATTCATCGGGAATGAAGCCGCCTGTCTGGCGTTTCCACAGGCGGGCAAACAAGCCATCCTGTTCGACCAGTTCGCCGGGCCTGCCTTCTTCCACGATGCGGCCCTGATCGAGCACGACTATCCGGTCCATCATGGCAATGGTCGAAAGGCGATGTGCGATGGCAATCACCGTCTTCCCCTCCATCACGAAATTGAGTTTTTCTTGGATGACCGCCTCGGATTCGCTGTCCAGGGCGGAGGTCGCTTCGTCAAGCACAAGGATCGGCGCGTCCTTCAGCAAGACGCGCGCGATGGCGATACGCTGGCGCTGACCGCCGGAGAGCTTGATGCCACGATCCCCAACGAAGGCGTCATAGCCCTTGCGGCCTTCGCCGTCGGCAAGATCGACAATGAATGCATCGGCTCTTGCCGTCTTCGCCGCCTGTTCGATCTCGTCCTGCGTCGCCTTCGGTCGGCCGTAGCGGATATTGTCGCCGACCGAACGGTGCAGCAGCGAAACGTCCTGGGCGATGACTCCGACCGACTGTCGCAGGCTCGTCTGTGTGACCGTGCGGATATCCTGCCCGTCGATCAGGATCGCGCCGTCCCTGATGTCGTAGAAGCGTAGCAGCAGACTCACCAGCGTAGTCTTGCCCGCCCCGGAGAGGCCGACCAGCCCCACCTTCTCGCCGGGCCGAACCGTTAGCGACAGATTATCGATGACATGCTTCCCGGACTTGTATGCGAAGCAGACGTCTTGGAAACGAATTTCGCCGCTATTGACCGTGAGGCTCGCCGCGTCAGGCCGATCTGTGATGGTGGGCGGCGTCGTCATCACGGGCATCGCGTCTTTGATCGTTCCGATTGCCTGAAAGATCTGCTGGCCCATCTGCAGGAACGTGAAGGTGTGACCAGACAGCCGTTGCAGAATATAGACCGCGCCGACGAACTCGCCGACTGTGAGAAAGGCGTGGACGAGGCCCGAAAAGCCAATCGAAAGCATCGCTAGCCAGAGTGCCATGTTAAGCGCCACGACAGTCAGTTCCGACGTGCGGTAGATGCGTTGTTCCCTGTGCTGCGTCTGTATGGTCTTCTGAATGATGCGACGGATTGCGCCAGCCTCGCTGTCTTCGGCCGCGAATTGCTTGATCATTTGCATATTGGTGTAGAGGTCGGTGATGGCGCCGGCCACTAGGCTGCGCTGCTTGGCGGTGCTGCGCGAGCGTTCGACGAATATCGGCGCCATCCTGATGGCGAGCGCCACATTAAGCGCAATCCAGACGACGACCGGCAGGGCGAGCTGCCAGGATAACGCGCTGAGCAGAACCACGGAGCCGACCATCTGCAACAAGAAGCGCGGAATGGACTGGAAGGCGGCGATGATCTGCTGCTGGACGGCCGATGCTACCTGTGACAGGCGCGATGCGACCTGTCCGGCAAAAAGGTCGTGGAAAAACGCCAGATCCTGCCGCTCGACCGCCTTGTGACCCTGCCACTGGATAGCGGCCGGCATGCCGACGCCGAGCGTATGCGAATTGAGTGTGTTTAGAAGGAACGAGGCGACTGGCATGGCCGGAAATATCAGGAGCCCGAGAAAAGTCAGGAGTGGCCATTCGCTGTGCAAGAAGGCGGATGCGCCCTTCTGCGATACGCCATCGACGATGACCGAAAGCCCCCAGACGATGGTCAGGTTGATAGCCTCGATTGTCATGGACGAAAGTGCGAGCGCGATCAGCACGCCACGGAACATCGAGATGAAGTGCAGAAGGACGGTTACGGGCCCCTTGGAGGGCAGCGGCCGGTAGGGAATATCGAGTGGCCGGATCAAATTTTCGAAGGGACCGTAGATAGCATCGGAAATCGACATGGCTCGCTCAGACGCTAAAGGAAAGAAGGAGGGCGAGGACTCAGTTAACCAGAATGCGACTGCGATTTCACGTCCGGTTTCCCCACTTCAATCATCGGCCAGTCGTCCAAATAGCCGCCGATCGAAGCGCCGCTTGCCTATGACCATTTTCTTTCGCTGTGTTCCCTCGTGCCGATACCCCGCTTTTGTGAGCACGCGATCCGAGGCCGGGTTACCCTCAACTGTCCAAGCCTCCAGCCGATAAAGCTTCATGGCCTCATGGCAGTGTATGGTGACAGCGATCAATGCTTCGGTGGCGTATCCTGTCCCCCAGAAGGACTTACCGAACTCGTAACCGATGATCGCCAGCGACGCTGGCTTGTCGATCGAATTCAGGCGGATACAGCCCAAGAGAACCCCAGTACCGCGATCACGCACCATCCAGCCGAATCCCTTGGATTGCTGGGAAACGCGGACCATCCAGTTCACGAACCCTCTTGTCCGCTTCTCGGTAGGCTTGCGTGGAAAATCGGAAAACCGCGATGTCTCCGGGGCTGAAAAGATCGGATAATAGGGCTCCCAATCTTCAGGTTGAACCCTTGATAGTCGCAGGCGAGAGGTTTCCAAGTCCAGTGTCATTCAAAGCTCCTCATCTCTTGTGCTGCTTTGCCCTGTTGGCCGCCACCTCCATGGCCGGATGGCGAGGGTGAGCCAGCGATTCCGGTCAGCGCGGCTGGCAAGTCATTGCGTTCTCCATGGATACAACCGCTGCGGCAGGTAAATACGTTGGCCGGCGACAGAAGCGCAATTCGTTGTCGTTGCTATCGCTCAGTCTGAAAATCGGCCGGCACGCCGCGCGGCCGGCGCCAGGCGCGCACATGCGCCTTGACGCAGGCCCGGACTGAGCCGCACTATCCCGATTGCAGGCGAAGGGAGGCCAGCGCCTGCGGGAGGATATACCCATGACGGAAGCGATCAGGCTCTACTGGGGCCGGTTCGGACATGTTTCTGTCCTGAACGTCGCCAGCGACTTCGTCACCCATGCCCATGTCGAGGCGCATATCATCATCTGGCTGGAAGGCACGGCCGGCGAGATGACCATCGGCCGCGAGACGGTGCGGCTTGGGCCCGGCACCGCCGCCGGCATCAATTCCTTCCAGCCGCACAGCCACGCTTTGTCCCGCGACGGCCGGCCCGGCCTGTTCCTCGCCTTCTACATCGATCCGGACTGGGCGCGCCGGCGCCGCGACCTGCCGTCGACCGCGCCGCTGTTTTCGGCACCGGCGATCACGCTGGAGCCGTGGCTGCACAAGGCGGCAGCCAATCTTCTCGATCATCTCAGCGACAATGAGAGCATCGACGACATCGCCAATTACGAGATCGAGCGCTTCATCGACAGCGTGCTCGACGCCGCCGACGCCTCGGCGCCACAAGTGGCGCGCGCCCGCGTCCACAGCGTGCAGGATTTCCGTGTCCGCAAGGCGATCCAGCTGATGAAGGCCAATGTCTGCGAACGCATCTGCTTCGACGAGGTGGCGCGTAGCGTCGGCCTGTCGCGGCCGCATTTCTTCGCGCTGTTCAAGGAGCAGACCAATCTGACGCCCAATGTCTACTGGAACACGCTGCGCATGGAGGAAGCGGTGCGGCAGTTGCAGTGGTCGCGGGAACCGCTGATCTCGGTCGCCTGCAATCTCGGCTTCACCACGCAGGGCAATTTCTCGCGTTTCTTCCGCGACCATGTCGGCGTTCCCCCGACACTCTATCGCGAGGCGGCGCGGGCCATTTCCTGAGCCATTTTCACACTGCCCGTTTTTTTCAGATTGCCGGTTTTTTTCAGACTTATTGATAGGCGTTCAAGACGCATTGATAAGTGCTGCCGGGCTCGCCGCCCTACCCTCGCGACACAGCTATCTGCAAGGGAAGCATCATATGGCGAAAGTCACCGTCTCCAGCGTCATCGACGCACCGGTCGAAAAGGTCTGGGCGCGCATACGCGACTTCAACGGGCTGCCGAACTGGCACCCGCGCATGGTCGAAAGCCATATCGAGGACGGCAAGGACGCCGGCACGGTCGGCTGCGTGCGCAACTTTCAGCTCGCCAGCGGCGCCCGCATCCGCGAGAAGCTGCTCGACTTCTCCGACGATAATTTCCTCGTCAGCTACTCCATCCTGGAGACGCCGCAGCCGCTGACCAACCACCAGGCGACGCTGCAGCTGCGCCGGGTGACCGATGGCGACCGCACCTATGCCGAATGGACCGCCAGCTTCGACGCGGCTCCAGAGGAAGCCGACAAGCTGGCCGACGGCATGGGCGCCAATGTCTTCCAGGGCGGCTTTAACGCCCTGAAGACCCATTTCGCCGGCCAGGGTTGAGCTGAATGGGGCTCACAAAAAAGGAGCGTTCCATGGCGCTTGCACTGCAGACTTTCTCGACGGTCAAGGACGCCAATGCGGCGCTGAAAGCCGCCGGCACCCGCTATCTCGGCGGCGGCACGCTGGTGGTGCGCGCCGCCAATGAAGGCGACGTTTCGGTCTCCGGCCTCATCAGGTCGACCGAACCGGTGCTGTCGGCCATCACCGTTTCCGGCAGGGAGGTCCGCATCGGCGCTTCGGTGACCATGGCGGCGATCGCCCGTCACCCGGATCTGTCTTCCCTTGCCCGCGCCGCACGCGCCGTCGGCGGCCCGGCGATCCGCAACATGGCGACCGTCGGCGGCAATCTCTTCGCCCCGGCGCCCTATGGCGATTTCACCGTCGCGCTGCTGGCATTGGGCGCAACCGTCGGCACCGATGACGGCGAGGTGCCGATCGAAACCTTCCTGGCAAAACGCGAAGACAATCACGCCATCGTCACTTCGGTCGGCTTCAGCTTGCCACTGGAAGGCGGCTTTCGCTTCCTGAAAATATCGCGGGTCAAGCCGAAGGGCGTCTCGGTGCTAAGCATCGCCGCCGTGCTGGAACGAACGCCGGACGGAACCGTGTCATCGGCGCACATCGCGCTTGGCTGCATGGCCGACCGGCCGATGCGCGCCAAGGCGGCGGAGAAGGCGCTGCTCGGCAGGAAACTCACGAGCGACGGCATCGCGCCGGCGCTGGCCGTCGCGAACGACGGCACCTCGCCGATTACCGATCCGATCGCCAGTGCCTGGTATCGCAACGAAGTCCTGCCGGTCCATCTCGGCCGGCTTTTGCTCGCCTGAAAGCCGACGGCGCGCATCTCCGCCTGGCTGCGGCGCAAGGAGTAAAAGATGGCAAAGATCCCCGTTCAGTTCACGCTCAACGGCGCGGAGAAGGCCGAATTCATCGACAGCGGCACGACGCTGCTCAATGCGCTGCGCGACAAGATCGGCGACACCTCGCCAAAGGGCGGCTGCCATCAGGGCACATGCGGCGCCTGCTCGGTCATCATCGACGGCGAGCTTCGGCTGTCCTGCCTGACACTCGCCGAAACCTGCAACGGTGCGGCGATCACCACGACATCGGGGCTTTCGCAAAGCGGCGTGCTGCATCCCTTGCAGCGCGCCTTCCTCGACGCCTTCGCCACGCAATGCGGCTTCTGCACGCCGGGCATGATCATGGCCGCCAAGGTTCTGCTCGACCACACGCCGGACCCCAGCCGCGACGAGGTGGTCGAGGCGCTGTCGGGCAATATCTGCCGCTGCACCGGCTACGAGCCGATCATCCAGGCGGTGCTGACCGCCGCGCGATCCAATTCGCAGAATGCAGCTTGAGGGGAGTCGAAAAAATGGAACTCCGCAAGAGCTATTTCGCCGACCAGCGCACGGACGATCTGCACGAGATCGGCCAACCACGGCCGCGCTCCGATTCGCCCGGTCACGTCACCGGCAAGACCGCCTATTTCGCCGACCGCAATTTTCCAGGCATGCTGCATCTGAAGATGGTGCGCAGCCCGCATCATCACGCCCGCATCCGCAGCATCGACACTTCAGAGGCGGAAAAGCATCCGGGCGTGGTGAAAATCCTGACCGCCAAGGACGTGCCGCACAATGTCTACACCATCCTGATCCTGATCCAGATCGGCCCGGAGGACGAGACGGTGCTGGCCGACGGCAAGGTGCGCTGGAAGGGAGAAGCCGTGGTGGCGGTGCTGGCCGAGACCGAGCGTGCCGCCCAGGAAGCGGCGGCCAAGGTCAAGGTCGACTACGAGGTGCTGCCGGCCGTCTTCGACATGGAAGAAGCGCTGAAGCCCGGCGCGCCTGTTGTCAACGAATACCACGGCCGGAACTATTACCTCTATGACAGCGGCGAATGCCGCAAGGTGCGCTTCGGCGATGTCGAGGCCGGTTTTGCCGGCGCCGATCACGTGCTCGAACAGACCTATCAATCGTCGCCGATCGAGCACGCGCCGACCGAGACGACCGGCTGCATCGTCGCGCCGGAGGGCGACGACCGCTTCACCTGCTACACCAATACGCAGGCGATGTTCTTCACCCTCGACAACGCCTCGATCATCCTGCAGATGCCGGGCAACAGACTGCATTTCGTCGGCGGCACCGTCGGCGGCGGCTTTGGCGGCAAGGTCGACGTCATCGTCGAGCCGATCGCCATCCTCGGCGCCAAGCTGACCGGGCGGCCGGTCTCCTTCATCTACAGCCGCGAGGAGGAGATGCAGATTTCCTCGCCGCGCGCCGCCGAAAAGGTCGTCATCAAGGACGGCGTCATGAAGGATGGCCGCATCGTCGCCAGAAAAGTCACCGGCTACACCGATGCCGGGGCCTATTCGCGCCATTCGCCCTATGGCGCGCAGAAGGGCGCCGGCCACTATCCCGGCCCTTACACCATCCCGAATGTCTGGATCGACACCTACTGCGTCTACACCAACCGCACTCCCTCCTCCGCCATGCGCGGCTTCGGCGTCACCATCGGCGATTTCGCGCTTGAGGTGCAGATGGACAAGCTCGCCCGGCTGATCGGCATGGACCCGCTAGAATTCCGCTTCATCAACGCCTACCGCGACGGCGACATGAAGGCGCACCGCCAGCCGACCGAGGGCGCGGCTCTGATCGAGTGCATGCAGGAAGCCTCGCGCGCCGCCAACTGGCCGGTGGCGGAAAAATTCATGGCGATGTCGTCCTACGCGAAGGGAGCTTGAAATGGCGATCAGGCGCGGGCGCGGCGTCGCCGCGATCAACTATCCGACAGGCATGAACCTCGGCGGCGATCCAACCCAGGCGCTGGTCCATTCGACGCCGACCGGCAATTTCATGGTGACGCTGTCGAGCGTCGATCTCGGCCAGGGGATGAAGCAGATCATGGCGCAGATCTGTGCCGAGACGATCGGCGTGCCGACCGACCGCGTTGTTGTCGACACCGCCGACACCGACACCGGCCCGCACTGCATGGGCACCTTCGCCTCGCGCGGCACACATCGCGCCGGCAACGCCGTCATCCAGGCGGCCAGGGAAGCCCGCCAGGTGATGCTGGAAGTGGCGGCCGAGGAACTGGAAGTGAACGCCTCGGACCTCGAGACCGACGGCCAGGGCAACATCCTGGTCAAGGGTGCGCCGCAAAGATCGATCTCGATCTTCGATGTCGCGCTGTCGGCGCATTTCAAGCGCGGCCGCTCGATTTCCGGCCGCGGCATGTTTCTCATCCCGCGCTCTTATCCGGAGAAGGAGACTGGCGCGATGAAACCGTCGACCTGCTACGCCCATGCCTGCACCGTGGCCGAGGTCGAGGTCGACGACGAGACCGGCGAGGTCACCGTGCTGACGGTGAAGAATGTCTTCGAGATCGGCCGCGCGCTGAACCCGAAAATGGTCGAGCAGCAGCTCGTCGGCGGCTCGTGGATGGGCATCAGCCACGCGCTCTACGAGACGACGGAACCCTATTACCCCGACCGCGATCATGGCGGCATCGACTTCAACCAATATCTGATGCCGGGACCAGGCGATCTTGCGAAAACCGAGATCATCGTGCTGGAGAGGCCCTCGGCCGACGGGCCGTACGGCGCCAAGGGGCCGGGCGAAATGTGCGCCAACCCGCAAATCCCGGCGGTCGCCAACGCGGTCTTCGACGCCGTCGGCGTGCGCATCGACACGCTGCCGATCACGCCGGAACGCATCCTGCGGGCGCTGAAGGCGCAAGCCTCGAACTGAGTGCTGGAAATGCCCAAAAGAAGCGCCCGGGCTAGAAGCGCCGACACTGTCGTGATCTCGCCGGAGGCGGTGGCATCGCGTCTCGCCGCCTCGCGCTATCTGGCCGATGAAAGCCTGGCCACCGCCATTTTCCTGGCGATCCGGCTGGGCAAGCCGCTGCTGCTCGAAGGCGCGCCGGGCGTCGGCAAGACCGAAGCGGCCAAGGCGATAGCCGAACTGCTCGGGCGCGACCTGGTGCGGCTGCAATGCTACGAAGGCATCGACGCAGCACACGCGCTCTACGAATGGAACTACCAGCGCCAGTTGCTCGCCATCCGCCATGCCGGCGAGCATGAGGTCGACATCTATGACGACCGCTTTTTGATCGCGCGGCCGCTGCTGCAGGTGCTGAAGGCGCCGGAAAAGCGCGTGCTGCTGGTCGACGAGATCGACCGTTCCGACCATGAGTTCGAAGCGCTGCTGCTGGAATTCCTGTCCGACTTCCAGATCAGCATTCCCGAGCGCGGCACCATCCGCGCCAAAGCCCAGCCGATCGTCGTCCTGACCTCGAACCGCACCCGCGAACTGGCGGAGGCGCTGCGGCGGCGCTGCGTCTACCACTGGATCACCTATCCCGACGCCGAGCGCGAGGCCGAAATCATCATGCTGCGCGCCGGCGGCGTCGCCAACGCCACGGCGCGCGCCGTGGCTATGGCCGTGCGCGACATCCGCGCCCGCCCGCTGGCCAAGCCGCCGGGCATCGCCGAAGCGGTCGAATGGGCGAACGCCGCGACGATCCTCGAAAAGGGCGGCAGCCCGTGGCCGGAAGCGTTCCGCCGCGCCATCGGCGTGCTGATCAAGGACGAGGAGGACCTGTCCTACATCGCCCCCGAGCTTGGCCGGATCGTCGAGGAGGCATTGGCGTGACACGCGACGTCAACGATCCCTTCTCCCCGTTCACGGCGGGGCGGCCGAATACGGATCGACCACACCGATGGCGGGACAGCGCCCGCGAAGGAATGATGCGGAAAGAAAGCTTGCCCCGCGCCGCAGCACCTCTCCTCGGTTTTGGCCGGCTGCTGCGCCGCTACGGCTTTCCGGTGGCGCCCGAGCAGGTGTCAGGCTTCATGCAGGCGGTGACGCTGCTCGGGCCCCGCTCAATGGCCGATATCCACGAGGCCGCCCTTGCCACGCTGGCGCCGCCGCCCGACCGCCGCGACGAATTCGAGGCGCATTTCCAAAGCTATTTCTACGGCAACACGGTTGCCGTAGTCGAAGGCGAGGCCGACGAGGAAACCCGCATCAAGGATGACGGCGGCGCCAGCGACGAGGAGAACGAGGTGGCGCGCCAGGAGGAAGGTGGTGCGCTATCGTCCGGCGCCGAACAGTTGAGCGCCCGCGTCTTCGAGCGCGACGGCGACGAGCTTGCCGCTTTCCGCCGCAAGCTCGCTACCGCCCTGCCCGCCCGCCGCTCCTTCCGCACTGTGCGCACGCACGCGCGCGGCAAGCTCGATCTGCGCCGCTCACTGCGCGAAAGCGTTAGTGCCGACGGCGATATACCGTCGCCGCTGCTGCGCCGCCGGCAGACCGTGCCGCGCAAGCTTTTGCTGCTGATCGACGTGTCCGGCTCGATGAAGCTCTACACATCGGACTATCTCAAGCTGGCGCATGCAGCGGTGCAAGGCGCGGACCGGGCCGAAATTTTCACCTTCGGCACGCGGCTGACCCGCATCACCGCGGCGCTGCGCATTCGCGACCGCGACCAGGCGCTCGCCCGCGTGGCAGCATTGGTCGACGACTGGGATGGCGGCACCCGCATGGGACCGACGCTGCTCGCCTTCCTGTCGGTGCCGCGCTTTTCCGCATTCGCCCGCGGGGCGGCGGTCATCATCCTGTCCGACGCGCTGGAGCGCGGCGATCATGCCGAGCTGGAAATGGCGATGCGCCGGCTGAGCGCCCGCGCCTTCCGCCTGTCGCTGGCGACGCCGCTGGCCGGCGATCCGCGTTTCCGGCCGGCGACGGCAGCACTTCGCGCCATCCTGCCGGTGCTCGACGATCTGGTCGACGGTTCTTCGATCGCCGGTCTCAGCGATTTCATCCTGTCGCTCGCCCGCCCAGCTCCGGCGGCGGCAGCAATCTGGAAAAGGGTTTCATGATGCAGAAGGCGATAGACGCGCATTTCCACATCTGGCGCCGAGAGGACCAGCCCTGGCTACGCGGGCCGATGGTGCCGCGCATTTTTGGGCCCTACGAGCCGATCCGCCGCGACTACCCGATCGAGGAATTCCTCGCCGACCAGCAAGGCTCTGGCGTCGAGAAGGCGGTCTACGTCCAGACCAACTGGGCCAAGGAGGATTTCGAGAAAGAAGTCGCCTTCCTGCAGACGACGGCTAACGAAACCGGTTGCCCGCACGCCATCGTCGGCTATGCCGACATGATGGTGGACGATGTACGCCATCAGATCGACCGACTGATCAAGTACCCCCTGCTGCGCGGCGTGCGCATGCAATTGCACTGGCACGAAACGCCGGCCTTCCGCTTTGCCGCGTCCGCCGATCAGGTCGTCGACCCGAAGGTGCGGGCCAATGTGGCGCGGCTGAAGGACTATGGCCTGTCCTTCGATCTGCAGCTTTTCCCGGCCCAGATGAAGGACGGGCTGACGCTTGTCGGCGAAAATCCCGAGACCAACTTCATCCTCACCCATGCCGGCATGCTGACCGACATGTCGGAGGAAACCACGCAAGCCTGGAAGGCCGGCCTGCGCTCGCTTTCAGCAGCGCCAAACCTCTACGCCAAGCTGTCCGGCCTCGGCACCTTCGTCCACCGCAACGACCCGGCGCTGATCGCCTACATCGTCGACAACGCAATCGACATCCTCGGCAGCGACCGTCTAATGTTCGGCTCCAACTTCCCGATCGAAAAGCTATGGACCAGCCACGCCGAACTGATCGAGGCGCACCGGCAGGCAGTAGCCAAGCATGGTGCCGCCGCAGAGGCGGACATTTTTTGGAACACAGCGGAGAAGGTATATCGGCCGGTGTGACGCGCTGCCCCCCTTCCAAACACCCTTGTGGGAGAAGGTCATGCCCGATGGCCCGAAACTTCGGCGCCGGCGGCCCGCGGCAGCGCCAGGAAGCGGAACGAGGCCACGAGCCCGATGGCCCCGATCGCCAGGAAGGCGAGGCGGAAGTCGACCAGGTCGGGCGCCGCCCCGGCCCTGGCGATCTGCGACAGGTTGAGCAGCGCCGCGGCGACCGCCACGCCGAACAGCATCGCCACCTGCTGCAGCATGCTGGACAGCGTCGCCGCCGAGCTGCGCTGCGCCGAAGCGATATCGGCGAAGGCCAGCGTGTTGAGCGCGGTGAACTGCATCGACCGCGTCAATCCGGCAATCAGCATCAGCGCCACTACCAGCGCTTGCGGTGTCTGCGGCGATATCGCGGCGCAGGCCATGATCGACAGCGATGCGATCACGCCGTTGACGACCAGCACCGAACGGAAACCGAAGCGCTTCAGCGTCGGCGTCGTCACCGTCTTCATGCCGAGATTGCCGAGGAAATAAGCCAGGATCAGCATGCCGGCATCGACGGGTCTCAGGCCGAACCCGACCTGGAACAGCAGCGGCAGCAGGAACGGCGTGGCGTTGATGGAGACCCGGAAAATGGTGCCGGCCGACAGCGTCGATATGGCGAAAGTCTGCACCTTGAATGCCGCAAGGTCGAGCAGCGGATTTTTGGCGCGCGCCAGGTGCCGCACGGCCAGCCAGCCGATCGGGACGCCGGCGCCAAGCAGCGCCACGGTCGGCAAGGCGCCGTCTTGCGGATGGGCGATGCGTTCGAGGCCGTAGAGCATTGAGGCGAGCGCGGCCGAGGTCACAAGGAAGCCCCGCCAGTCGAGCGGCCTGGTTTCGGAAGCGCGGTCGCCGGGAATGAAGCGGGCGACCAGCGCCAGGCCGGCCGCGCCGAGCGGAATGTTGATGAAGAAATTCCAGTGCCAGGAAAGATAGGTGGTGATGAATCCGCCAAGCACCGGCCCGATCACCGGCGCAAACAGCGCCGGCCATGTGATCAGCGCGGTGGCGTTGAGAAGCTCGGACTTCGAGGCGTTGCGCAGCACCAGGATGCGGCCGACCGGTGTCATCAGCGCACTGCCCAGGCCCTGCACGGCACGCGCGGCGACGAACTGGGTCAGGTTCTGCGAGATGCCGCAGGCGATCGAGGCCAGCGTGAACAGGGCGATCGCCACGAGGAAGATGTTGCGCGCGCCGAAGCGGTCGGCGAGCCAGCCGGACAGCGGCACGAACACCGCCATGGTTAGCATGTAGACGGTGATGCCGATGCTCATCGCCACTGCCGGCACGCCGAAGGATTCTCCCATCTGCGGCAGCGATGTCGAGATGATCGTCGAATCCAGAAGCTGCATGAAGAAGGCGACGGCGACGATCAGCGCCACCCGCCGCGCCTGCCGCGCCGCCGTCGCGGTTTCGGGCAAGGCTTTGTTTTCGGGAATGGCGGTCATGCGCAGAACTGTACGAAAGGTTTCCCGCGCCACTGGGACCAGGCGATTGTCCGGCAAATCGATGACGCACCGGTTTGAACAGCATTTGGGCGGCGACGTCCAGACTTGGCCCAACAAACTTTTGTGTCGTAGCGCGACCAGTCACGGCAGAGAATATATCGGCCGGTGTAGCGAGCAGCGCCCTTTCCTTCTCCCCTTGTTGTGGGAGAAGGTCACAGCAGGTCCTGGCCGGAGCGTCTCATCCGGCGTCGATCTTCTCCATGAACTGACCGAGCTGATCCGGGTCCATATGCACCACATGCTTGTCTTCGGGATAGGCCAGGCTGTTGACGTCGGCGACATATTCGGAAAAAGCAGCGATGCGTTCCGCCTGCAGGCGGTCATATTCGGCGGCGAAATTGCGATAGACCTTGGAATGGCGCGGCATGTGGCCACGGTTCTGGCCAAGGATATCGTCGGCGAACAGATATTGCGCGTCGCAGCCGGTGCCGGCCCCCATCGACAGCATGATCAGCGAAGTGCGTTCCGAAATCGCCTTGGCCACCTCGACCGGCACGACTTCGATCTCGGCGCCGATCGCGCCGGCCGCTTCGTATTGCTTGACTGCGTCGAAAATCTGCATGGCGCTGTCGGCGGTCTTGCCGACAGCCTTGAAGCCGCCGGTCCAGGTGGCGCGCGACGGGATCAGGCCGACATGGCCGATGACCGGGATATTGTCATCGGCCAGCCGTTTGACAGTGGCAAAGCCGGCGCTGCAATAAACCGCGTCGGCGCTCGCCTTGTAGAGCCGGAACGCCCAGCGGACGAAATCGTCGGCTGTGCCGATCTCGTAGAAATTGTCGCCCGGCATGGTGAACAGGCTGGGTGCGGCATCGCGGTATCGCGGATCGAGCACCAGTTCCGGCGGCACCGAGACTATGTCGACCCCGGCTCGTTCGGCGGCCTCGGCCTCGTCCATCGTCAGCACCCGCAGCATGGTCAATTGCCGCTTGCCCTTCATGGCGCGCAGGTCTGCCACCGTCGGTCTTTTCCGGCTCATCGATTCTGGTCCCCTATGTTACGTGAATGGAAGGCCGGTCAGGCTTCAATTTGCATGATCTTATCCGAAAACCGGTTCCCACTTTTCGGAATCATGCTTTTAGATCTGAATCATCACCTTGCCAGCTTCGACCTTCACCGGAAAGGTCTGCAGATTGACGCAGACCGGCGCGCCCTTGGCCTGGCCGGTCTTGTAATTGAAGCGGCCATTGTGCTTGGGGCATTCGATGATGTCGTCCATGACAAGCCCATCGGCCAGATGCGCCTTTTCATGTGTGCAAAAGCCGTCGGTGGCGAAGAATTCGTCATCCGGCGAACGGTAGATCGCGAAGCTGCGGCCGCCATGATCGAAGCGGATGACATCCTCTTCGTCGACATCGTCGACAGCGCACGCCTCGACCCAATCGGCCATCCCTACTTTCTCCCGAAGTTTCGACTTGTTGTGCTGCGCAGTGCTATTCAGCTGCTGCCGACATGTTCACTTCGTGGAACTCGCCACGATAGGGCCGTGCCGTCGGCGGCAGCTCGCGCTTGAGGAAATAGTCCTCGTATTTGAGCTGCCTGAGCAGGACCGGCCAAACCTCGCGATAGGCATGCCACATCGACGGGTTCGGCTCCGGCAGATCGTGTCTGATCAATTCGTGCAGCCTGGGCAGCGCGTAATAGGGCACCATCGGGAACATGTGATGCTCGACGTGGTAGTTCATGTTCCAGTAGATGAACCGGCTGATCGGGTTCATATAGACGGTCCTGGAGTTGAGCCGGTGATCGATGACATTGTCGGCCAGGCCGATGTGCTGCAGCAGGCCGGTCAGCACCATGTGCCAGGTGCCATAGAGGCGCGGCCCGCCGATCAGCACCAGCGGTATCCACGACTGCATGAAAACCGCGAGCGCGATTGTGGCGATGTAGATGGCGACATGGCAGCGCGCGGCGATGACGGCCTTGTGCTGTTCCATCTCGGGCACGTAGCTTTTCTCGTCCGGCGTCAGCTTGCCGAACGCCTGGCGTGCCAGTGCCGGAAGCGAATAGCGAAAGTCGAGGATACCGGTGAAGGCGAGTGCGGTGCGCAGCAGATCCGGCGGGCGCATAACGGCGATCTCGGCATCGCGCCCGACGATGATGGTGTCGGTGTGATGCCTGGCATGGCTCCAGCGCCAGGTCACCGGATTGCGCATCAGCATGAAGCTGGCAATCTGGTAGACGACATCATTCATCCAGCGTGTGCGGAAAGCCGTGCCGTGGCCGCATTCGTGCCAGCGCGAGTCGCTGGCCGAGGCATAGAGCACGCCATAGACGAAGAAGAACGGCACGCACCGCCAGGTGCCCCAGAAGTAAACGCCGCCGGCGGCGGAGACCAGGATGGCGCCCAGCCAGATGGCCGTGTCGCGGATTGCCGGACTGTCGGAACGTTGCATCAGTTCCTTCATCGTCTTGCGCGGCACATCGGTATGGTACCACTCAGCCGAGGCTAGCCCGGTTTCGATCGCAATCCGCGTGCTTTCGCCGACCAGGCTGTAATCGCGCTTCACCTTGCCAGCCATTGTGACCTCCAATTTTCGAACCGCCGCGAGCTCTCTCCACTCCGGCCAAGGCCAGCCTTCCAACTGGTGTTTCGCACCGCCTTCGCCATTGTCACGACCTGCCTCCGAGAACAGGAAAATGACCCGATGGCCGCGGATAATCCTCCCGCGGCTGCCTGGCAATCGCTGCGATCCGGCTCTCGGCGGCGGCGATCTCGCCGGCGCCGTCGAGAACCCGGAACACCGCTTCGTACGAACGGCTTTCGCCGTGCTCCAGCCAGATCATCTCGCCGCGCTCGCGCGCTGCCAGATTGCCCAGCACATGATGCGTCGACGGCTCGATGCCAAGCGCATAATGCCCAGCCTGGAAATTCTGCCACTCATAGGCGCAAGGCAACTGGTGCTTGCGCGTGACGACTTCGAGACCGAGGCCGAGACGGTCGTTGACCACCGCCACCGGCACGTCGGCGTTGGCGTCGGCGCCGAGTTCGTGCTGCCAGACCTGTTCCGTGAAGCCCAGTTGCGGTGCCGGCGCCGTGCGGTAGCCGACCTTCTGCGCTTCATAGCGCTCGCCGGCATGGCCCGCCCAGACGACGTCGCGGATCGGCGCCAGGTAGCGGGAGCCCTCGTCGAGCACCGGATGGCTGACATTGATGTGATAAAAGTACATATGCGGCGTGCGGCTAAAACCGTGATTGACGACGCGGTCCGAAAGCCGGATCTCGTTGCCGCCGACATCGGCCTCGATCCGCCGCAGCAGATGCAGATCCTCGCCGAACACCGTCGACTGCTGGACGACACCTTCGGCCCACATCACGCAGCGGTCGCCGTCCCATGTCTCGCCATAGCCGGTCAATCGCGCCGGGATGGTGCTGACGCGGCCATGCAGCGAATGGCGCACCGTCTTCTTCGGCGGATAATTGTAGCTGTCGGCGGGGACCTCGTTCATGAACAATATATGGTCGAGGCCGCAGGTCAGCAGCAGGCCGGAAAACGACCGCGCCCAGGCCAGCCCCTCCTCGCCTTCATATTCGTGCAGGCCGGGATGGCGAAAGCCGCTCGGCGAATGCCAGCCGATCGCCTGGCCCCTAAAATCGCAATCGGCGATGTCGAGCGCCCGGTCGACCAGCGCGGTGAAGCGCAGGCCGGAGCCGGTGCGGAATTCGAGCATGCGGATGCCGCGCTCCACCCCGTCGCCGAGCGTCATCAGCCGCACGCCGGCGAATTGCGACAGCATGCCGGACCGCTCCGAGACCTGCCGGCGCGAAAGCGTCTTGCCGTAAAGCTCTACCATCTGACGGCCAGTTCCTTCACTTCGCCCTCGTCTCCTTGAGCAGGGCCGACATGTCGGCGCCGGTGATGATGCTCTCCACCGTCAGCAGGTCGGTATCAGCGACTGTCTGCTCGGCGACGATCTCGCCGCGGCGCATGACGATGATGCGGTCGGCGACCTGGAAGACGTGATGGATGTTGTGGGTGATCAGCAGAACCGAATGGCCGGCGGCGCGCACCTCCTTGACGAAGCGCAGCACGCCGTGCGTTTCCTCGACGCCGAGATTGTTGGTCGGCTCGTCGAGGATGATGACCTTGGCGGCGAACTGCATGGCCCGCGAAATGGCGATCGACTGGCGCTCACCGCCCGACAATGTGCTGACCAGCGCATCGGCGTCGAGTTTTTTCGAGATGCCGACGCGCTTCAGCAGCGCCGACGCGGCATCGCGCAATTTGGCGAGGTCGAGCGGCGCGAACACGCCCAGCCATTTCAGATTGACCGGCTCGCGACCGAGAAAGAGGTTGCGCGCGATGCTCAGGTCCGGCGCCAGCGACGTGTCCTGGTGAATGGTCTCAATGCTGAGATCCATGGCGTCGCGCGTCGAGCGGATCAAGACTTTTAGGCCGCGCACATAGATGTCGCCGCGGTCGACGGGGAAGACGCCGGAGATCGCCTTGATCAAAGTGGATTTGCCGGCGCCGTTGTCGCCGAGCAAGGCCACCACCTCGCCCTCGTTGAGGGTGAAGGAGGCGCTCTTCAGCGCGCGGACGCTGCCGAAGGATTTTTGCAGATTGTGCAGCCGAAGCACTTCCATGGTCAGCTCCTGGCGGCGTTCTTCTGCAGCAAAGCGTGCAGGATGAGCATGGCAAGGATGATGACGCCGACGAAGATATTGTAGGCGAGGCCGGGCACGCCGATCAGCACGATGCCGTTGCGGATGCTGCGCAGCATCAGCGCGCCGACGATGGTACCCAGGATGGTGCCGCGCCCGCCGGTCAGCGCCGTGCCGCCGACCACCACCATGGCAATCACTTCGAGCTCGTATCCGGTACCGGCTACCGGCGAGGCGGCCGAGATGCGGAACGCACTGATCATGCCGGCAAGACCGGCAAGCACTGAGGTCAGGATGAACAGCCAGACCTTGACCGCATCGGCCGGCACGCCGCGCGCCACCGCAGCGTTGCGGTTCGAACCGATGGCGCTGATCCAGTTGCCGAGCTTGGCGTAGTGCAGCACGTAGATCGCCAGCAGCGACAGGCCGATGAACCACCACAGCGAGGTATAGAAACGGAACGTTCCGATATTGAAGCTGCCGGCCAGCAGTGTCACGAAAAAGCCAGGCTGGTCCCAGGATTTCAGCGGAAAACCTTGCGTGATGTAGAGCGCAGCCCCTCGCACGACGAGCAGCATCGACAGCGTCACCAGGAACGAGGAGATGCCGATCTTGGTGACGATCAGCCCGTCGACCGCACCGATCGCTATGCAGAGCAGCAGGCCGGCAAGCAGCGCGATGCCGATATCAAACCCGCCGTTCTGCACCAGCAGCATGACGACGACCGGCGCAAGGCCGAACACGGCGCCGACCGAAAGGTCGAACTCGCCCGCCGTCAGAAGCAGCGTCATGCCGAGCGCGATGATGCCGAGTTCGGGCAGGAACGCCATCATGTTGGAGATGTTGAGCGGCGACAGGAAGTTCCCGTCGGCGATCGCGAACACCGCCAGCAGGACAATCAGGATGACGAGCGAAGAGAATTGCGGCGAGCGGATCAGGCTCGACCTGCGTTTGGAGCGCGGCATTTCCTGTTCTGCGGCGATAGTCATGACTGCTTGGACCATATCTCAGGGCGGCGCCCGCCGCCTGCGCAGCGGGCGTCAGTTTCAATCACTTGTCGTAGAGTTTCAGGATCGGTTCGACGCTCGATGCGTCGTAGAGGCTGAAAGTGTGGATATCGTAGCCGATCGGTTCGCCCGCGGCGGCAAGCCCGAGCAGCGCCACCGGCATGAAGCCCTGCGCCGACGGGAATTGCCAGGCAGCCGCGTTGACGAAGCCGGTCTTGACGGCTTCGGCGGTTTCCCTGGAATTGCCCCAGCCAACGACCGGGATCTTGCCAGCCGGCACGCCGGCGCCGTCGAACACCCGCTTGACGCTGGCCGCCACGGAATCGCCGAGCGCGATGATTGCCGGCGGATTGTTGGCGACCATGTAGTCGGTCATCTTGGCGATGATGCCGGCCGGATCGGTGCCGCAATCGACCACGTCGTACTTGATGCCGAGCGGATCGAAGACGCTGGCGATGCCTTCGGTCTCGAGTTGCTGATAGCTGGCGCCCGGCACTTCGACCGGCAGGAACACCTTGTCGCCCTGCTTCACCAACTTGTGGTCGACCAGATATTTCGCCCAGATGACGCCGGCTTGCCTAAGGTCGGCGCCGACATAGGCCTGCCGGCCGGTCGCTGGATCGTCGGTGTTGAAGAACACGATCGGGATGCCAGCCGCCTTGGCTGCCTTGACCTCCTCGGTCCATAGGCCGGGCTGCGCAGAGGTGGTGGCGATGCCGTCCGGCTTGGCGGCAAGTGCGGAGTTGAAGGCCTCTTTCTGCGCCGCCATGTCGCCGCCGCTGAACGAGATCTTGCAGGTCACCTTGAGCTGGTCGCAGGCCTTGGTCGCGCCGGCATTCCAGTCGATCCAGAAGGCGTCCGACGGGCCGCCATGCGACAGCAGGTAGAACGTCTTCTGAGCATCCTGCGCCAGCGCCGGTACAGCCAGTGCAACACCGGCGAACACGGTCGCCGCAGCCGCGATTTTCGATACGAATCTCAACATTCTCTTCCTCCCTTTGTTGTGGCCGTCACAGTCCGTTGGCGCGAAATTTCTCGTCGAGGAATTTCTTGGCGCGCGGCACGTCGTCCTCCGAAAGGTGCTCGATGATGACCGGGATGTTCGGGTGCTTTTCGGACAGCCGCTTGAGATAGAGGTCGTAGTTCAGCGAACCGAGGCCGGGCGCCGGCAGCTCGATCTCGCCGACACCGCGAAAAGTGTGGCTTTCCAGCGCGTCCTCGTCGCCGATATCGGCGTGCTTCTCCGACTTGTCGCCGCCCGAGCGCTTGACGTCCTTGGCGTGGGCTATTTTGATCTTGTCGGTCAGGGTGTCGAATACCTGGTTCAGGATCTGGTCCATCCTGTCGATGTTATGGGTCTCGAAATAGTTGGTCGGATCCATCAACAGGCCGAGGCCGGGATGGTCGACGTGCGCGAACATCTTCACCGTCTCCTCGACCGAGCCGACGACATTGTTGACATAGGTTTCGAGCAGGAACACCGCGCCGTGGTCGTAGGCGGTCTGGGCAAGGTCGGCGATAACCTTGCGGCATTCCTCAAAACCTTCCTCGGTCTTGTTCTTGGGATGGTGCACCCAGTCGGATTCGGTGTTGTAGGTGCCGGTTTCCGAGATCACGTAAGGCGAGCCGAATTCGCGCGCATTGCGGATGATCTCTTTGAGATAGCCGACGCGCCTCTCGCGCTCGCCCATGTCCGGATGAATGATGTTGGTATAGCCCGACACGCAGCACACCGGCAGGTTGTGGTCGCGGAAGGTGTCGCGAACCGTCCTGGCCTTTTCCTTGGTGATCTGCCCGGCCGACAGGTCGATATCCCTGAAATGCAGATCGAGCTGTACCGTGTTGAAATCGAGCGCACGGATCTTCTGCGCGGTTTCCTTGAGGCCGTACGGGAAATAGCCCGTGAAGATACCTGCCTGCATCATGATATGAAATCCTCCCTGTAAGCGATTCAGTTGCTTGGGTTTATCGAGATTTCGGACAGCTTGACCGTGCGGCGCTCGTCGATCGAGCGATAGCCGGCTTCGATCAGCGCCATGGTCTTGACGTTGTCGGCGACGGAAAGTGCCGGCCGCTCACCCGTCTTGACCGCATGCTGGAGTTGCTCCATCACGCCGATGAAGGCATGCGGGAACCACATCGTGCTCCAGCTGGGAGTGACCCATTCGCCGCCGGTGGTCTCGGTCGAGGCATAGGTCAGCGTCGAGGCAGAGCCTGTCGGCCAGCCGATGGTGCCCTTGGCGACGCCCTTGGTGCCGTCGACGCGCCAGTTGATGTGCTGGTCGTCCCTGTAGCCGTCCTGGCGCGGGCCGGACCAGACATCCTCCAGCGATACGGCGAGCACGCCGGACGGAAATCGCATCGTCGAGACGGTGATGCCGTCCGAATGGTCGAAGCGCGTGCGCGGATCCTTGCGGGTCAGCGTCGTGATCTCGTCGGGATCGCCGAACAGGAAGCGCAGCACGTCGAGATGGTGGACGCTCATATTGGCGAGCGTCAGCCGGTCATAGTCTTCGAGGAATGTCTGCCAGTGCGGGATCGCATGCATGTCGATCTGCGCGAAGACGATGTCACCGAGCGCGCCGCTGTCGATGATCTGCTTCAGCACCCGCATCGACTGGTCGTAGCGCATGTTCTGGTTGACCGAGAGGATCTTGCCGGCCCTGGCCGCCTCGTCGCGCAGTTTGACCGCTTCATCGAGCGACAGCGCCAGCGGCTTTTGCGCCAGGATCGCCCTGATATGCTGCTGCTTCAGCGCATGGCGGATCAGCGCCGGCTGCTGGTCCGGCGGAAACGCAAGGTCGATGATCTCGACATTTTTGTCCTCGATCAATTGTTCCGGCGTGTCGTGGACGGTCGGGATCTCCCAGCGCCTGGCGACCCTCTCGGCGCTGGCCTTGGTCCTGGAGGCGATCGCCACCACGGGAAAACCAGCTTCCTTGTAGGCGGCAAGGTGACATTCGGCCATGATCATGCCGGCGCCAACGCAGCCGATCCTGTAGTCCCTGGTGCGGACTTTAACGTCCGGCTCGAAGCCGTTTCTTGGCCCGCCTTCGCTCGCCATGTCTTCCTCCCGAACCTCGTTGCTTGCGGTCGCCGTCATCTTGCCAGCGCTCCCCCGCTTTGCCCGAAATAATGTACCCTGCCCGGCTCGCAGGATATCGCCACCATCGCATCCGGCCTGATGTCCGGCTGGCCGCACAGCAGCGCCCGCAGGCGCGCCTGCCCGGCAGCGAGAGTCACGACGGTATAGCCGCCGAGCGGCTCGACCTCGAACACTCGTGCCGGGCGGCCCGCGCGCCCAACCGACATTCCGCCATCCGATATTTCCCCATCCAGCCAGGGCCGGACCTTGATATCTTCCGGCCTGAGCCCGATCTCGACGGCATTGGCCGGCGCGGCCTTGTCCGCAATACGGATCGCGCCTTCGGCCGCCTCCATGCCTTCCGCGCCGCGCACCGACTTCAAGATGTTCATCATCGGCGAACCGAGCAGCCGCGCGACATAGGTGCTGGCCGGCCGATCATAGATCTCGGCCGGCGCGCCGGTCTGCCTGATCCTGCCGTTTTCCAGAATGGCGATGCGGTCGGCGACAGACATCGCCTCTTCCTGGTCGTGCGTGACATAAATCAGCGTCTTGCCAAGCTCGCGCTGGATGCGCTTCAGCTCGACGCGAGTCTCCTCACGCAGCCTGGCGTCGAGCGCCGAGATCGGATCGTCCATCAGATAGGCATTGGGGTCGCGCACCAGCGCCCGGGCAATCGCCACGCGCTGCCGCTCGCCGCCCGAAAGCTGCGCCGGCGGCTTGTGCAGGATGTGGCCGATATGCAGCTTGGCCGCGACGTCATCGACACGTTTTACGATATCGGCCTCGGCGACCCGGCGTTCGACCAGGGGAAAGCGGACATTGTCGCGCGCGCTCATATGCGGAAACAGCGCAAGGTTCTGGAACACCATGGCGACATTGCGCTCGGCTGGCGACACCGTATTGACCGGCCGGCCGCCGATCAGGATCTCGCCACTATCGGGGGTTTCCAGTCCGAGCACCAAGCGCAGTATCGTCGATTTGCCGGACAGCGGCGGGCCGAAGAAGCAGAAGAACTCATTGTCATTGACAGTGAACGAGGCGTCATCGACGGCGAGCGTGTCGCCATAGCGTTTCGTCACATTGCGGAAGACGATATCGGCCATGGTCTTAATCCGCTTCGCTGGTTGCGGACAGACTACCGGCGTTGGCGCTGCCTCTCATCCGCCTGCCGGGACCTTCTCCCCGTATAATGACGGGGAGAAGGGTGAAGCTCCAACGCTGGCGCCCCCCTCTCCCCGTCACTATACGGGGAGAGGGTAAGGGTGAGGGGCGGCGCCAACGTAGAGATATTTGTACGAGCATCTCAGCCTCCCGCCTTGATGGCGCGACCAGTGCCAGCGTCGAAGACGCGCACCGACTGCGCGGCCGGCGCGACAACCGCTGTCTGCCCGATCGCCAGCCCGACATCATTGTCGAACACCGCCTTCACCGCGCTCTCGCCCTGGCCGAGATGGACGATGGTGCGCGCGCCGATGCGCTCGACGAACGTTACCGGCATCGACAGGCCGCGGTCTGAGAGAATCACCTGCTCCGGCCGAAAGCCGTAGAGCACATCTCCGCGCGCGGCCCTCACTGCCGCGGCGAGATTGTCCGGCAGCGGCGGCGTGACACCGAGCGGGCCGAGGTCGATGACCAGGCCCCGGTCGCTTTCCGCCGGCCTGCCCCTCAGCAGGTTCATGCCCGGCGCGCCGATGAAGCGGGCAACAAAGACGTTGGCCGGATCGTTGTAGACCTCGAGCGGCGTGCCGATCTGCTGCAGCACGCCATGGTCCATCACCGCGATGCGGTCGGCCATGGTCATCGCTTCGAGCTGGTCGTGGGTGACATAGACCATGGTCTGCCGGAACTGCCGCTGCAGCTGCTTCAGCTCGGTCCGCATCACCGCCCGGAAGGCGGCATCGACATTGGACAGCGGCTCGTCGAGCAGGAAGATCGCCGGCTCGATGATCGCGGAGCGGCCGATCGCCACCCGCTGCAATATGTTGACCGACAGCCTGTCGGCCTTGCGGTCGAGCAGCGCAGTCAGCTGCAGCATCTCGGCAATGGCGCCGACGCGACGGTCGATCTCGGCCTTTGCCGCGCCGCGCATTTTGGGGCCGTAGGCGAGGTTCTGCCGCACGCTCATGTGGGTGAAGATCGCGTAGTTCTGGAAGACGAAGCCGACGCCGCGGCGTCCCATCGGCACGCCTTCCATGTCGCGCTCGCCGAACAGGATCTTGCCGCTGGTCGGCTCTTCCATGCCGGCGATCATGTTCATCGTCGTCGACTTGCCGCAGCCCGACGGCCCGAGCAGCGCCATGAACTCGCCGTCGGCGATGGCAAGATCCATCGTCTTCAGCGCGGTGAAGTCGCCGAACTTCTTGACCAGGTTCTGCAGGTGGATGGCGCTCATGCCGTCACCTCGCGTGCCCGGGCATGCGCTTCATGGCAAACACCGCGGCTATGGACAGCACGATCAATATGGCCAGCGCGATCGCCGCGACATAGCCCCAGATCAGGTCCTGGGTGGTGAGCTTATAGATATAGACGGAGATGGTTTCGGTGGCGACGCCGGGGCCGCCGCCGGTCATGATGTAGAGCGTGTCGAATATCTTGAAGTTCTCGATCACCCGGATCGCCAGCGCGATGATGATGATCGTCTTCATCTTCGGCAGCACGATGGTGACGAAGCGTTGCCAGGGATTGGCGCCGAGCAGCGTCGCCGCCTTGATCTGGTCTTCGGGCACGCCGACCAGGCCGGCAAGCAGGATGAGGAACATCAGCGGCGTCCACTGCCAGATATCGGCGACCATGACGGCGATGAGCGCCAGCGTCGGGTCCGACAGCCAGGCGATGGTGACGGGAAAGCCTGATAGCGCCGACAGGATGTCGTTGACCGGGCCGCCCGACTGGAACAGCATGAAGAACATGTAGCCGGCCACCGCCGGCACCACCATCATCGGCATCAGCAGGATCGAATAAAAGATCCGCTTGCCTGGAAACTCGTCGGCAAACAGCGTGGCGAGCGCCAGGCCGAGCAGGAATTCCGCCGGCACGCAGACGATCATCACGATGACGGTGCGCCTGAGCGCGCTCCAGAAGCGAGCGTCGGCGGCAAGGTCGGTGTAGTTGGCAAAATTGTTCCACAGCGACCAGGCGCTCCACCAGCCGAGGCCCGACAGCGGCGACCAGTCGGTCAGGCTGATATAGAGCTGCATCAAGAGCGGGAAGACCGCGATGAACAGCACCAGTATCTGCGCCGGCAAGGTCAGCCGGAAACCGAGCTTTGCCCCTTCATCAGGCAAAGCCGGGTTTGCGTGGGCCGCGTGGCTGTTGTCCTCCGGGATGGGGGCCTGCTCCGAAATTGCGGCAGTCGCGGCGCTCATTGCTTGAGCGCCCCGAAGGTCAGCCCGCGCACCAGATGGCGCTGGATGGCGATACCCATGATCACAGGCGGCACCGCCGCGATCAGGCCGAGAGCTGCCTTGGCGCCATAGAGCTGCCCGGTCATCGAGGAGGACAGCGAGGCCATGTAGACGGGGACCGTCACCCATTCGCGCGTCGTCAGAAGCAGCGCGATCAGATAGTCCGACCAGTTGAGGATGAAGACGAACAGCGCGGCACTGGCCAGCGGCGCGCGCATCATCGGCAGCGTGATGCGGGTGAAGACGCGCAGCCGCGAGCAGCCCTCGACCAGCGCCGCTTCCTCGATCTCGCGCGGCATGTCGTCGAAGAAGGTCTTCATCAGCCAGAACGCAAAGGGCAGCGTGACGATGCCGTAGATCAGCGACAGCCCCCACCAACTGTCGGTGAAGTTGAGGAAGGCCCACATGATCATCACCGGGGTCATCACCGCCATCGGCGGAAACAGGCGGAGCTGGATCAGCGCCAGCGGCAGGTTCTGGCCCGAGCCGAAGCGCGACAGCCCGTAGGCCGCCGCGGTGCCCGCCGACATGGCGATCGCCGTTCCGAAGGTGGCCGACAGCAGCGACGACAGGATCGGCTTCAGGGCGGTGCGGTCGAGCGCGACGATCAGGTTGTTGGTCGATTCACCGAAGACAAAGCGGAAATTGCTGAGCGTCGGATCCTTCGGCCACCAGGTCAGCTCGGCGCCGGTCGCCGACCATTCGGCGATCGGCTTGAAGGCCATCGACACCATCCACAGGATCGGCACCAGCGTCACCGCGATGGCGGCAAGGATCGCTGCATAGCGGAATATTTCGAAGGGAATGGAACGCTTCATCTTGCAGCTTTGCTGGTACCGTCGTTTGCGGGGGCGAAGCGCAAACTCCTCGCCTCCATTCGGATCCTGGGAGGAGGATCAGCTGACCGGGTCGAGAACCGTGGGCCAGGCCTCCTTGTTGGTCTTGATGGCTTCGAGAAGCTTCTCCTCGCCGGTGCGGCGGGCGATCTTCTTCCATTCCGCCTCGGTGTCGGCCATCGCCTGCTCGGCGGTCTTGGCCTTGGTCAGTGCGGCGACGAGGTTCTCGTCCAGCGCGTTGTGGAAGGCGGTGGCGCCGGGATAGTTGATGGTCGGCACGGTGCGGGCGACCGTCTCGCGCACCACATCCATGTGGTAGGCGTGATAGGTCTGGCGGACCAGCGGGTCGGAGAAATCCGACAACCGGAACGGATCGAAATAGCCGCCCGGATTGGCGGTCATCCAGGCATAGATACGGCTCGAACCCAGCCACTGCAGGAACAGGTAGCAGGCCTCCGGATTCTTGGCCTGCGACGAGACCGAGGCCGACAGATTGAGCCACAGCACCGAGCGGCTGATCAGCTTGCCGTCGATCTCGCGGCCGGGCGGCAGCATCGAGCCGATCTTGCCGGTGACAGCTGAATCCTTGTTGCCGGCATTGTCCAAAAATTTCGGCAGGTTGGAGAAGGCGCAGGTCATCGCGGCGCCGCCCTTGGCAAAATTGCCGTACTGCTCCGGCCAGCCCCACGAGATCGCATCCGGCGAATGATGGGCCAGCGAGGCGATGTACTCGTTAACAGCGGCAATGCCTTGCTGCGAATTGATCAGCGGCCTGCCGGTATCGTCGAACAGGAACTGATTGGGCGAAGCCATTGAAACATAACGCTGATACCAATTGGTGTAGCCCCAGCCCTGGTTGCGCAGATCGGTCGAACCGAACAGACCCTTGTCCGGGCGATGGAAGAAGGCGGCGATCTCGTCATGCTGCTTCCAGGTCTTCGGCGGCGCCAGTTCATAGCCATGCTTGTCGGAGAAGGCTTTCTTCTCGGCCGCGTCGCCGAACAGATCGGTGCGATAGACCCAAGTCTGGAAATCGCCGTCCAGCGACACGCCATAGGTCGAGCCGCGATACTGGTTGAGCAGCGAGACGCCCTTGGCGCCGTCGACATAGCCGCGCTCGGGGTCGTCCCATTCCGGCTTGTACTGGGCGACGAAGTCGTCGAGCTTCAGGATGCCGCCGGTTTCGGCGAGATCGCCGAGACGGTTCCATTCCACCGCGTAGATGTCATAGGCCCCACCCTTGGTGGAGATGTCCTGCATCGTCTTGGTGAATTCCTGGCCGTTCGGCACGCCGACGATCTCGAGCGGAATGCCGGTTTCTTTCTCCCACAGATCCTTGATCGAGGGCGCGCCGGCGGGAAATGGCTGCGTCAGCTGGCCGATCGAGCCGTCGGACAGGCCAAGCACGATCTTGGCCGGCGCCTTGCCGGCCCCCTTCATCGCTTTGGCCGCCTCGATGGCGCGGCCTTCCGGCGTGTCGGGACCATACTGATAGCGCTCCGAGCCGTCGAAGCCGGTCGGGCCGCCGATCATGCCCGGCGCCAGCGCATCGGCCGCATAGGCGCGGCTGGGGCGGATGAATTTCGGCGCGATACCTGCGGCGGCAACAAGCACGGCCGCCTTTCCACCGGACGCCAGCAGACGGCGCCGCGACATGCGGATCATATCAGACATTGGAACTCCTCCCTCGGGGGCCTTGTTCCTCCACGGCCCTCGTGATGGATATTGACGGCACCGGGGAAGGCTGTCAACATCATAAATAATCAAAACAAATCACAACATCGCAAATGGAGGAAAAATGCAGTCGATCATCATCGCCCCATCGCACTCGCTGCTGGATTTTGAGGGGCTTGAATTTGAAGGGCGGCGCGGCTCGACGATTTAGTGTAGCGCCGGCTTGCGCATCGGCTAAGGCCGGATACATCATTTCCCATCAGAATCGCGGATGGCATGAAGCGGTC
This sequence comes from Mesorhizobium sp. WSM4815, assembly GCF_055811575.1. Taxonomy (NCBI): domain Bacteria; kingdom Pseudomonadati; phylum Pseudomonadota; class Alphaproteobacteria; order Hyphomicrobiales; family Phyllobacteriaceae; genus Mesorhizobium; species Mesorhizobium sp. WSM4815. The sequence goes on along the minus strand of NZ_JBVVQS010000087.1, from coordinate 64,050 downwards.
GTCCGGCATTCGAACCATTGAGCGCGCGATTTTGATGCGCGGTAGCGCGCAAGCAGTGAGGTGATCGACTGTGCGGTCCACCCTGACAGACATAGCCCGGGAAGCCGGCGTTTCAGCCGCGACGGTCGATCGTGTGCTCAACAACCGCGCCGGGGTCAGGGCGCGCACCCGCGAGGTCGTGCTGGAAACGGCGCAGCGGCTTGGCTACATAGCTGAGAATTCGAACAGCCCGACCCCGCGCCACGCACCGACCGGCGATGTCATACGGCTCGACTTCGCCCTGCCCGCCGGCACCAATTCCTTCATCAAGATGCTGCACCGGCACATCGAGGCGCAGGCGCAATCGCGGCCAGACCTCGATGTTCGCGTCGCCACGATCGAAGGCTTCAATCCCGACCGGCTTGCCCGCCTGCTGCAGGAATTGCGCGGCCAGACGCAGGGCGTCGGCGTCATCGCGCTCGATCACCCGACGGTCCGCGAGGCGATCCGTTCGCTGTCGGCCAGCGGCGTCAACGTCGTCACCATAGCGTCCGACATCCTGCACGTGCCGAGGGTCGCCTATATCGGCATCGACAACCGCGCCGCCGGCCGGCTCGCCGGCTATCTGCTCAATCGCTTCATGGGCGCTGAGCGTCCGGGCAAGGTCGCGCTGTTCGCCGGCTCGCTCTCCTATCGCGGCCATGAGGAACGCGAGATGGGGTTCCGCCACATATTGACGGAAGAATCGCCCAATCTGCAGATCGTCGAGATGCGCGAGATGCTCGACGACCGGGAAAAGGCCTATGCGGAGGCCTCCGCCCTGCTGGATCGGCATCCGGACCTGGCCGCGATCTACAATGTCGGCGCCGGCAACACCGGCATCGCCCGCGCGCTCAAGGAGCGAGGGCGGGCGCTGTCGACCGTGTTTCTCGGCCATGAAGTGACGGAAGGCACCAAGGAGCTTTTGCTCGACGGCACGCTCGATGCAGTGATCGACCAGAACCCGCGCGTCGAGGCCCGCGAAGCGCTCAACACCTTGACCCACGCGATCAGGGGCTTGCCCTACGAGTTGCACCAGCCGAGGCTGCAGGTGATTTTTAGGGAGAGCATCCCGGAGATCTGAACGGCCTGTGGCACTGTCAACACGGGCCTAGATTCTGCTCACCATCGCTTGCGCACCCTCAGCCATGCCGATCGCGATCCGGTCGCCGGAGACAATGCCCGATATGTCGCAGACGACCAGCGGCATGCTGATTTCGTAGAGGAACTCGGCGACGATGGCGCCGACGGCCAGGATCGGATCGGGCCGCTGCAGGATGATGCCGGCCGGCGCCGTGCCCCGGCGGATCGCCTCGGCCAGGACCGAAGACGAGGACGACGATCCCCGCCCGGATGCCATCACCAGGATCTTGCCGGCGACGTTGCCGCCCGGGTGCGAACGGTCGATGATGTCGCCCGTTTCGGCATCGACGCCGCCCCAGAAGCTGAGCGCATGCGACAGCACCAGCGCCGATCCCTGCGCCTCGCCGGCAAGCTGGAACGTGCCAACTCTGTTCTGCGCTCGACTGTCCTGTCGGCTCATCGCGCGCCTCGCACGACGCGGCCGGCAGCGGCCGAGCGAACGCAGTCTGCCAGGTCGCCGAAGGCCACCGACACGCCGATATTGCCGGGCGCGTAATGCGCCCATTTGCCGGAATTGGTCATCACCACGCCGTCGAGACGCTCGAGCACAGAGGTGACATAGGTGCAGGTATCGGTAACCGGAATGAGGTTGAACTTTTGCGCATCATTCAGCTCGCCCTCGTCCTGCAATCTCTTGAAAGTGGCGCGCCCGGTGTTGACGTAGATCGGGATGCCCCTGCCCGGCGCCACCTCGCGCAGCATCGCCAGCAGGCGCATCCACTCGTCATGGGAAAAATGCGGCGTGCCGAGCGATACGGCCGCAAGCGGCGCGCCGTCGGGGACGCTCGACAGTTTTGCCAGCGCCTGGTCGATGTCGGCGCGACAGATCCGGATCGTCGCTTCCGGCGCCACGCCGCGAAATGCATCGTCGAGCGTCCTTGCTTCCGGCGTGATGCCGACCGCATGAAACAGCGCCACTGCACCCGTCGTTGCCGCCGCCGCGCCAAGCGCCTTCAACTGATCCTCGTCGCGCGGCTGCGGCAGGCCCGATATCACAGGAATACGGTCGCCGCTCCTTTGACCGACAATAAGCCCGACGCCAACGAACAGGGCATCGGAAGGTTCGAAAGAACCGGTCAGCTCGAACAGGATCTGGCCGCGCCGGTTTTCGCTGAGATGCAGTCCCCAGGCCGGCGCGCGCCCGGTCATCGCGCAGCACAGATCGATGAAATCGCCATAGCGATTGGTGCGCGCGCCGATCACCGAATTGGCAAAGACGATGGCGTTGGACTCGCCCCAGGCGATCTGCTCGCCAAAGCCCGGCCGGAACCGCGTCTGATAGGGCGCGCAGGTGAAGGTCGCCTGGCAGCCGAGTTTTAGATGCGCCTTCATCAGCCGCCGCGCCGGCACTTCTTGCGCCGGCGGCATCTTCACCAGCCCGGGATGGATGAGGTCGAAGGAACCGACATTGAGTGTCGTCGGCACCCGAACGCGGCCGCCGCCCTCGACCAGCCTTTCGACGAAATCGAGGCTGGCCTGGCCGTGATAAAGACAGCCGTCGATATGCGCCCCGGCAATGTCCAACAATTTGCGCGCACCGACGGCGTTGGAAAAGGCGACCAGTATCTTCATGGCTGCGGCCACGGCCCGGCCGTGCTCGCCGTCGAGCATCGACTGGTCGCCCGCACTGAGTTCAAGCGTCATCGGGTGTTCCGCTTTCCCGCACTATGCCCGACCATGCTCTCACTGATTGCGGTCGGCCTGGCAAGATCAGTTTGCCGCGATCAGCACCGTGCTCTCCGGCGACCAGCGCAGCACCACTTCTTGCCCCTCCGCCAACCTTTCAACGCCGGTGTTCTGCACGATGACCTTGAGCGTTTGCCCGTCGCGATCGACGAAATAGGTGCTGTTGTTGCCGGCGAAGATGCGCTTGGATACCTGGCCGCGAAGCATATTGGCGTTCGGATCGGTCGTCCCTGAATCGGTAGCGATGCGGATGCGTTCGGGCCGCACCGCGCAGCTGGCCGTGGCGCCGGCGGCAAGCGTCGCGCCTGCCGCGGCGGCGATCGCCGTGCCGTCCGGCAGCCGGATGCCGGCGCCGGTGCTGTCGCCGCGAAAAATGTTGGCGTCGCCGAGGAAGGTGGCGGCGAACTCGCTCTTCGGCCTGTCGTAGATCTCCTCGGGCGGCCCCTCCTGCACCAGCCTGCCGTCACGCAGGATGCCGATGCGGTCGCTCATCGTCAGCGCTTCTTCCTGGTCGTGGGTGACGAAGATGGTGGTGATGCCGATGTCGCGCTGGATGCGTTTCAGCTCGATCTGCATGTCGACGCGCAGCGCCTTGTCGAGCGCGCCCAGCGGCTCGTCGAGCAAAAGCACGCGCGGCTTGGTGACGATGGCGCGCGCCAGCGCGACTCGCTGGCGCTGGCCGCCCGACAGCTGGTGCGGGCGGCGGCCGCCGAGCTTGCCGAGTTGCACCAGGTCGAGCGCGCGCTGCACCTCGCTGGCTATTGTTGGCTTGGCTTGCCCGCGCACCGACAGGCCGAAGCCGACATTGTCGGCGACGCTCATATTGGGAAACAACGCATAGTTCTGGAACACCATGCCGATGCGCCGCTTCTCGACCGGCACCCGCTCGACGCTCTCGCCGCCGATGGCGATGCGGCCGGAGTCGGGGAAATCGAAGCCGGCGATCTGGCGCAGGAGCGTGGTCTTGCCGCTGCCCGACGGCCCGAGCAGCGCATAGAAACCGCCGTCGGCGAAATCGATCGAGACATCGTCCAGCGCCTTGTGCGCGCCAAAACTGCGCGACAGATTCGCTACCTGCACGCCGGCCATTATTTCTCTCCGCCGAATTTGAAGAATTTTGCCGTGAGCAGCATCAGCGCCATCGAGACGACGATGATGATCGTCGAGACGGCATTGATCTCCGGCGTGAAACCCTTGCGGATCGCGGCGTAGATCTCGACCGGCAGCGTCGTCTGGCCCGGCGTCGACAGGAAGTAGGAGACCACGAACTGGTCGAACGACACGGCGAAGGCGAACAGCCCGCCGGCGATGACGCCCGGCATGATCCAGGGCAGCGTCACCCGCGAAGTCACCTGCCACTGGTTGGCGCCGAGCGATCGCGCCGCCTCTTCCAGCTCCGGCGCAAAGGTTTGCAGCCGGGCCGAGACGACGACGATGACATAGGGCAGCGCCAGCGCCACATGGCCGAGCAGGATCGCGAACAGCCCACGCCCGATGCCGACGCCGAAGAAGAAGATCAGCATCGCCGTGCCGGTGATCAGCCACGGAATGGCGATCGGTGGAAACAGCAGCGCTTGCAGGACTTTCTTGCCGCGAAATTCATGGCGATAGAGCGCCAGCGATGCCGCCGAGCCGAGCACCATGGCGATGATGGTGCTGATGATGGCGATCTCCATGCTGTTCCAGGTGGCCGAGATCAGCTGGTCGTTCTGCCACAACGACGCGTACCACTCGGTCGTCCATTCGAACGGCAACTGGTAGAAGGGCGAGACGTTGAACGACATCAGCGCCATGATGATAACAGGCAGGTAGAGGAAGGCGAGCAGCAGCCAGATGTAGAGGCGCCCACACCATTCCAGGATACGCGTCGTCGCCATCACGCGGCCCTCTTCAACACCGGCGACGCCAATGCCAGGATGACCAGCACGACGGCCAGCAGGATGAAGGACAGCGCCGCACCCAGCGGCCAGTTGAACACGGCGACGAACTGGTCCTCGATGACCGTGCCGTAGAAAGTGCCGGTGCGGCCACCGAGGATACGCGGTTCCATGAAGGAGCCGACGACGGGAACGAAGATCAGCGCCGCACCGGCGACCAGCCCCGGCATCGACAGCGGAATGATCACCCGTTTCAGCATTTGCAGCCGCGAGGCGCCGAGCGAGCGCCCTGCCTCGATCAGCGAATCGTCGATGGCCTGCAGCGTCAGGTAACAGGTCAGCACCATGTAGGGCACGTAGGAGTGGACCAGGCCAATGATGACAGCCGGATAGGAATACATCAGGTCGATGTTGATCTTGAACGGCAGCACGGCGTTGAGTGCGGTGTCGAGAAGGCCGCCCTCGCGCAGCACCATCGCCCAGGAGAAGATGCGCACCAGGCCGTTCGACCAGAACGGCAGGATGACGAGCAGGAAGATCGCCTCGCGGCTGCGTCCCCTAAACACCTTGGCCAGCACATAGGCCGCGGGATAGCCGATGACGACGCACCACAGCGTCACCTCGAGCCCGAGCCTGAGCGAGGCCAGCAGCAGCGTCCGGTAGAGGCCTTGCGCAAAGAAGGTGGCATAATTGTCCAGCGTGAACGACCACGCCTTTCCCGACAGCGGCAGCTCGGTCATGAAGGAGAAGAACACCATGGCCGACAGCGGCAAGAAGATCGCCACCGTCAGCCAGAGATAGGCGGGCACAAGCAGGGGCAAAGCCGATCGCAATCCGCTCCTCGCACCGGTCGCGACCTGTCCTGCCATATGTTCCTCCCGAAAAGCTTGCCGTTACTTCACCCCGCCCGTTACTTCACCCAGCCCGTTACTTCACATTGACCTTCAGCTCCTGCCACAGCGCCAGATAAGCCTCGCGCTGCGCATCGCTGATCGGCGCTTGGAACTGGATGCGCTTGGCGACGTCGGGGTCGCCCATCACCTTGCGGTTGAAGGCGTCTTCGGGAAGGGCGGCGACCGCCTTGGCGTTGGCCGACACCGGCGCGCCGACCTTGGTGACCCATTCGACGTAGAATTTCGGGTCGATCATGGTGTTGATGAAGGCCTCGGCGCCGGCGACATTCTTGGCGCCGACCGGAATGGAAAAGGCGTCGAGCCAGGCGACGGCGCCTTCCCTGGGGATGACCAGCGAGACCGGCAGCTTGAAATGCGTCTTGGCCCGATCGGCCGAGCCGCTCCAATAAGTGCCGATGTCGATCTGGTTGGAGGCGACCATCTGGTTCCAGTCGTTTTCCGAGCTCCAGAACGTCTTGATCTGCGGCATCAGCGAGGCCAGCTTCGCCTTGACCGCTTCCATATCCTTGATGTCGTTGATGTTCTGGCCGGTGGCGATGGCGCCGAACTGAACCGCCTCGACCGCGTCGTCGCGGATGGTGACGCGGCCCTTGTGCGCCTCGTTCCACATCTCGGCGATGCTGGTCGGCGGCGTCTCGAAGGCTTTCTCGTTGATGGCGAGCGCGGTCAGGCCCCACACCCATGGCACGCCATAGACCTTGCCATCGCGGGCGAGCATCGGCGAGCCTGCCTTGTCCGCGCTGATGTCGGCATAGTTGGGGATTTTCGAGACGTCGATCGGCTGGATCAGCTTTTCCGCCATCGCCTGGTCGTTGAAGGCGGCGTTGATCATGACGACGTCGTAGAGGCCGGGATTGGTCCTGAGCTTGGTCAGCATTTCCTGTTCGGAATTGAAAAAATCGTTGACGACCTTGTTGCCGGTCGCCTTCTCGAAGGCGGCGATGGCCCAGGGCTCGTCGGCGCCGTAGCCCTTCCAGTTGAGCACATGCACCTCGTCGGCGCTGGCGACCAGTGCGGAAGCGAAGACGGCGGTTGCCGTCAGAAAAGCAGTCAGTTTGGGCATGCGCATGTTCGTTCCTCTCATTGTTTGCCCGGTTGGCGGGCTTGTTGCGTCATTTAGGCTGTCATAAATGGGCCTTTTGCTTCCGGCCGTGCACGGATCGATCGTCATGGCTGAGGAATGTCTGGATCTCCTCGTCGGTCGGCGCCGACGACCCACCACGGCGGGTGACCGAGAGCGCTGCCGCCGCATTGGCGTAACCCGCCGCTTCGAACGGCGGCACGCCGCGTGACAGCGCGCTGACGAAGGCGCCGATATGCGTGTCGCCGGCGCCGTTGGTATCGACGGCGGTGACGTTGAATCCGGGCATGGTCCGCGCGGTGCCGTCAGCCAACCGCACGAAGCAGCCTTTTGCTCCGGCGCGGATGACGACCCCGTCGGCGTTCGGGCAGTGGCTGGCCAGCAGCCGGGCGGCAACGGCCTCGACATCGCCGCGGCCGGCGATCTCGGCCGCTTCCGTTGTGTTGCAGCTCAACCAGTTCGTGCGCGTCAGCACCCGGTCGAGAATGGCGCGCGGAATCTCCGATATGACAGGCGTCGGATCGAAGACGAAGGGAATTTCCGCCGGCAGCGCCTCGATCCAGTCGGCCAGCGCGTCGCGGCTCCCGACATAGCTCAGCGTATAGCCGGAGGCGAACACCCAATCATCAGGCGCAACCCGGACGGCCGCCATCATGCCGAGGCTGAGCACGCTCTCGGCGCCAGGCCATGACACGAAGGTGCGCTCGGCGTCGCCGCTGATCATGGCGACGCAATTGCCGCTGTCCATCAAAGGCGATGGGTGCGTCAGCGTTGCGATGCCCTCGGCGGCAAAAGCGGCACGCAGGAAGTCGCCATTCGGTCCGCTGCCGAGCTGGCCGCCGAAGACGACCTTCATGCCGGTGCGACTGGCCGCAACCATCATGTTGAAGCCGCCGCCGGCGACCTGGGCAAAGCTCGATGCGGTCTTTTCGGTGCCGGGCTCAGGCAGGGCGTCGATGCGGTAGACATAGTCGACCACCGCGCTGCCGACATGGACAAGACGCCGGCTCATGTCAGGCTGAGCTCCGCTCATGTCAGGCTGAGCTCCGCTCATGTCAGGCTGAGCTCCGCTCATGCCGCCGCGTCCTTGCCTGAACCGCGTTTCGCCATCCGCGCCGCGACCAGGTCGGCGGCGAGCGCGCGCACCTGCGCGATGTCGAGGCCCTTGAGCCCGGCGATTTGTTCCTGCGGCAATCGGCAAAAGCCGGCGCAGGCGCCTGCCATGCCGGCGGCGATGGCGCCGATCGTGTCGGTGTCGCCGCCGAGATTGGCGCTGATGACGGCCGCCCGCCAGGGATCGCCGCCGGCGATTTCCAGCACCGCGAAGGCCGCCGGAACCGATTCCTGGCTGGCGACGCCGGTGCCGACCAGGTCGACGATCAGCCGGATGCCGTCCGTGACGGCCTTGCCGCGAACCAGGCCCCTCGCCCAGTCGATGCGCGCGGCGATATCGCCGCCGGTGGTCCAGTGACCACGTTCTGCGCCCTGCCTGGCCGCCACGACCGCGCGATCCGAGGCGGCGCGCCAATCGCCGCCGGCAACGCCGCAGCTGACGGCAGCGGCAACGGCAGCCGCCGCGGCAATGGCGATCGAGGTGTTGTGCGTCGCCCGGCAGGTTTCCGCAACCTTGGCGACCAGCGCGTCGAGCGGCTCCGGCGGCATCATGATGCCGACCGGCGCGATGCGCATCGCCGCGCCATTGGTGTCGCCGCTGCGCCCGGCCTCCTCGGCCGGCACGCCGTCATTGATGGCGTCGATGGCGCGCTTGGTCGACGGTCCGAGCAGATCGTAGCTGCCGCGCGCCTTGACCTCGCGCTCCCAGTCGAGCAGCGCCTTGACCCAGCGCGTGTGGTCGAAGCCGTCGCCTGAAGCGACCAGGATGCGGCCGAGCAGCAGCGCCTGTTCGGTGTCGTCGGTGACGGTGCCGGCGGCCAGGCCCTTCGACACCGGATGGTCGGCGGCGGGCGCGACGAAACTCTCGACAGGACCGTAGAGCTCGGCGATGCGGGCCGGCGACAAAAGCTGCGTCGGCATGCCGAGCGCATCGCCCAGCGCCCCGCCGACAAGCGCACCGATCGCCCGGTCGATCGCCGCGGCCATCTCCATGCTCAGAACTCCAGGTGAAGCGCGAAATGCGCCGGATTGAGCAGGCTGGTGACATATTCGATGGCGCGGCCGTCGGCGGCGCGCGTCAGGCGCCGCGTGCGCAGGAACGGCGCGCCCGGCGCGCAGTCGAGAATGGCCGCGTCCTCGGCGCTCAGCATCTCGATATCGACCCACTCCTCGCCGTGATCGGGGACAAGCCCCGCTGCGCGCAGCGTCTGGTGCAGCGAGCCCTCGCGCAGGCCACGCAGCGGCACGTCGTCCAGTTCGGGCGACAGCGGCAGGCGGCTGCGCTCGATCGAGATGGCGTGGCCGTCATCGGCATTTGAGCGCACCCGGTCGACGGCGATGAAGAACGGGCTTTCGACGCTGAGCCTGGCGGCGAGCTCGCCATCCTGCATGACTTCGAGCCTGAGCGTGCGCGTCTCGGCATTGGCGCCGGCATTGGCCAGCGCCCGCGACCAGCCGACGGCATCGTCGACCGGCATGCCGTCGAAGGTGACGAACGAGCCGATGCCGACCTTGGTGGTGATCAGTCCGCGGCTCGACAATTCCTCGAGACCCTTGCGGATGGTGTTGCGGCTGACGGAGAAGCGCTGGACAAGCTCGTTCTCGCTCTGCAGGCGGTCGCCGAAGCCGAGCACGCCGGAGCGGATCTCGTGCTCGAGGACGGTGGCGATCCGTTCCGGCTTGCCGGTTCCGGGAGACGACAGGGTCGTGCGACGCGCCATGGAATACCTGTTCAGTAAACCTGTATAGTCCTGTTCAATATCGCGATAGGCCAAGTCATGTCAACGGCTCGCGGCCGGCGCACTTTGGGTTCCCGGAATCCCAGGCAAGATTGCCCTGCTGGTCGCGACGGCCTCTCCCGATCACCACGGGCCCTGCTGATCACGACGGCCCCTCCTGGTCACGACGGCTCGTCGCAGGCTGGAATTTTATGGGAACCTTCACCACCCCCGAGCGGTTTTTTCTGTAGTCGCGATGCGGCGACGACCGAAAAAATGGAGACAAATGGAGGCAAACCATGCTTACCAAGTTACTCGCGGCGTCCGTGCTCGCCGCCGGCCTGGCCACCTCTGCCATGGCCCAGACCACAGCCGACCCAGCCGACACAGAGGCTGGCATGGCTCCCGGCAGCGGCAGGAGCGTCGTCATCGACCCGGCCCCGGTCGATCCGACCCTGGCTGAGCCGGATACGGTCGATACCGGGATTACCGGCAGCATCATTGCGGGCCCCGACGGCACGAATTCCAATGCCGACCGGAACTGCCCGCCAAGCCCGCAGGGCGCGATGCCTGATGCCACGCACAAGGCTCCCGGCACGGTTTCACCCACCGTCAACGACAGGCACTGCGGCCAGTAGCCGAGATCGATTTCGGGACCAGCGCTTCGGCCGCGGGACAGTGCTTCGTCCCGCGGCCGAAGCGTTATGTGCGAAACCTTTGATGGCAGAGCGAGGCCCCCCTCTGTCCTGCCGGCCATCTCCCCCACTTGGGGGGAGATTGGCTGTCATCACTGATTCCGCCAATCACAAAAGGAGATTGGCTGTCATCACTGATTCCGCCAATCACAAAAGTCGCAAGAAGAGTGCCGTCGTCGAAGCTGCCAATCTCCCCCCTTGTGGGGGAGATGTCCGGCAGGACAGAGGGGGGCGCCGTAGAGCACTACATCAGATGGCGGCTAGCCCTTGCGCGGCCGGGCAGTCTTTGAACTGGTCAGCTTGCCGGCCGCCGGCTCCTTCGGCCGAGCCGGCGCCTTCGGCCGAGCAGTCTTGGCTTTGGGTCCGCTTTCCCCACCACCGTCGATCTCGGCCGCGGCCTGGTCCCAGTGCTGCTGATGCGCGCCGTCGGGCCGGCCGGCCTGCTCCCAGATCGCGTGAGCCCGCCGGCGAATGCGTTCCTGCCTGTTATCAGTCACTGTTGCCTCCTCGGCTCAAATCGGTGAGCGACAACTTCTAGCTGAATTTTCGACCGGCGTCTTGGGGGCTTCGGCCCAGATCGGGTCGGCCAGGGTCGGGTCGGCCCGGGTCTGGCCCGCCTAAATCGGACAGGACCGCAACCCCGAGGAGTGCCGCCTTTTTGGTGATCAGCCCCGCCAGATCCGCGTCCGAGCGCTCGGTTCCGGTTTGCTCACGCACGGCTGCAATCAACGCCTTCATCGACAACAGGGCAGAGCCCCGTTCGGCAAGTAGGGCAAGCAGCTTGTCGACGGATGCGGCCACATCGCGTGATTCGACATGCGGCAACATGGAAATGGCTCCTTCCGTCCCGCCACGAAGACGATCGACAGCCGGCTGCCTGCCGGCGAGCCGCCGCTCTTCCCGCGTCTTCCCGGGAGAGCGGCGGGTGAAGGTCAGTCGATGACCTGCACGATCCTGCGGGTGCCGGGATCGACCAGCACGGTGCGATCGTCGACGACTACGTATCTGTATTCGACGTCGGGAACCTCATGAAGTTCAACCGTGTCGGGCAAGGTGGAACCGACATTGAGTTCCACGCCCAGGAGGCTGATCGACGCCAGCGGGTGCCTCTCCACATATTGGCGGACGACCGTCTGCTGCTCGGGCGTGATAATCACCTGGTCTGCGGTGGCGACGCCGACACCGGCCAGCAGAGCCAGCCCGGCGGCGGCAGGAACAAGGTGGATTTTCATCGTCTTCTCCTGTCTGGTTTGCGGGCTCTGCTGTCCACAGTCGGGACGACTCAGCCCAAAAGCCAACGTTTGACGAAACCGTCTTGTTCCGTGAGCGGCGACTAATTGATCGCCGTGTTGGCTGGCAGTGGCCCGCGATCTTGGTCGCCCAAGCGCGCGGGCCGATCGGTTTTGCCCGATCAGCAGCGATACCGGAGGGGGATGATATCGACTGCTTCGAAAAGAACATTCAGCGATAACTAATGTTCCGCTCCCTACGGCAAAAAATCCCTGCCGGCGCCGGCACGTCAGGCGCGAGACCGGCAAATGCCCCCAATCTATGGTTTCGGCGGCTGCGCCGGGACCTCGCCGGGCTTGAGCACCGGTGTCCTGCCTTGGTCCGGCGGCGGTGCGGCCACGCCCTGATCGCCGGTCGGCGGCGGCAGCAGCACGCCGTTGCAGGGGTCAAGCGTATCGGTCAGGTTGTTGTTGTCACCGTTGTTGACGGGCGGCGGCGGCTGCTGCTGGCCGTTCTGCGGCTGCGCCTGGCAGTGGCCGGCAGGCGCCTGGTCTTGTGTCTGGTTATCCGCCTGGGCGGCAACCGGCGCCGCCAACGCCAGTGCGCCGAGCAGCGTGATTGGCAGGAATGCGAAAGGTTTCATGTCGAACGCCTCCGCGCGAACGATCGCCTCTTTGCCAAAGCCGGTTGGCGGCGATTGGTTCCCGCCTGCAGCAAGCCGCCCGGCTCCTTCGCGCGGGCGCGGCATGTTGGGGAATCGTTAATCAGCGATTGCTACTATAGCGGAATGACCAAGAACCTCGGAAACGCCGAAAGAAGCGCTCCAAAGGAGCCGGCAAGCAACTCCGCCCTGAGCCGGCTGGCGCCGGCCTTGTTTCCCCTGGCGGTCGTCGCGCTTGGCTACCTCATCGGCTGGCAGTTCTTCGGCTTCTAGAGCGGTCCATATGTCGCATCAGCCGAAGAATGCGGCGGTTCAGAATAAAGCGCTCTGTAGCGATCCTTCGCACCCCCTCTGTCCTGCCGGACATCTCCCCCACTTGGGGGGAGATTAGCAGCTTCGCGGACAGCGTCCTTTTTGCAAGGTTGGTGGTTGGCGAAATCATTGATGAAGGCCAATCTCCCTCCTTGTGGGGGAGATGTCCGGCAGGACAGAGGGGGGCGCTGTCCCTCGGCGATCAAAGGTTCTGTATGCAACAGCGCTCCTAGTCCGGGAAATCGAACACCGGTTCCTCGCATCGATGGACCCGGCATTGACCGTCAAGCGTCCCGACATAGGCGGCGACAGGCACTTCGGGCCAGTCGCATTCATTGCCGAACCGGCGGACATAGCGGTCATAGGTGTTGCGGCCGGTGGTCAGCACCACCGCGCGCCGGCTCTGGATCAGAAGCTGCGTCTGTTCGCATGTCATGGCGCGCGTATCCGGCCGGGCGTGAGCCATGCTTGTCGCGGCGATCAGGATCGCTGCGGCTGTCGCGACGATTGGGCGAGCTGGCATGCTGCATCCTCGCAAAGGTCGTGCCTAACGCGCAGCTTCGGCCGTGGTTCCGCACCTTCACCCCACTCTACCAGTGTCTCCCGCAAGAGTGCTACTGCGGCGCAACAAGACAGCCGCGATCTCACTCCTCCTTCTCGGGCTTGAACCGCCTGACCACCACCTCGAAGACGATGTCCGAGATCCACATCGCCGAGACGCCGATGAGGAACGCCGCGGCCAGCGTCGTGGTGTCGTCGTTGGCTGGAATCGCCAGGCCGGTGGCGCGGAATTAATGCACCGCCGGCAAGGTCAGGTAGGCCGCCGCCAGCGCGCCGCAGATCGGCGACGCCACCATCTCGCGAACCTTGTAGCGGTGGCGCGACAGGGCTCGCAAAATCCCGCCGGAAAGGCCGGCGACCACCACCGGCGCCTTGATGCCGAGCGCGTCGAGAAGTTCCTGTATCATGGCTTCCACCCGCACCATCTGGCGCCCTTGCCGTTGTAGGCATTGATTTCGTCGAGCTCCGGCCGCGTCATGGCGGCGACGACGGCGGCGGACGCACGGCGCGGCTGGTTGTGGTCGCACCAGACCTGGCGCGCCGGCGAAACCGGCGTTGCGCACCCGGCGAGCAGCAGGCCGCCAAACAGCAGGCACTTGGGCAACAGGCACCCAAACAGCAGGCTCTTGGGCAGCAGCATCAGCGCTTTGACCATCGCATCGCCTCCCGCCGTGCGGCTTCGTCCGGCAGGTCGCGCGCCGCGCGTTCGGCATCGGTCGCCTCGCGGTCCATTTCGAGGCGCTCCTCGACGGCAACGAGTTTTTCCGCCGCTCGCCTGGCCGCATCCTTGTTGGCCCGACCGCCGGCGACAAACAGGCCGATGCCGCCGGCGAGCGCGGCGAAAATCGCCAAGATCGTCGTGTTGCCGGCGAGCGCGCCCAGCATCGAAAGCACCCACATCTCAATTGCCCTCCACGGCAGGCTGGTTTCTGACGAGGCCGGCGACGCCGTCGCGCACGACATTGATCAGGATCTTGAGCAGGGCCAGCACCCCGGTGATTTTTAGCGCCAGGGCGGCGTCGATGCCGAACAGCGTCCAGTCGAAGCCGACCAGGCCGGTGAGCAGCAGGATCAGCACATTGATCAGATTGTGCGCGGCGTTGGTATTGAACCAGTTCATGGCTTTACCTTTCGAAACAAGGAGGGGGCCTTTCGAAACAAGGAGAGGATTGCGGCGACCAACGGAGCCAGCACTGCGGCCCATAATCCGGACAACGATCCGGAAAACGGTCCGGACAACGGTCCGGGCCGCACTCCGGCTTTGCCCGGCTCTGCCTTGGCGGGCGTGAAACCCTTCGGTTGCGGCGGCTGCGGGATCGGAACCGGCGCCGGAGGGGGCGGCGTGTCCCTGATCCCGGACCATTTGCGGAACGCCTCGGCAAGCCGGATATCGTAGGCGTTCTTCGCATAGGATGCGCCGTTGTAGCCCCTGGCGAAGCCGGCCCAGTCATGCTTGCGCAATTTGCCGTCGAGCCGGTTGGGGGCGATGAAATTGACCGCCGCCGCCAGCTGCAGCGCCTCGTCCGCCATCATGGCTTCGACCATGGCCTGCACGGTGAGGAAGCCGGCCGCCCTGAAATTCTCGCCGAGAACCTGGCCGAGCCCCCATGACGCCGATCTGAGCGCCGCCGTCTCGTCGATGGCGCAGGCGGCTTTCAGGCGCGGATAGCTGTCGCGGGGATAAGGCTTTTCGCCCCATTTGGCATAGGCAAGGCCGGCCGCTACCGCCTTTGCCCGAGCCGCGCCCGCCAGATTGCGGTAAAACACATGCGGCTCGAACAGGATGACCGGCCGGCCCTGGGCGTCGAAGCCATGCCCGCTGGTTTCGACATCGAGAAAGGCGTGGATCTCGTCTTCGCCGACGCCGATGCTGGCGCCGAGTTTTGGCAGATCGAGATCGTCGAGGCGCCTGGCGGCGCCCTTGAACGTCATGTCCATGGTCTTGGTCCTTTCCCAGGTTGATGTTTGCAGGCGCCAGCTTGATGTTTGCAGGCGCCAGCTTGATGTTTGCAGGCGCCCGGTTGATGTTTGCAGGCGCCCGGTTGATGTTTGCAGGCGCCCGGTTGATGTTTGCAGGCGATTGTGTGAAATGGCCCCAAACTGTGGGGATTTGCCGATGTCGCAAGACGAAGGAACGGCGCGCTGGACGGTGAAGGCCGAGCTCTGCGCGGTCGGCCGCGACAAGCCTCTGCTTGTCGCGCTGGCGGTGATCCTGTGCCTCTATTGCGGGCTGATAGCCGGGCCGATCGTCTATGCGTTCCTGGCCTTCCGGGGCATGGCGAATTTCTTCAACTGACGGCATTGACCAGTTGAGAACAGCTCGATCCGTCTTGCCATCGGCATGGAAACCGCTTAGCCGGAATAAACTGCTCGCATGAACCGTTCATACCCCATGGGAACAGGTGCGGAGGGCGCGTGACAATCAGGATCAGGCTTCCGGGCGGGACACTGAAGATCAAGAAAAAGGACGAGCTGCGCCGCCGCGAGCAGAAGCGCCAAGTCCCGGTCTGGCGGCTTGGAGACTATTTCATCGTCTGGTGGCCGAGCAGCATTTCGGATCGTCCGTCCGGACGCCCGCCAAAGGGAGTGGGTGAATAGTGAATAGTGAAGAAGGTGCTCTCACTCTACTCACTACTCACTACTCACTACTCACTACTACCATTCACCATTCACCATTCACCATTCACCATTCACCCGCTCAAGCTGTTCTGGAACCGGTCCCGGAAAACAGCCGCGGAAATAATCAACGATCAGCCCTTGACTCTTCCGCCACGGAAGCTCTCTAAGTCGCTGCATTGCACAACGGGGGTTGGGAGCAATGGCAGTGCGTATCAGGTTGCCGGGCGGCACCTTGAAGATGAAGGTGTATCGGGAGTTGCGCGAGCGTGAGCGCGCCCGCCGCATCCCGGTTCTCAAGCTGGGCTCGCTGTATTTCAGCTGGTGGTCGAACCGGCCGCGTCCGTTGAACGACCAGCCCGACGACGATCCAAACCGATCTCGGGCAGCGCCTTGACGGCCCGAAAAAAGCCGTCCTCGGGCGGCTGCGCTTGAACCCTTCCGGTCAAGCCAACAAACGCGCGCATCGGCGGTTGACTCTTCGGCTGGGGAAGTTCTCTAATTGCTGCATCGCACATCATCATTGAATTGCACAGCGGAGTTGAACCGATGGCCGTGCGCATCAAACTGCCGGGCGGCACCTTGAAGGTAAAAGTCTATCGCGAATTGCGGGGGCGCGAACGCGAGCGCCGCGTGCCGGTCATGAAGGTGGGTTCGCTGTATTTTGTCTGGTGGTCGAACAGCCAGCCTCACAACAAGCCGCAAGACAGCCGTCATTAGCCGTTGCCATTCGCCCGCGCCTTGGCGCAAGCGAATGGTTGGCACTCTATGATGGGACGACGCTCATTGATGAGCGAAGGCATCATTTCATTTCACCAGGTCGCGGTCCGGCCGCACCAAAGCGTCGGCCGGAACGTCCGACCGTACGATTGAGCCGGCTGAAATTATCGCCCGGTCGCCGATCGTGACACCCTTCATTATCATGGCACTGTTGCCGATCCAGACATCATCTCCGATTGTGATCGGTGCTGAGCGGATGCCTGGGTCGACGCGCGGGTGGCCTTCGCGAAAGATGGCCTGCATCTGCGCAAAACGCTTCTGCGGGTCCATGGGATGCGAGTTGGTATCGTGGATCGCCACCCCCCACGAGACGTGGACATGTTTGCCGATCTTGATCCCCACCGGATCCGATGACCAAATCGTCGAGCCTGGACCAAGGTAGAACCAGTCATCGATATTGATCCGACCCTCATGGGCAAAGACCTGCAGATGTCCGTCCAGATGGCTGTCCGCGCCGATTGAGACCCGGGACCTGTCGCCATGAATGTTGAAGATCTCCGCCCCGGCACCGAACTTCGTGCGCTGCCCGATGACGGCATTCTCCCTTGCGGCGCCTGTGGCGATCCAAGACGAAAAGCGGCGGCGAACAGCGAGAATGGTGGAGAAGATACGCATTTGCGAACATCTGCCACACGCTACCATTTCAGTCTAGGCATCGAAGAGACCCCGACGCACCATTTGACGCAGGCATTCGGCGTCATAGGTGGCAGGTTGCCGGCTGCATTCGGATGCAGCTCGTCCGACATGTACAGTGTCGACGTGAGGTAGCCCATGCCGCTCGATCTTGGTGCCGACAACGACCCACTCCTCGCCTTCCCGGAGTTTGGCTACCGTCTCACCCTTGTGCTGAATTGCCTGTGCCATTTGCCTATCCCCTCTCCGCGATATATTCGATGAAGCGCAAGGCGTTGCTGTCATGGCCGACGTCGTTGAAGTGAAGCCCCTCTTGATAGGCTCCAGCGTCGATATAATCGAAACCATCAATCGGGATCGTCAGCACGTTTCGTGACCGGTATGTCTGGCGGATAGGGCCAAGCGCCGCGTCGTAAGTCCGCCCTCCAGTGTAGCTACCATCCCAGGCCGAAGACGGGCGCGTCGGCGGCATCGCAAGGATGCGAGGTGCGGCAGCTGCCTCCAGCGTATTAAGCACCGCAGTGATGTTCGTTGAAATCGTAGCCGGCGCGGTACCAAAACTGTCGTTGATGCCAAGTGCGAGAATCGGAACGATCTTGCCGCCAGCATAGCTCGCTTGAACGATTGCCGAGGTAAGACGCGCCGTATTAAACGACGCGAAAGTATAGCTCCCATGCGCGGCGCGCAGTGAGCGCAGTCGAGGGCGCGATCCCGGCGCCTTAACTCCAAGACGGATAAGCCCGGTAATTTCGACGGGCCGCCTACCGCCGTCAGTGTGTAATTGCCGCTGGCAGCCTGCCCCGTCATCGACGGGCCGGAATATTGATCGAGCGCCAGAGCGCCGGCAGCATTGACGGTCTTGTACGCCCCGCCACCGTCGAAAGCGAAGGCAAGCGAACCTTGACCGGCGTCCCGGGTGTAGTGGACATCGACCTGTTCATAAGCTCCAGTGAACGCCAGGGACGCGCCATCCGCAAGGATGATGCTTTCGCCAAGTGGCCCGCGCGTTCCCGTCGAGACGGTTCCGCTGGTCGCAACGCCATAGAAGGCCGGCGTGTAGGTGGAGCTTGGCCGCAGCGCCGTCATGCCCGGCTCGTCATCGGCAATGCCGAGATTGGCAAATTGGGTAACTCGATTAAACCAATGCGCCGGGCCATTGCTGGCCAACGCCCAAAGACCGATGCCATCGGCGATCAAGCAGAGCACATCGTTGTTGGCGATATGCTCTGCCATCTTGGCCCGGAAGCCATCATAGAGATTGAACAGCGACGGGCGGGCCGGAACGAAGAACCTCCGGCCGCCGACGAACGGCTTTCCTGGTCCCCAAAAACCGTCACCCGACTTAGGCATAGCCGTCAACGCGAAGCTGCCGGGCGGCACATACGGGTTTGGATGGGCAGCAGCGGCCGAGGCAAAGATTGCGGTCGCGTCAACGACGCCATTCGGGTCGGCGTCCGCCAGCAGGTTCATGCCGGTGTTCTGTGTGCCGCCTGTCAGAGCCCGCGCAGCGTCGGCGATGAGGCCAGTTTTGATCGTGAACGCAACTTCATAGCGGTGCAGGGTCGATGATGCCACAATAGCGCCGTTCGACAGCACGCCAGACCTGATCCATGCGGGGATGCCTTGCGGGTTGACGCTGTTCTGAAACTTGTAGCCGCCGCCGCTGATTGCCGGATACTGCCCCGCTGCAATCGGTATGCTGAGGGGGATTTCGCTCACACCATTGGCCAACGTGATCTGATGCGTGCTGATCACGTTCACGGTTAGATCGCCATTGTACTGGACGACGTGAATGTTGGCCGTGCCGGCCCCGCTGGCACCGACATCGATTTCGGTGATGTATCCATCGGCCGGCGCTGGCGTTTGCATGACGACGCTGTAGTTCGCCGGGGTATTCGTGCCGGTGTTGACCAGGTTCGGCCAGCCGACCACCTGCTCAGTGCCGACGATGTCGACCAGATCGTTTGCGGTGTCGTAGGCTGCACGCGCCTTTGTGCCGACTTCGCCCGTGAAAGTGGCTTTCCATTGCGGACCATTGACAAAGTCAACGGTCTTGGCTGTGTGTGACGCAGGAACCGTCGCCGTGAGCCACTTGCTTTCGCCGTTCGGAATGGCCCCCGCCGTGTAATACCACGTGCCGGCTCCTGTCCGTTGCAGGCCCATGACACTGCCGGCTGGCTTCAGGATCGAAAGACCCGAGTTGACGGAAGACGGGCCGGCAACGACAGGGATCGTTTGTTCAGAGACGAGAGTTAAAGTGCCATCGCCCTCGGCGTGGGCAATTACGATATGGATTGTTCCTGCTCCAGCGCCGAAGCCAAGTTCAAGGCTCGACAGATACTCATCGACAGCCGACAGAGAGCCCGGCCAATAATAGGCGCTGGTATTGGTAACAGCCGTGCCGCCGACGGAGCCCGTGATCAGGACCGGCCCAACCGTCCGCGACCCGATCAAGCCGACAACTTCCGCTGCCGACGCGCGAACACCGGTGTCGACGGCAACAGGCCCAGCCGCCACGGTGTACATTCCCATGATGCCGTCGCTGACCTCGGTCCAAAAGTACTCACCAACTTCAACATTCCGGCCCAAAACCGCCGCCGCACTTGCGCCCGCCAATCCCGCAGAGGCCGCAAAGCTGAAAGCCGGCGCCGCCGCGTAGGAGCCGGGTGCCGTGATCAGGATCATCGTCACAGCACCGCCAGCGACAACGAAGCGTCCTGCGGCGCCAGAACCGGCGCCGCCGGTAAACGCCAGATCGAACGTGCCGTCCGTGCCGCCGGCGCCGCCGACCAGGGCACTGAAGCCAGCCACGCCGAAGCCGAACGCGGCGGCCGTCGTCGGGAAGATGCCCTTGCCATACAGCGACGCGTCGCGTGCCGCCTGGGCGCCGGCCAGGTTGGCCGCCGTGGAAGCGACATCGGCGGCGGTCTGTGCGGCATTGGCAGCAGAGGTGGACGCGCTGGCGGCGGCCTGGCCGGCGCTGGCCGCGCTGGCATGCTTCAGCACCTGCGTTTCATCGCGCAGCGTCACCACCGCACCGACCACCTGCGAAATATCGGGCGGCACGAACGGGGCAATGGTGATGGCGTCGCTGCCCACCACCGGCTCGTCGGCGCTGAATTCAAATACCCGGCCGGCATTGACCGACCCGATCTGGGTGTGGACCGTCGTTCCCTTTTGCAAGGTGCGGGCGGTGCGCGCGTCGGCGGCGCGGAACCATTCGCCTTCGCTCACCGTGTAGATGCCGTTCTGCGTCGGGTCGGCCTGGTCCTTGACCAGCACGCGGTCGCCGACCTCAGCCGGCACGCCGTCGATGGTCTGCAGGCGATGGAGCAGGATGCTGGCCGTGGTCGCCACGCGCACGGGTTCGCGTTCGCCGGTCAGAAGTCGAACGGCGGCAGTTGCGGGTCGGGCCATCAGGCTTGCTCCATAAAAAAAGCCCCGCGAAGCGAGGCTTGAAAGTGATTTCAGCGGGCGCGGGACGCGCGGTCTTTCTCCAACGTCTGCGATTGGCCGTAAGCCCTCTTTTGATCGCCGATGGACAGCGCCCCCACAACGCGGGAGATTGGCAGCTTCGCGGACAGCGTCCTTTTTTCAACGTTGGTGGTTGGCGAAATCAGTGATGGAGGCCGATCTCCCCCCAAGTGGGGGAGATGTCCGGCAGGACAGAGGGGGGCGCGAAGGATCGCTACGGAGCGCTTTTATCCTGAACCGCCGCAGCTCGGTTGATGTCGCGGCATGGATCGCCTTGGGATGACGACCTACGGCAATCCGCCGACGCGCTTGCCAACGCGCCTGCTTGTCCCGGCGATTGTCAGTCCCAACGCCATGCCGGCGCAGTCGGCAACCCAGTCGAACCCATCCAGATCGCGCCCGATGAGTTGCGCGCCCTGAAGCACCTCGATCGCCGCGCCGGTAAAGGCGAGGAGGACAATCAGCCTTGTCCTGTGTTCCGGCCAGCCGAGGCTTCCCAGGGCCGCCAGCACCGCGAAGGCGATGGCGTGCTGCAGCTTGTCGTCGTAAAGCGTGACGGCCGTGCCGAGTTCGGGCAAGAACCGCGCCGGCAGAAGCGTGAGCAGGAGAACGCCGGCCAACGTGATCGGAAAAACGATCCTTGCCAGCATCGGAAAAGAATCTAGGCGCAACAAGGTAGGGTCAGTCCTTCATCTGAGAAGCCTGCATGGGCGAGGTGGATTTGCCAATGATCGCATCAGCGCATGGGAATTTCAAATCCAGAACCACAAGTCTGTGTTGTAAGAAAGGCCGCCGTCGCTCTTATCGCTGAAAACGACCCCATGCCTGCGAGGGGTTTTGGGTTTTCCCATAAAAAAGCCCACTAACATGAAGAAGCCATTAAAGATGCAACAGCCCAGGTGACGAGAAGAACCTGGCCAGGTCGCCGGTGCCGACATCAGTTTTGCGTCATCGAGACGCCGGCCAGCCGGGCGAGCGCAACCCTGTCGTCGGGCGTCAGATCAGCAAGGCGGTCGTCGCCCGAAGCGGGCCCATTCGGGTTTTCCGCCGACAGATCAGTGCCATCAGCGCCTGTGGTTTCACCGTCACCGGCCTGCGCGGCCGGCGCAGTACCCAGCATTTCGGCAGCGCGCCTCGGGTCCTTGGCGAGCATCGCCTGGGCGAGCGCCTTTGCCGTGTTGCTGCGCCAGCCGGTTTCGGCCAGCTGCCGGGCCACCGGGCTGCCCATCTTGGCGATGAAGTCGAACCCGCTCCGCCTGATCGCCTCGAACGTCGCGCTGTCGTCCGGGTCGCTCTGCGCGATGGCATCGAGTTCCGCAGCCTGCGCCTTGGACCATTCGGCCTGCTCATAGTCCTGGCGGCGCGCATATTGCTGTGCGGCCATGCGCGCCGACCCGGCCAATCTCATCGCCTCTTTTTGCCTGATGAAGCTGGCGCGTTCGCTTTCCGGCATTTTTGGCACGGTGCTGTCGAAGATCTTGTCGAACAGGCCGGGCTTGACGACACCGTTGCGTGCCTGGCCATACATGGCGTCGTGCAGGCCGCGGCCGTCGGCCGGCGCATTCTGGATCGCTTCTTTCTCGGCCTGGGCGATCTGTCCGTTCAGCTCGCGGCCGATGACCTCGGCGTCGAACGCGTCCTGCTGCTGCTTCTGCTGGCGGAAACGCTCGGCGACGGCCGCGAGCTCGTCGCCAAAGCCCTGCATCGCGGCGCCGACCGGCGAGTTGTCGGGATAGGAAACCACGCTGCCGCTGTCGAGCCGGCGCTGGGCGAGCTGGAGGGGGATGGTCGCCATCAGTAAAGCCCTCCGCCCGGCGCCGGCGGAAAGGCGCTGTTGCCGAACGTCACCGCTTTGTTCGGGTCGTACAGCCCGGAAAGGCCGGACACGAGATTGCCGCCGGCCCTGAAGATCGAGGCAGCCGCCGCCTGCCTGCCGGAAAAGCGCGAGATGGCGGCCTGCGTGGTCAAATTGTTCTGGCGCAGCTGCGAGCCGTACTGGATCGCCTTGATGTCGAGCTGGCCCTGTCTTGCATTGGCGGCGAGCACCTCGCTCGGTGAGCCTGACAGGGCGACGCCCGAGGCGCCGGCCCGGGCGCGCGCCTGCGACAGCAACAGATCCTGCTTGTGGCGTTCCTGGGCCTGCTCGAAGGCGGCGGCTTGCGCGTCGGCCTGCGCCTGCTGCTCATAGGCTCTGGCCTGATAGTCGGCCATCTGCCGCGACTGCTGGCCTTCGACCAGCGCGCCGCCGACCGAGAGAGCCGTGCCGATAAGGGCAAGCGTGCACATGGTCAGCCGCGGCCTCGGCCACGCAGCGAATATCGACCCGCGATGCCTCCGACCGGCGCGCCAAGCGGCGGTCGCGGGTCGAGCGCGCCGCCGGGGCTGAGCAGCGACAAAAGCAGTCTGTCGGCCTGGATCGCTGCCGCGCTGAGACGAGCCGGAGCTGTCGCTCGCGGCCCGGTCACGGCGGCGCGCCGGACGGCGGTCGGGTTAATTTTCAGGTTGGCGACGCCGGCGGCGTCGAGCTGGCTGTTGACGGTGGCGACGGCACCGCGCAAGGCATCGGCGTCGAACAATTGCTGGCGCAGCTGCTCGACCAGCCAGTGGGCCATGCGCCAGCGCTCGTCGAGGGAAGCGGCGTTTGCCCTGATCTCGTCGGCAAGTGCTGCGATGTCGACGCAGTCTTCGCTTTGCGCGGCGGCATGGCGCTCGTTCGCCGCCTCACGGGTTTTTTCCAGCAGCGCAACGACGGCGTTGGCCTCGGAGAGCGCAATGCGCGCCGCCGCCAGGTCGCCACGGCCGAACATCGCACGACCCTTGGCCTTTTCCAGTTCCTGTTTGCGGGCGGCAGCAGTTTTGAGGTCGCTGTCGAGCAAGGCGATGACGGCAGCAAAATCGGCAGCCGTCCGCGCCCTGCCGAGAGCTTCGGCATGCGGGGATGGGGTCATCGAAGCGGGGTCCTTTTAAGGGAGTGATGGAAGGGCTGAGCGCGCAATCTCCCCCCTTGAGGGGGAGATCGGCAGTTTGAACTACGCCTCACTGTCGAACACCGGCGTGATCGCGCGGATGGTGCACGGTGTCGGGTTGGTATGGCGGATTCTCACCCGCCCCTGCCCTTCCCAACTATCGTCGATCGGCACTTCCACGTTCCCGGTGAACAGGTTGGCCGAACTGTCAGGGGTCACGACAGAGGGAATACGAACCGGCTCCCACCGCCCACGCTGCATGGAAGTAATCTCCAGCCCGGTCGTATCCGTCTCGAACAGCGACAGAATGACCTTGGCGACTTTCTTGCGCCGCCCAACGATCGAGCCATCCCTGCCGCCGACATCGAGTTCCAGCGTGTCGGCGCCCGCCTCATACGGCAGGCCCACCTGCCATTTGGCGGCCGTCGCACCACCAGGCAAGGAAACCGCCCCAGTAGCCACGACAAGGCCCTTGTAGACCACGCCATCCGCCAGGGCATCGACCGTCTCGCCGTTGAGATGATCGAGCCCTGTGACCGTTCCTGTAGCCACACCGCTGTAGGTCAGACCGCTATCGACCTCAAATGCGTCGGCAATCTCGCCATATTCGAACGGCGCCGACTTGATTTCGATAGTACGCCTGGTTGCCCCGCCGATGGTGCGCTTGACGATCAGCCACAGATCGTCATTGCCGTCCTGCCCCGGCGTCACCACGGCGCTCTCGACCATTCCCCATGCTGAATCTGAGAACGCGGAACCGGAGAAATACCCGGCGATGCGATGCCGGTGCATGCCGCGGACTTCCTGCGAAGGCTGGTGCGTGTATCCCCCCAACTCGCCATTATCGAGCGGGAACCACAGCAGCGGGTCGGGATCGGTCTGGAATGCCAGTTCGACGACACCCTGCTTCGGGATATGCTCGGAAACCTGCCCGACATCCTCCGAGGTGAATTTGCCGGTCGCGCTCTGGGTCAGTTCTGCAATCGATTTGCGCGACCTGGTGACGAACAGGAACGATTGCCCGGCGTCGACAGGGCGCAGCGGCGCGCAGCCAAAGGTGCGGGAGCGGCGGTTCTTGAACGATGACGGCGTCAGCGCTTCGTCGATGCCCGAGCCCGACAGCGCCCGGATGCCGCCAAGGGTGCCAATGATCAGCGCCCCGTCGGATTCCGCAATCCAGGTGATATCGTTGGCCTGGCCGCCGCCGGCCTGGACGAATTCAAGCGCGTCGTCGTCCTTTTCGCCGGTGGCGAAATTCTCGAAATCGCCGGTTGCCGAGGCATAGACGGAAAATTTTCGGCTGAAGGCCAGGCGCTCCTCGTACAGCGAACCGCTCTGGACATATTTGCCGGGAACGAAGGTGCCGAGGCGCCAGCGGGCGATCGGGCTGAGATTGGGCAGCGCATGCCCATACAGCCTGACCTTGACCACGGTCGCGCTGCTGCGGCTGGTGATGCGCGCCCAGCGCCAGACGGCATCCGAGCCGAGCAAGCGAATGGTCCGGCCGACATCGCTGGTCTGGAAGCCGGTGCCGTCATTGATGCCGACGATCGAGGATGCCGTGAGATCGAATGGCGTCATCGTGTCGCCGTCCTCGTGCCAGCCCATCTCGGCTATGTCCATGTTGTCGTCGCCTTCGGATCCGTTGAGCACTATCCGATAGGACTGATAGGCGGTCTCGTTCTGGAACTCATAAAACCGCACCTCGCCGCGCGACCAGCCGGTTTCCGCCGTCCGGCTGTCAAGCGAGATCCAGTTGGTGCCATCGAAGCCCTGGAAATCCCATGACACCGGTGCTCTGGAGCCGCCGTTCGCCCTAGTCTGTATCCAGTAACCGTCGCACACCTTTGTCGCGGTGCCTGCAAAATCATAGGACACGTCGCCGGTGGTCGTACCGAACGTTATGACTGTCTTGTTGTCACGGTCGAACGCGAGATATGCGGTGCCGGCGCTGGATGCAGCGGTGCCGGTTGGCAGCGTATTGCTGGTCATCGCCGGATGAACGGCGCCTGTCTCGGCCGGCGTCAGCGTGGTGGCGCTTGTGTTGATGTCGTCATAGGGGCCGTCGAGAAAGACGAACTCGGCCAGCGTCCATGCGGTGTGCGCCGTGCGGGTGAGAACCTGCGGCAGGTGGTTTTTGTGGGTGATCCACATCTGGTCGGCGGACTGGACGAATTGCAGGTCGAACAGGTCAGCCTCCAGGTATGGCGTCACCACTTCAACCACCCCGACGCGGGCGCCATAGGCATGGACGCGGATGTAGAGATCGCCGAATTCGAGCGCATAGGCCTGGTCCGCCGAGAAGATGAACGGGATCAGCCGCGTCGCTTTGGAAGAATCCCTCACCTCGGCGCAGAAATAGGTGCCGCCGCGCTTCCGGATGCCACCATGGGGAAGCGTCAAAAAGTTTTCGCAGCGGGAGAGCGCGGCCCTGTATAGGTCGAGCGAGGCGCGAGCGTGCAATCGCGGTGAGATTTCGCCGCGGACGAAGGTGTCCTGGATGGGATAGAGCATCGTCATCAGGCGCGCCGGAACCGGTTGTCGCCGCGCTGGACCGCCCAGGACGACGTTGAAAACCTGCCGCCACGCTGGATGGCGTTGGCGTGGAACGCCGCGTCCAGCGCCGCGCTATAGGCACCGCGGGCGATGTCGATCATGCCCGCCTTGTGGGTCAGCGGATGCGCGATCTTGACGGCAAGCGCTGCAACCAGCACTTCGGTGAACGTCGCGTCCCAGTCGTTCGGATCGGTGAGGTTGGCGATATAGCGGATGATCAGCGGGCTCGATTGGTCGGAATAGATCAAGCCGGCTTCCTGGCGCCACGCGATCGGCACGCCATCCGGCTCGCCATTGTGGGTCAGCGGCAAAGGCCGCAGGCAGTCCACGGGCAATTCATAGGCAAAGTTCAGCGTGCCCGCGCCACTGCCGGTATCGGACCCGGCGACGGCGGCCGCCAGGATTGCGAACACCCAGGCATGTTTCATCAGCTCCGCCTCGCGGGTCAGGTCGAAATGCAGGTTGAGCAGGCGGGCCGGTTTGACATCCTGATCAAGGCTGTCGACCGGCGCCTCGTCGAGGACGCCAAGCGCCATGTTGGCGATGTCGAGCGGGGTGATGGCCATGGTTTTAGGCCTCCGTCTGTGTGGATCGGGAAAAGCAGGACATGAGTGCGGTGGGATTGTGAGGAAGGTCGCGATCCGTCGCGCCCCCTCTGCCCTGCCGGGCATCTCCCGGGGGAGATTGGATGTCGCGTTGGCTTTCGCCAATCGCCAATGTTGAAGAAAGGGCGTTGTCGGTGAAGCTGCCGATCTCCCCACGAGGGGGAAATTGGATGTCGCGTTGGCTTTCGCCAATCGCCAACGTTGAAGAAAGGGCGTTGTCGGTGAAGCTGCCGATCTCCCCCCAAGTGGGGGAGATGTCCGGCAGGACAGAGGGGGGCGCGACGGACGCGACCGCTGGAAAACTGGTGGGCGTTCCCAACATCGCCGCGCAACGCGGCGATGACATCCTGCGGCGTCAGCCGAAGTGTGCGCTCGCCGGCCGCCCGCGCGACTTGGCAAAGGCGCTTGCTGGCAATTTTTCGGCGCCTCTCGCCATTGCCAAACCGCGCTCAAGCGCATTCTCGAGGCTTGTCGTGTAGTAGGCGGTGTTTTCCAGGCCGCTGAAGAAGTTGATGCGGTGAAGCTCGCCCTTTTTGCTTATGACAATGCCGGCTTTTCGAAGCACATCCTGAACTGCCTTGTAGGTCATATTCATGGTTACCCTCCATTGCAAAGACAAGGCAGCATCGCCCGCTTGTGTAACCGTTTGGTGGCGGCGATTGATCAATGTGCAACAACAACAATGCAGCCAGAGGCTCACATGTCACCTCGGCGTAGAGACCGTTTCGAAATTCGCTCTGGCGAGTCATATGGTGGTGGTTTCGAGAACCGGCACGCAGCGGACATTAGAGCGCCGCGCGTCCAATTGGACGCGCAAAGGACGCTCTAACACTCTACATTTGCGCATGATCCTTTCCGGAAACCGAAATCGGTTTCAGGGGTCATGCGCTGGTCCGTGAGCACCGGAAGCGCAGAAAACGCCATCAGATGGCCGCCAGAGTAGAGTTTCCAAACGGTCTCTCAGGCCTCGGTCGTCCTCAGCGCGATGAACGTCATGTGCTTGACGCTCGACGCCGCGCGGTCCCAGTTCGCCGCCAGTGCCAGTTCGGCATCGGTCGCAAACTCACCCGCCGTCGACGCATCGAGGAAGCGGGTGCCGGGCACATGCGCGACAAAATGCCGGCGGGCGACCATTTCGGTGACGCCGCCGCCATGGCCCTGGCGCGGCTTGCGGTCGAACTCCAGCGGCCCGCCCTCGGTATTGACCGGCAGCTCGTTCCACAGGATTGCCTTGTCCTTGAACATGAACGCCGTGTAGACGCCCGCGGCGACCGGGATGTCGTCGTCGATGACGGCCCGCAGCCCCATATAATAGGGGATCAGCGGCCCGCCCTGCTCGGACGGCCGCACATAGTCGATGAGGTCGGCGAGCTTCAGCGCCTTCATCTGCTTGGAATGCATCCAGATCGTCTTGAACTTGTCGGCGCGGTCGCCCATCAGATAGGCGGCCTCGATGATGTCGCTGTCGACGATGGAGGCGCCGGTGATGCGGACGAGGTCGCCGGCATCATTGGCGAGGTTGTCGGCCACCACCCCTTTCAGGATGCCGAGTAGCGTCAGCTTGTTGGCGCGCTGCCAGTAGTCTGTCTGGCGGCGCACGATCAGCTTCTGCGGGTCGTCGCCGGCCAGGATCGAGGTCAGGTCCGGGATGCCCCACGCCTGGGCGCGGACATTGCGGGCGGCGACCTCGCGGCGCGCGCCGATCTTCTTCATCTCGATCGAGTCGGCCGGATCGTCGTTGACCGGCTCGGACGGATCGTTGCCGAGATCCTTCCAGCCGGGCATGTCGACGGAACGCCCGCCCATGGAGAGCTTCGAGGCGATGGCCGGGTCGGAAAACAGGATCCCGGCCTGGTAGATATCGAGCGACTGGACGTGCTCCTCGAACGAGTATTGTGCATAGACGGACGGAACGATCGCGTCCGCGATGCGGGTATAGGCGTCTGCCATCTTTTTTCCTTCAGGTTGCGCGGTGTCTTGGTTCAAAGAGGATTGGTAGGCATCCACAGATCCGGGTTCTCGCCGGCCTCGCGTGCCAGCCGCCGGGCGCGGACGGGGTCGCTTCTGACGAGCGCCGAGATTTCGGTCAGGTTGCGTTCGCCGGCGGCGTTGCGCTTGAACGGATTGCCTCCGCTCAGGGCTGCGCCGCCGTCGATCGTGTCTTCCCTGAACATCGCCTCGCCGATGGCGTGGAATGCCTTGGCGATCTGCGGATCGGTCAAGGCGCCGTCAGGCAGGAGGATGCCCTTCGCCTTGTAGGCATCGACCAGGCCGAGCTTCTTCATCGCCCGGTTGGCGACCTCCAGCTTCTCCTTGAAGCCGTCGCTGGTTACCGGTCCCCAATCCTTCACGAGGTCGTCATGCGTCGTCTCGACCGACTTGGCGATGGCGGCCATTTGAGCCGTTGCCTGTTCAGCCTGATATGCCGCAAACTTGTCGTGAACGACTTGCGCCTGCTTCGCTGAAAGCTTGGCTTCGGCCATCCATGGCTTGGAGGCGTTGGCCAGGTTCTCGTCGTATGGCAGGTTTTCGGGGAGCCCTTCCGGGCGCTTGAAATCGATCTTGTCAGCTGCGACCGGACGCATGTCTTCGGGAAGGCGGGCATGGAACTTTGCCCATTCCTCTGGCGGTGCGTCGGCCGCCGGAACGCGAAGGCTTTCGCCTTGCTGGCGTTCCAGTTCTGCATAGGAGGTCAGCACCTTGTCGATGCTGCCATCAGGCTTGGTCCAGCCCTTTGCTTCAGCGATTTTACGGTTGCCTTCGGAAAGACCGTCAAACCAACTTTCTGCAGCCGGCGGGGCGGACCCGTTGTCCCCGGCGGCCGGTGGCCGTGCAAGGTTGCCCGCCGGTGGCGACGCCACCACGGACCCGGCGTCTGCCAGATCTGTCATGAGAAAGATTCCTTCTTGTTGTTTGCAAATGGAAACGAGCACTGGCCAGTTCAGCCGGGTGTGTTATTGGATTGTTGAGGGATCGGCTGGACGCGGCGGAATCGTTGTGGCCGCAGCCTGATTCTTTTCGACAGAACCTGGCGCTATCGTCTTGTTCGAGTACGATCTTTCAGAACCGGAGGCACGCACCGTCAAGACGAAAGAAACCATGTCGCATTTCGTGACAAGCGGTTGCCGCGGTTCCGCCGCAATGCAACCGCACTTGGCAAACACTTGGCAAAACCAGCCAGTGTATTAGTTCATAGGCTTCAACGGAGTATCAGACGATGACCATGTACAAAGCCATTGCCGCCCTGCTTGTGACTGCCGCGCTGGCGGGATGTGCGCAGACCGAAGGCCAGCAAAGAGCCACCACGGGGGCCTTGGTCGGCGGCGCTGGCGGCGCTCTGGTCGGTCAGGCCCTGGGCCGCGACACCAAGAGCACGGTTATCGGCGCAGCCAGCGGCGCCCTGCTGGGCGCGGTCGTCGGCAGCGCAACGACGCCACAGCGGCGCGGCGAACAGCTTTGCCGCTATCAGGACCGCTACGGCCGCATCTACACCGCCCGTTGCGACGACCGCTACTACCGCGGTGATTATTGATAGCCCCTTCTCCCCGTCACTATACGGGGAGAAGGTCCCGGCAGGGGGATGAGGGGCAGCGCAGAATTCTGATATGCTGGCGCCGCCCCTCACCTGCCTGCCGGCATCCTCTCCCCGTAGAACGGGGAGAGGGGCGCAGTTTCAGCGTCGGCGCGGTCTACCCGATGGTTTTGATCCTTACCCTCAGCGCGTTTAGACGCTATCGTCTGCTATCCAAAGGGGGCGACGATGCGATTTTTGATGACTTCGCTGCTGGTTGTTTGTTCGGTTTCCGCACACGCCAGACAGGCTGTCAGTGTTGAGCGGATCGGCGATTGCCTGGTCTTGCCGGTGGCCGCTGTAGACAATCACGTCAAAGCCACTTTCGAGGTGACGTTGGACAAGGTCGGCAAGGTCAAGTCGGTTACCGTTGTATCTTATGATCCACATTCGGAGGCGGCGGCGGAAGCCGCCCAGCAACTTTCGAAATCGGTCCAGAAGTGTTGGCCGCCAGGCGTCAAAACCAGCCCGATGCGGAT
The DNA here is from genome assembly GCF_055811575.1 of Mesorhizobium sp. WSM4815. NCBI lineage: Bacteria > Pseudomonadati > Pseudomonadota > Alphaproteobacteria > Hyphomicrobiales > Phyllobacteriaceae > Mesorhizobium > Mesorhizobium sp. WSM4815. The sequence goes on along the minus strand of NZ_JBVVQS010000087.1, from coordinate 33,361 downwards.
CACCGTCGATTTGAGCAAGACTTAGCCATAAGGCAGTTTCATCACCCTACCTCCCCTCCAGCCGCGCCGCCTTCTCCAGCGCCGCCAGTTGCGCTTCGTCGAGTGTCAAAAACCCCATGATGTGCTGCACCACTTCGGCGCGCGCGTTGCTCAGCGCGCTGTGCAGCTCGAAGCCGTTCGGCGTCCTGGTCTTGGCCAGCCACTCGCCATAGGACGGGCGGCGGTAATAGCCGGTCGCCGCCGTCAGGTCGGCCAGCACCATCTCGCCGTCCTGGCCCGAGAACACCCTGAGATAGGCCCTGGTCAGCGCATCCTGCGCCCTGGCCGGGCCGCCGGCCTGGCGCGAATGGGCGAAGCGTTTGCCGCTCATGCGCCGCCCTCGCCGTCCTGCGGCATCAGCCCGCTGAGACTGTCGAGCAGGCCGCTGTCGCGCGCCTGGACCGCCGCCGGCACCGCATCCCTGGCAACCTTGCCGGCGGCGGCGATCGCCGCCATGCCGGCCTGCGCTTGTTGCGCCCTGGCTCGGGCATCGCGAATATCAGCCACCTCGTCCTGGCGGCGAAAGATGCGCTGCGGGCTGCGGCCGGCGCTCTGCACGATCTTCAGCGCCTCGTCGCCGTCGATATTGTCCATGACGCCGGGGTCGAACTGCGCCATCTGCATGGCCGTGGTCACCACCTGGATGGTGTCGCGCGCCTCGGCCGAGCGGCGCAGCACGTCGAGCGGCCCGGTGAAGGTCGGCCGCACCGCCTTGCCGGCGAGGCTCGCCGGCGGCAGGAAGCGGCTGTCTTCCTCATACAATCCCTTGTCCTCGAGGATACCGAGCTCGCGGTCGAGATTGGCGGCAAAGCCGGCCTGGATGATCGAGCCGGACGGCCCGAGCAGCGCGCCCTTCTCCTCCTGCCGGATCAAGGCTTCGGTGGCCGTCATCTGCGGGTTCTGCACCAGCGTCTGGAACAGGTTGACGAACATCATGTCGCGGATCTCCTCGGCCCGGCTTTCCGCGTAGTCGAATGCATGGGTCGGGTTCTGGCCCACAGCGATCGGCGCAATAAGCGGCCGGCCATTGTCGTCGATCAGGCCGGGATAGTTCTCGCCGGGATTGAGCACCGGCACATAGTCGAGCCGCGCTTTCGACGCGGTCGCCGGATCGGTGATCTGCTGCAGCGCCCTGAGGCCCGAGCGGCGCACGGCATTTTCCTCGCGCACCGTGGTCAGCGCCTCGATGGTCGGCGAGATGCCATAGGGGTCGCCCTCATGGCGGCGCCAGTTGAAGCAGGACACCGGGAAGGAGCGGAAACCGCTCTCCCTGACGATGACCTCCTCGTCCTCGACGACGTGGTAGGAGGCGAATGCCGTGTCGAGATACTGGTAGGTGCCGGAGAGCCGGTACATCTTGCGCTCGTCGCGCGGCTGGATGCACTGGATCAGCGAGATCTTGGTCTCGCATCTGGCCGGGTCGTCGACCAGCATCTTGATCCGCGCCGGCAGCTTGTCATAGCCGAGCAGCTGCGCCGCCTGCCGTGCCGTGCGCTCATAGCGGCGGTGGAAAATGTCGACCTGGCCCCAGCGGTTGCGGCAGAGATAGCCCTCGACCACCGGGATCGAGGCATAGCGGATCAGCGTGCCGCCAAAGCCCTCCTCGGCGTAGAGATAGGCCGGGCCATAGCGCACGACGTTGCGCAGGCAGGCCTGCGTCGCCGGCACGAAATTCGAATTGGCCGAATAGCGCAGCGCAAACAGGAAATCGCGAAGCGCCTCCGCCCATTCCTTCTCCTCGTCGCTCTCCTGGTCGTTCACGGCGGCGGTCGACAGCCCGTGCCATTTCTCCGACTGCGGGATGATCAGGCTTTCCAGCCCGGCGGCCAGCCGGTTGGCGGCCGAGTTGATGGTGTTGGCGTAGACACGGGCGCCGCGCCGCTGCTGCCGCTCGGCCTGCGGTTCCGCGCCCCGGCGCCCACTCCAGACATCGGGCGCGTCGGGGTCGCAGAATTCCGACACCGCCTCCCAGACAGCCTCATACTGGCTGCGCTCGCTCTCCAGTTCCGCCTGTCGCGACAGGATATCGTGGGCACGGGAATCGCTCGCCATGGCATTTCCTTGTTCTGATGTATCAGCTTGTTCGAAGCCCAGATATTGCCAAGGCCAGGTCGAATTTTGTTCGCTTTTGCAATGTTCAAGGGGGCGCGGGGCGGCGACTCAAGGAGATCGATTTGATAATGACGGAAAGCCTACCCGGCGCCCTGAAGAGGCGAAGCAAGCAGGTTGCAAAGCGGCTGATCGGCTACGATTCCCGCAACTGGCTGCGCATCAGGCAGATCGAGGCGTTCACCGCGTTTCTTGAGGCCGACGGCCGCAAATCCTCAGACGTGATCGAGATCTCGCCCGGCTGGAACCGCCACTGGAAGACGATTTGCTCGAACTATACATCGGTCGATTTTCCCGAATTCGACATCTGCAAGGACCGCACCGACCGGCAATATTCCGTCGTCATCGCCGACCAGGTGCTGGAGCATGTGCAGCGCCCGTTTGCCGCGGCACAGAATATCCACGCCATGACCCGGCCGGGCGGCTGGGCGATGGTGGCGACGCCGTTCCTGTTCAGGGTGCATGCCAGGCCGCACGACTACAACCGCTGGACCGCCGCCGGCCTCAAGCAGGTCCTGGTCGAGGGCGGCTTCCCCCAGGCAAACATTGAAGTGTTCAGCTGGGGCAACAAAGCCTGCGCAAAAGCCCATATCGGCGGGCCGGTGCGCGCCTACGGCCTATGGCGCGACCTCAGCAACGACGAGGAATATCCGCTGATGGTCTGGGCCTTCGCGCGCAAGCCGGGGTGAAGGCTGAAGAGCCTTGCCTTCTCCCCTTGTGGGAGAAGGTGGCCTCGCGAAGCGAGGTCGGATGAGGGGTGTTCCAGCTTGGCAATAGCGCAAAAATCCACTGCCTCATTCCTTCCAGCACCCCTCATCCGTCTCGGCGCAAAAGCGCCGATCCACCTTCTCCCACAAGGGGAGAAGGGGTGCTCCTCACCCTCGCCGCTTCACTAATTTCACGTCACACCCCCAGCAGCACGCGGCGCTGGCCACTGAGTTCGCTCGGCGACAGATCGGTCTTGACCGTGCCGGCGGTGCCCTGGCGCTGCTCGAGCTCAGCCCGGAGCGCTGCTTCGCGCGCCTGCACATCCTTGTCGGCAATGGTCGGTGTCGGTGGCAGCGGCTTCAGCGCCGGCGGCTTTTGAAACAGGCACATGGTTCCAGCTTTCTCCAAAGTTGGACGTCCCGAAGTCGGACGTTCTTGTCCAGTCGTAGAGCAAAAAATCCTCGCCGTTCTTGCCGTAGCCCGGCAGGCGGCAGCGTTGCGTGGCGCCAAGCCGGGCCAGCCAGCGCAGCGCCAGTTCATTGCTGGCCAGCGCCCGCGCCTCGACCCGCCAGGCGCCGTGCGCGGCAACCTGCGGACCGAGCACGGCGTGAAAGAACGCCGTGATCCCAGGCACGCAGCGCTTCATGCGGCGCGTGCCCCAGCTCCAGGCGATCCACAACCCGCCGCGCTGCTCGGCGGCGCCAAAGCCGGCCTCCGGATTGCCGTTCAGCTCGGCGACATAGGCAAACCCCTGCAGCGCCGTCAGCGCCAGCAGCGCCGGCGACCATTCGTCGAACTGGCAGTCGATCTCCGTCCGGTCCTCGAGCCGCAGGTTGGCGGCGATGTAAGAGAGGTCGCGCAGCGTAGCGCTGACAATGCGAACGGTCATCGCCCTCACCGGAACGCCCCCAGCGGATCGCTCTGCCCTGCCTTTCGCCGTGCCGTCTTGAACTCGGCCGGGTCGACCACCGCTTCCCTCAGCATCATCACGCCATAGCGTGTCGCCGCCATCAGATCGTCGCGCAGCTTCACCACCTGGCCGTCTTTGCGGTGGTAGAGCCGAAACTCCTCGAACCAGGGCAGAAGCGTCGAGAACACCTTGAAGCGGCCGCTCTGCATGCGGTCGAGCATCTCCATCAGCCCGGCCTCGACCGACACCGAACCGTCGGCGAACTGCGCATGGCTGGAAAGCATGTTCAGCCCATGCGCGCCATATTGCCGGGCAAGTGCCACGCCCGCACCTTCCAGCGTCTCGCGGCGGCCGTCGCGCGGCCACGCCCAGGGCAGCCATTCGCCCCACGGTTTCAGGGTCAGCGCCTGCATGGCCGGCGTTTGCTGCGAGGCGCGGCAGGCCTTTGTGACATAGACGACGTCGGCGTCGGTATCCCAGGCGAGCTCGACCGCGGCCGACGGATGATCCCAGCCGAAATCCAGCGCCCCGAGCCGCGGCCAGTAGCGCGGCAGCCGGAACGGCTCGCAGGCAATCAGCTCCTCCGGCACCGGAAAGATGCGGCCGGAACCCAGCACCGGAATGCCCCTGGCCCGCGCCTCGCGCTCATGCGCCGGATAGGCCGATACGATCGCGGCGCGCTGCTGCGGCGTGTAATGCTCGGCATCGTCGATGGTCATGAAGGTGACGTGGCGGGTCATTTCTTCGCCCTCGCACTTGAATCATGTTGGCAGGCGCCGGCCGTATGGTGTTGTTTGGGCAAGGTTTTTCTGGCCAAGGCGCTGCGCTCTTCCTTCTCCCCTTGTGGGAGAAGGTGGCCTCGCGAAGCGAGGTCGGATGAGGGGTGTTCCAGCTTGGCAAAAACCGCACTCCGTCCAGCACCCCTCTTCCGTCTCGGCGCTGCGCGCCGATCCACCTTCTCCCACAAGGGGAGAAGGCAAGGCCGCCGCCCCCTCACCCCATCCCCTCCACCGCTTCCGCCGACAGAAACAACAGCACCACTTCCGACATGCCGAGCAGCGGCGTAAAAGTGACGATGGTGATGCCGCCTGTCGCGTTGGTGCGTGTCAGGCCTTCGGAATAGATGTCGAGCGGTGGTTCCTCGTCGAACCAGACGCCGTGCAGCGTTTCGCCCTGCCACTTTTCGCGGCCCTTCTCAAAACTCTTGAACGACAGCACCGATTCATCGGCCTGCACATCACCGCCGCCGCCATGGCGCACGACGACGCTGTCCAGCCCATGCGGCGCGCCGCGCCCCATGATGGTGCTGACAATGGCGTCGGCCGGGATCATGCCGGTGCCCCACGCCGCCGGCTGCTGCGGCGGGCCGACCAAGATGCGCTGCGGGTTGTCGCGCGTGCCCTCGGCGGTGACGCCGGCCGCCCACAGCCGCACGGCCGTGTCAAAAACCTTGCCTTGCCACCACTCGGGATAGCGGCCGGTGAGATGCATCGCCCATTCGGCGCCGCCGGCCCTTGTCTTGCCGAGCTGGTTGCCGGCCATGAACAGGCGTTCTCGGTTGGCAGCACCGGCCGCATGGAACTCGGCCTGTCGCGGGTAAGGCCGGTAGGCGGCAAGCTGGTTAGTGCGCCGCCTCCGGTCCAATTCCCTGAGCAGGCTCAGATACTCGGCCTTCGCCGTCGCGGCCCGGCTTTGCGAGCCCCTGTCCTGCGACGCCGGACTTTTCGAGAAACGGCCGCAGGACGGCTTCGAGGCCGCGGATGCGCTGCCTGATTTCGTCATCGCTCAGTGCTTCCAGACTGTTGATGTTGAGATGCAGATCCTTGGGCAGCACCGACAGTACGATCTTCAGATACTGATCGGGCTTTTCGGTACGAACCTCGGCGATGACGCCGGCGCCATGCGCCCGGAAATCGGCGCGGATGGCGTCCAGAAAACCATCGGCCAGCGTTTTTTTCGCTCGCTTCGGCCGGCCGGAAGGCCTGGGTTCGGTCACATCAGCCGGTTCGTCGTCGAAAGGATTCTCGGCCATGCCCTACCTCGATGCTGGTGATTGGCGAAAGCCGGGGTGACATCCGATCTCCCCCAAGTGGGGGAGATGCCAAATTTTGGCAAAGAGATGGCAGGACAGAGGGGGCGCTGTCCCGCCGGCATTGATATCGGCAACACAGGCACGAACTTGTGAGAAGGCTTGAATTAAAAAAACCCGCCTCGGCGGGCGGGTCGTTGGCGCAAATCAGCACCATGACTATATTCCTAGCATAGCTGCCGTCACAAAGCAAGCGAAATCTCGCGGGCCGGCCTAAAATTCGGCCGCCCGCCGCGCTATGGTGCAGGGATCGGAACCGGTGTTCGCGCGTTTGCAATTTGCCAATGGGAGCAAAGCCATGAATGTCGCCAATCTGCAACTCGAGGGCCTGCTGATGGCCGTCGCATCGATCAATCAGATCCTTGTCCGCAAGGGCGTGCTGACGGTCGAGGAGATAGACATCGCCTTGCGCAAGGCCGAAGCCAGCGAGACCAGCGAGGAGCGCTCCGAAGGCATGTCGGCGTCGAGCCGCGATGCCGTCAACTTCCCGATCCGGCTGCTGGAGCTGGCGAACCAGTGCCAGCCGGAGGCGGACATGCCGTCCTTCTCCAAACTGGCGCGCATGGTCGGCCAGATGAAGGAACCCTACAACGACCAGATGTGACGTCGCGATCGCCTCGCCGTCCGGTCGGACCGCCTCGAGTTTCGCGCGGCGTCTACCCTTACCCTGCCTTCGCCTCCGGGTGGCTGATCGGTGCCCGCACAGTCCCATACTGGCCGCTCCAGCGGTCGGTCATGTCGCAGCGTATGTCCCACAGTTCCGGGAAGAAGCGATGCAGGGCGCCGGCCTGCAGCAGTTCGACTGGCCGGCCCTTGAGCGATTTCGAGCCGAGCCCGATCGAGCGGTGGATGAGATAAAGATGATTGGCGCGGAATTTCTGGAACAGCTCGTCGAATTCGATCAGCGCCTCGGCGACGACATAGCTGTCGCCGTGGTCATAGCTGACATCGTAGACATCCTCGAGCGAGAGCCCGCGACCATCGAGATAGGACGCCTTGAACGCCCGCCACAGGTCCGGCGGCATGCGCAGCAAGAGCTTGAAGCCCGGCGATTCCTGGCCGCTGCCATTGCCGAGCTGCAGCCGAATCTCCTGGTATTCCTTGGGCGACATGGATTCGAGCAGGTCGAGCTGCGCCGTCACCAGGCGCATCAGCCGATGCACCCGCCCCATCAGCGTGACGATGCGATGGGTGTTCTGCTGCTCGAGGAAGTCGACGACATCGACCAGCGTGTAGGCGATGAGCTTCATCCACAGCTCCTCGACCTGGTGGACGATCTGGAACTGCAGCTCGTCGGCATTGACCATCTCGGCCAGCGGCTTCTGGCAGGCGAGTAGCTTGTCGCAGCTGAGATAGACGCCATAGTCGCGCATCTCGGGCGCTTCGATACGGGCGTAATAATCCGGCTTGTGCATGGCAGCTGCTCCTTTGTCCGGTCCTCAGGGCGTTTGTTCGGTCCGAGCCCGCAGTTTAGTCGCTTTTCACTTGAACATTGTTCCTTTGTGTTATCCAAATGCCAGAAAATGGAGGACGAATGTCCGTCCATCGCGAAGGTTTGGAGAACGTGTGATGCTGGATGCCGTCGACCGGAAGATCGTCGCGGCGCTGGAACGCGATGCGCGCACCTCCTTCGCAGTGCTTGCCGACGAGGTCGGCTTAAGCAAGACGCCGTGCTGGAAGCGGGTCAAGGCGCTGGAGGACGCCGGCATCATCCGCGGCTACTCGACGCGGATCGACCCGGCCAAGCTCGGCTTCGGCATCGAAGCCTTCATCCAGGTGTCGATCGATTTCGAGCTCTCCGAAGCCTTCGAGGCCGCCGTCCAGGCGCATCCGCTGATCCGGCGCTGCCACGCCACCACAGGCGAGGCCGACTATCTCCTGCAGATCGTGACCGTCGACATGATGGCGCTGGACAGGATGCTGCGCGTCGAGCTGAGCCGCCTGCCCGGCGTGCGCCGCACGATCACCTCGATGGCGATGCGCGAGATCAAGGATGACATTTCTTTCGCCAATGCCGTGGGGCATGCCCAGCAGAGCGCTAAATCCGAGGCTTAAGAGACTGTTTCGAAATTCGCTCTGGCGAGTCATATGGTGGTGGTTTCGAGAACCGGCGCGCAGCGGACGTTTTGGTCCGTGAGCACCGGAAGCGCAGAAAACGCCATCAGATGGCCGCCAGAGTAGAGTTTCCAAACAGTCTCTAAGGCGTGTAGCCCAGCGCGACCAGCACGGACAGCCCTGCAGCCAGGCCAATTGCGATAACAATGCCGAAATGCCGTTCCAGGAATTTGCGCCCCTGCCAGTCGTATCGCATATCTGAAAACTCCGCCGCGTAATCTGGGGCAGCGTGTTCGGGCGTCAAGGCCGGGTCCTTGACAGGCGGTGGGCAGGCAGCTGCCATTGTTCATATCGTGGTTCATATCGGAACGTGGAACGACGGCCGAGCATTCCTGCACTAAAGCTGAGCTTCGATGGCAGCCTTGTCTATGACAGACCAAACTTCTACGATCTTTTTGTCCCCAAATTCATAGATAACATTCTCGGCAAAGGAAACTCTCCTCCCATTTACAGGGAGGCCGAGGAAGCTTTCTTTCGGCGTGCAGTCGAACCCGAGCCGGCTCGCTATGTAGGGCGGATCGGAAATCAGCATCTGGACGTTGAAATAAAGGTCCGGAATTTCAGCAAAGTCTCTCTCCAGCATTTTGAGATACCCTGATAGGCCGAGCCGCCGCCCGTTGTGGATCACCTCATCATCGACGAACTGTCCCAGCTTCGGCCAGTCCTGCTTGTTCAGGCAGGCAATGTAGTCTCGGTAGATGTCACAGAGGTCGGTTCTGGTCACGGCGATTGCTCCCGTCTCTACAAGGCCGCGCCGAAAGCTCATGCTCAAGCCGATGACGGCATGAAGCAGCTTCATGCGCGGATGAGAAAGTGCTAGATAGCGTCACTTCCTCTATTCCCGCTTCGTCTAATGGTAGGACAGCGCCCTTTGAAGGCGTGAATCGTGGTTCGAGCCCATGAGCGGGAACCAGCATCGCCCCGCCGGGCAACCGGTCAGACCGGCGTGCCTCCCCTTTTCCAAACTGGCATGGATGGTCGGGCCGACCAAGGAACCCTATAACCACCAGATATGATGGAGGACGACATGGCCGACGACAAATCCAGGAGCAAGCAGGACCGCAAACCGGCCGCCGGCGAGGAGCCTTACGACGTAGCGGCGTTTGCGAAAAAATATGGCATACCGCCGAGCGAGGCCGCGACCATCATCAAGCGGTACGGGCCTTCGAGAAAGAAGCTCGACGCGCATATGGCGAGCCGCAACGCCTGACCCGCATCGGCGGCGGCCTGCAGGATAGGTGTTGCGATTATATTAGCCTGAGCGCATATTTTGTCAGCCGGTGAACCAACCAAACCGGTCAGGCTCGGCGCCAGCCCCCCTCGATCCCCTCGACGCCGAGCCGCTGGGGGATCGGCGGCCCTGGAGGCGAACCATGCCCATGTATCTCTCACGATTCAGCTATACGCCCGAGACCTGGGCGCGCCTGATCGAAAACCCCGAGGATAGACGCGAGGCAGCCCGCACCTACATCGAATCGGTGGGCGGAAAGCTGCACGGGTTCTGGTACGGCTTCGGAGCGCACGATGGCTGGAACCTGTGGGAGGCGCCCGACAACGTTTCAATGGCATCTGTCATGCTTGCCATTGGTGCGGGAGGAGCGCTCAGCTCGTACGAGACCACCGTTCTCCTGAGCGTCGAAGAGACGATGCAAGCGCTTGGCAAGGCAAAGTCGGTCCGCTATCGCCCGCCAGGAAAGTCCTGACCAGTCGCGCATCACGGCGCCGGACCGGTTTTGCGGACTTTTCGCCCGGCCAGCCCGGAGAGATCCGGGCTAGGCTCGCCGTCCGGCTGGTGCCGGCGCGCTCGCCCGTGTCTTGCTCGCCCGTGTTGCGCCCGCTTGTGTCACGCCCGCTTGCGTCGCGCTCGCCCGGGTCGCGCACGCCCGCGCCACGATCGCTTGCAGCGGTTCCGGCCGGTGCAGCAGAAATCCCTGGCCGAAGTCAATGCCCATATCCGCGAGGATGTCGAGCGCATCCTGCGCTTCGATCTTCTCCGCCACCACGGAGCAGCCGAGGCTCCTGGCGATGCCGGATATCGCCGAGACGATCTCGCGGTCGAAGCGGCTATCGGCAATATGCTCGATGAATAAACCGTCGATCTTGATTGTGTCGACGGGAAAGCGCCGGAGATATTCGAACGAGCTCATGCCCGCCCCGAAATCGTCGAGACTGACGCGGCAGCGCCGCTCGCGCGCCTTGCCGACGAACTGCTCGGCAGCTGCGAAATTGGTGACCGCGGCGGTTTCGGTGATCTCGAAGCCGATGCCGGAATGCGGCGCCCCGGTCTCGGCGATGACGGCGTCGACGAAATCCCAAAGCTGCGGGTCGCTCAGCGTCTGCGCCGACAGGTTGAAGCCGAGCGTGAGCGCCCCTGACTTCAGCGCCGGACCATGAAGCGACAGCGCCGTCCTGATAATCCAGCGGTCGAGCCGCGAGGCGACGCCGAACCGCTCCGCCGCCGGGATGAACTCGCCCGGCGGGATCAGCCGCCCATTGCGCCCGGCGAGCCGCGCCAGGACCTCGACATGGCGGCTTTCTTGCCAGGGTTTTCCGAGCTGGTGGATTTCCTGACCGAACAGTTTCAGCCTTCCGTCCGCCATGGCGTCGACGGTGTCGGCGGCCAGCCGCGCCGCATTGAGGCCGCTGGAACCGGATGTCGTCTCGGGCGAGAATACCGCGAAGCGATTGCGCCCGGCGGCTTTGGCCGCATAGCAGGCGTCGTCGGCGCAGGCGAGCGCGTCGGCCACTGCGGTATTCGCATCGGCGACAAAGGCGATGCCGATGCTGGCCGCGAGCTTGCGCGACGCCGCCGTCGAGCCGAGGTCGGCATCGCGAACCGCCGCGAGTACGGCGCCGGCGAGACCCTCGGCTTGCGCTGCGTCGCAATCAGGCACCAGCAGCGCGAACTCGTCGCCGCCGAGGCGCGCGGCGTGCACCGACGGCGGCAGACAGCCCAGAATGCGCTCGGCGACGCTCTTCAGGGCAAGGTCGCCGGCGGCGTGGCCGGCGAAGTCGTTCAGTGCCTTGAAGTAATCGAGATCGACGTAGAACACCGCGAGCCGGCGCGCCGTTGCGATGTGCTCGGCCAGCAGCCGGTCGAAAGCGGCGCGGTTCAGAAGGCCGGTCAGCGCGTCATGGCGGGCCGCATGGGCAAGTTCCTGCTCGCGTTGCTTCGCCTCGGTGATGTCGCGCACCGTGCCCAGGATCTGGCCCGACGACTGGGCGTCGGCGAACCGTATCAGCGATTCGAGATGTCGGATTTCGCCGTCCCGCTTGATGATGCGGTATTGCACGGCGACGACCTTTTGGGTTTGCAGCGGCGCCAAATGGGCCCGCTCGGCGTCGGCCCGGTCGTCCGGATGCAGATAGCTGTGCCAGAGGTCTTGCGACACTTCGTCGGTGTCGGCGACAAGCCCGTAGATGTCCCGCGTGCGCTGGTCCCAGTAGCTTTTGCGTGCACCGATATCGTGATGCCAGATGCCGGTGCCGCTGGCCGCCAATGCCAGGCGAAAGCGGACGTTGACCTGTTCAAGCTCTGCTTCCGCCTGCTTCTGCTTGGTGATGTCGGTCTGGACGCCCATCAGTCTGACCGGCCGGCCTTCGGCGTCGCGTTCGACCACTCCGCCGCGATCGAGAACCCATACCCAGTGACCGGATTTGTGCTTCAGCCTGAGCTCGGTCTCGATCGAATCGGTCAGGCCGGCAATGTGGCGTTCGCCGCTGGCCACCGCCCGCTCGCGATCGTCGGGATGCGTCAGCTGCAACCAGAGATCGCTCGTCTCGGCAAGCTCACCCTCGCCATAGCCGAGCATCTGCAACCACATCGCCGAGTAGAAACAGTCGCCGCTCCTGAGATCCCAATCCCAGACGCCAAGATGCGCGCGTTCGAGCGCCAGCTCCCAGAACTCTCCGTCGCGATTTTTCTTTTCGGCCATGCTCTGGACTTCGCCTGCCTCGTCGCGGCCATTGTGCGGCAAAAGCAAAGAAGAATCCGTTACTGCGCAGCGGCTGGGGTGGACGGCCAATTTCTCTCACCCTGACACCCACGAGGCGCGAACTTTGCCGCAATGGCAGCCACAGCCGCGACGGCGCCAGCCTCACTTCTTCCCTTGCGGGTAGATCGCCTCACCGCGCTTCAGCATTTCGACGAAGGCGGCGATCTTCTTCTCGCGGCCAGCCTCGGTCTTCATGTTGTGGATGCGGAAGGCGAGCGCGAAGCGGTTCTGCGCGCTGAGCCTTGCCAGCATCGCCATGGCCTCGGGCTCGGCGTCTATTGCGGCCCGCAGATCCGCGGGGATTTTCATGTCCTTGCCGCTTGCATAGGCGCGCGCCCAGCGCCCGTCGGCCTTCGCCGCCTCGACCTGTTTGAGCCCATGCTCGGTCATCCGGCCCGCCTCGATCAGCCGGGCGACGTTGTCGACGTTGATCTGGCTCCAGATGCTCTTCCTGCCGCGCGGTGTGTAGCGCTGCAAATAGCTCTTGTCGTCGAGCCCCTTGCGCACGGCATCGATCCAGCCCCAGCACAGCACGACGTCGATGGCCTCCTTGGGCGTGATCGAAGGCAGTCCCGAACCGACCTTGTGGATCTTGATCCAGATTTCTGTCTCGGTGTCGTGATGCTTGCCGAGCCAGGTGTAGAAGCTCTCGGCATCGCTGAATTCGCGGACCTTGGCGGGGTCGACCTCGACCGGCGCCATCAGCGGATCCGCCTTTGTGTGGTCGTCATCGGTTCTCCTTGCCTCCTTCTCCCCTTGTGGGAGAAGGTGGCCGAGCGAAGCTCGGTCGGATGAGGGGTGCTCCAGCTTGGCATCGCCGTATTCCGTCCAACACCCCTCTTCCGGCTCGGCGCTGCGCGCCGATCCACCTTCTCCCACAAGGGGAGAAGGAAAGGAGCCTCACTGCAGCTGCGGTTTCTTGAGAAAGCTGTTGCGGTCGGCCGACTTGACGCGCAGCCAGGTTTCGCGGCCGTCGCGCACAACACGCAACGGGATCTCGGCGCCCGCCGGGTTCTGCCACAACTTGCGGTAGAAATCGGCGAGCCCGTCGACTTCGCCGTCGCGCACATCCGAGATGATATCGCCCTGGCGCAGGCCGGCTTCGGCGGCCGGGCTGCCTTCGGCGACGCTCATCACCACGACCTCGCCATTGCTTTCGGCGGAGAAGGCGCCGAGCCATGGGCGCGGTGGCTTGGCAACCTGGCCGCGCGTCAGCAGATCGTCGAGGATGGGCGGCAGCAGGTCGATCGGCACCACCATGTTGATATCGGCGATCTCGCCGGCGCGGCTCATCTGCAGGCGCAGAGAACCGATGCCGAGCAGCCTGCCGTCCTGCCCGATGAGGGCCGCACCTCCCCACGACGGATGAGCCGGCGCGGTGAAGATCGCCTCGTCCAGCAGATATTCCCAATAGCCGGCGAATTCCTGCTTGGTGACGATGTACGCGCTGACCGCCTGGCCGATGCCGTCGGCGAGCACCACCGGGTCGCCGGCCATCGCCCTGGCCGCGTCGCCGAAAGCCACTGCGGGCAGGGAGAGCGGGGCCAGCGCCTGCACCAGGCCGAAGCCCGTTTCCTGGTCGTAGGCGAGCGCGTGCGCGGGAATCACGCGCCCGCTGTGGTCGGTCAGCCAGACTTCTTCCGCCTCGGTGATGAGATAGCCGATGGTGAGCACCAGGCCGTTGTCGCGAATGACCACGCCGCTGCCTTCCCGGCTGGTGCCCAGCGCATTCGCGGTGAAGGCATCATCCGGGATCGAAGCCCGCACCGTCACGATGGACCGCAAAATCGTATCGATGGTCATGCTCCCAATCCTGGCAATATTCACGACGACCGTTCAGAGGGCCGGCATCTTCTATAGCTATGGCGCATGTGACGAGGCGCAAGGGCCGGATGCAATCGCGCAGGCTTGCGCTGCCGATATCGACAATAGTTCAACACAAGTTGAACTTCCGTCAGCCCGCACTACCTGTATCTATGCAAGCTGATCCTCCCCAAGACCCTCTCCGCTCACATCAAAGGCCTCCGAAATGAACCAATACACACCGCCGAAAGTATGGATCTGGAACAAGGAAAATGGCGGCGCCTTCGCCAGCATCAACCGTCCGATCGCCGGCCCGACGCATGACAAGCAGCTGCCGGTCGGCAAGCATCCGCTGCAGCTTTACTCGCAGGCGACACCAAACGGCGTGAAGGTGACGATCATGCTGGAGGAGTTGCTGGCGCGCGGCCACAAAGGCGCCGAATATGACGCCTGGCTGATCAGGATCAACGACGGCGACCAGTTCGGCAGCGGCTTCGTCGAGGTCAATCCCAACTCCAAGATCCCGGCGCTGATGGACCGCAGCGGGCCAAAGCCGATCCGCGTCTTCGAATCCGGCTCGATCCTGCTGCATCTGGCCGAGAAATTCGGCGAGTTCCTGCCGATCGAGCAGCCGGCGCGCGCAGAAACCCTGTCGTGGCTGTTTTGGCAAATGGGCTCGGCGCCCTATCTCGGCGGCGGCTTCGGCCATTTCTACGCCTACGCACCGGAAAAATTCGAATATGCCATCGACCGCTTCGCCATGGAGGTGAAGCGCCAGATGGACGTGCTCGACCGGCGCCTGGCGGTAAGCGAATATCTCGGCGGCGACGCCTACACGATTGCCGACATCGCCGTGTGGCCTTGGTATGGCGGGCTGGCCAAGGGCCGCATGTACAACGACGCCGGCGCGTTCCTGTCGGTGCAGGAATACAAGCACGTGCAGCGCTGGGCCGACGCGATCGACGCGCGGCCGGCGGTGCAGCGCGGCCGCATGGTCAACCGCGCCTTCGGCGAGCCGGCGATGCAATTGCACGAGCGCCACGACGCCAGCGACTTCGACACCAGGACGCAGGACAAGCTGGCGGCGGAGTGAGCAGAGCGACGGAGCTGGAGCGGATGACGCGCTGCGCAGTATCGGGCATATGCACCCGGAGATATATACTGGTTGACTAAAGTAACGGAACGTCCAAGGCACATTCCCAGAACCGAACATGTCCGCTTTCAAGCGGTTTAGACCATACTATCTATCTGATGAACATCATGGTCTAGGCATGTTTATATTTGTGGTGGCCGACCTGAATCTCGAAACCGCATGCAGTCTCGACGGTCCAGTACTCGCGGGTCGCGGTCACTGTGTGTCTTTCGTTCGGCCCTATAGATCAGCCAGACGATGGACAAAAAATATCCAAGCTGCAGAACGATCAAGGTGAGGACCGTCCAGCCGAGCGCCTTCCAGATTGAACCCGTTGCCAAATAAATCGAGAGCGCCACGACGAATGCCGCGGCGGTCATCCTTACCAGGAACTGTGGAAAATTCATCGCTTTTCAAGGCCGCCCCGGAGCTTCTAACCGCCGCGACGACCACCCTTGCCCATTTACCCCAGACCAACGTTTTCACCCTTTTGTTGGTTGCGCAAGTGGCAAAGGCGCGCGCATGTTTAACGCGATCCCTGGTTGACAAAAAAATAATGTCGGCGGGACAGCGCCCCCCTCTGTCCTGCCGGACATCTCCCCCACTTGGGGGGAGATTGGCAGCCTCGGCGCGCCGCGCTCTCTTGCACCGTTGCGGAATGACGAAAGCCGACGTGACGGCTGATCTCCCCCCAAGTGGGGGAGATGTCCGGCAGGACAGAGGGGGGCGCTGTCCCGCCGGCGTCAAAATTACGACAGGCGCAACACCGCCGCTCAGGCCGACATGGCCAGCGGCCTAGCGCTCTTGTTGGGGATCTGGATGTCGATCTCCAGCGTCGACATCGTCTCGCCGCGATCCATCGAGACCTGCAGATAATCCTGGTCGATCTGCACATGCCTGGCGATGACGGCCATGATCTCCTCGCGCAGCACCGAGACGAGATCGGGCTGGCTGCGGTTGCGGCGCTCATAGGCGAGCAGCACCTGCAGCCGCTCGCGCGCCACCGGCGCGCTGCCGCGCCGCTTGAAGAGGTCTAACAGGCTCATGCTGCCCTCCTTCCAAAAAGCCGATCGAGAAAGCCCTTGCGCTCGAACGGCACGACGACCGGCAGGTCCTCGCCCTCGAGCCGTTTGGCCGCCTCGATATAGGCGCGGGCGGCGGAGTTGGTCGGATCGCTGAGTGTCACCGGCGACCCGAGATTGGAGGCCTTGAGCACGTCCTGGCTCTCGGGAATGATGCCCAGCAGCGGCGTCGACAGGATCTCCAGCACATCGTCGATCGAGAGCATTTCGCCGCGCGCCGCGCGCGCCGCATCATAGCGCGTCACCAGCACATGCTTGGCGATCTGCTCGCCCCGCTCGGCCTTGACGGTCCTGGCGTCGAGCAGGCCGATGATGCGATCGGAATCGCGCACCGAGCTGACTTCCGGGTTGGTGACGATGACCGCCTCGTCGGCAAAGCGCATGGCAAGCTGCGCGCCGCGCTCGATGCCGGCCGGGCTGTCGCAGAAGACGTAGTCGAACACCGAGCTCAGCTTTTCGATCACCTCGCCGACGCCCTCCTCGGTCAGCGCATCCTTGTCGCGCGTCTGCGAGGCCGGCAGCAGGAACAACGTCTCGACCCGCTTGTCGCGGATCAGCGCCTGCGACAACTTGGCCGTTCCCTGGATGACGTTGACCAGGTCGAACACCACCCGCCGCTCGGCGCCCATGATCAGGTCGAGATTCCTCAAACCCACGTCGAAGTCGACCAGCGCCACCCTCTTGCCGGTTCTCGCGACGGCGGCGCCAAGGGCGGCCGTCGAGGTCGTCTTGCCGACGCCCCCCTTGCCCGAGGTGACCACCACAACTTTGCCCATCTATGCCTCCTTATTGTTGTTCGTATTGTTAAGCGTTTGATTTATGCGATGCGCTTAAGTCTTTATTTCTATTTCAAAACCGCTGCGTACTTTCGGGTACCTTCATTGGCTGAACGGCGCGATGCGCAGCGTGTCTTTTTCCAGAAACGCCTGCACCGCTTTTCCACGCAAGGCCGGCTCCATCTCCTCGGCGGTGCAATACCAGCCGTCGACCGACAGCAGTTCGGCCTCGTTTTTGCGACAGAAGATGCGCGCCGCCGAATGGCCGAGCACACCGGCCGACGCCCGCCCGCGCAGCGTGCCGTAGACATGGATCGAGCCGGCGGCGACGATCTCGGAACCGGAGGCAACGGAGCCCAGCACGATGACATCGCCATGCGCGTGGAAGATCGACTGGCCCGAGCGGATCGGCGTCTTGACCATCAGCGTGGCCGGCGCTTCCGGCACCCTGTCTTCTGACCGCTTGCCCGGTTCCGCCCTGCCTTCTTCCGCCCTGCCCGTCTCTTCCGGCCTGCCGGCAGCCTTTTGGTCGGCCTGCATGAGCAGCCCGGCTGTGGCTTCCTTGGCGCCGATCAGCACAGGCGGCAGACTGGGCTCAAGCACCGTGTTGCCGTCGAGCTCGATGGCATAGATGCGGATGCCGCGCAGCCCAAGCTCAGCAACCAGCGCCTCGATCTGGCTGACCGCGGGCTTCAGCGTGTTGAGGTTGAGCACCACCGGGCGGCCGGCAAAATAGCCGGGAGAATTGCCGATCCAGCGGTCGAGACTTTCCAGCCACTCCGAAAGCGGCGTCTCCGGGGTGAGCGTGAAGGCGACGAAGGAGCGGGCGCGAAAGCGAATGGATTTGGTCTCGACGGGGGCGGCGAAGGTCACGGACAGCGATTCCTTACTGATAGGTAAACGCTAGCCAGCCATGGTTAACGAAAGGTTAACGGAAGGGGAGTTTGCGGCATCCGGAAAGCTGTTACTGACAGGCCCGGCGGTGTCAGCAGCCAGCGGACAGCGCTGGAATTGCCAGCCCCTTCTCGACACCTTGCTGGCTAAGTGCCCTTCGCTGCATCCTCGATCAGTTCCGCCAGCAAGCTAGAGAACCGCTCGTCAGCCCTATCCCCGATGTTTCCCACTTTTCTCGCCACCATCCCGGGCGAAGAGACCGACACTTGTCCACTCAGCTGCACGTTGACCGTGAACGTCCTTCCGACCACCTCCTTTTCCGTTCCCCGCTTCCTGTAGATCCTGAACCGAATAGATGGTGTTGATGCTTTGGCTTGGCGGCGTGGCGCGGTGTCCATCTCGACGGCCACCTCGCCTGCTACGTCAGCCCTGGCCGTTTCCAGCGACGCAACCACGACGTCGTTTAGCCAGGCCCTTGCTTGCGCGCCGAAGTCCACCCCTTCGGGCTTCTCATTGCCGACCTTTTCCTCGTGCTCACGGCGAGCTTCCTTGCCGCGGTCAAGGGCATCTCTAAACTTGGACATCGTGGTTTGCCTCCGATTGTGAGCGCATGAGACCAGCTGTCACATCCCATGCTCCTCCTGATGGCCGTGCTCCTCCTAATGGATAGAACGCGCGCGAGCGGTGTGCGTTGCGTAAGCGGAGCCAGCGGTTGCCGCTTGCGCGGCAGTATCCTTCTGCCGCGGTCGACCCGCCGGGATGGCGGCGGTGATCGCGGCGCTGTGGGCTGGGGTAGCGTATCACCAGCCGAATGGACAAGCGCTGGAAATTACCTGCCCTTTCCCGCAAGATGCCTGAACATCCCCGGGGCTCGATATGTGCAACCTCTACAACATCACCACCAGCCAGGAGGCGATCCGCCAGTGGACCCGCGCCCTGCGCGATAGTCTCGGCAATCTCGAGCCCTCCATCGACATCTATCCCAACCAGCCCGGCCCGGTGGTGCGCAATGCGCCGGACGGGACGCGCGAGCTGGCCAAGCTGCTGTGGGGCATGCCGACGCCGATCGAGCGCGTGAAGGGCAAGGCCGACTACGGCACCACCAACATCCGCAACCCGCAATATGGCCACTGGCAGCAATATCTCGGCGTCGAGAACCGCTGCGTGGTGCCGCTCACCAGTTTTGCCGAACCGAGCCCAACGCCGGGCGACAAGGATCCGGATACCGGTATCCAGAAAAACTACTGGTTCGCGCTGAGCAAGGCGCGGCCGCTGTTCTTCTTCGCCGGCCTGTGGACGCGCTGGCAAGGCGTGCGCAAGATCAAGGACGGACCGGGCGAGTTCGAGCTCTACGGCTTTCTGACCACCAGGCCCAACGCCCTGATCGCGCCGATCCACGAGAAGGCGATGCCCGTGATCCTGACGACGCAGGAGGAAACCGAGACCTGGCTGACCGCGCCGTGGTCGCAGGCCAGGCACCTGCAGCGCACGGCAGCGGACGACGCGCTGGTGATCGTCGACAAGCCGGCGACGCAGATAAAATTTCCGCCGCAGGCGCCACAGGCGCCGGTACAGGGTTCGCTGTTCTAAAGCTTGAATTTCTGCAGCACCCAGATGTAGCCTTTTGGCGGATGGTCCTGGTCGACGAACTGGGTGCGAACGGTGGTGTCCTTGCGGCTGCATCGTTTGCACCTGAACCTGATGGCTTCCAGCGGCTTGTTCCAGCCCACCACCTTGGCCACGTCGTTGGCCCGAAAACGCCCGACATGGTAGCAGTGGCCGCACTCGACGATCAGCAGCATGTTGGCCTTCGCGGCACGTCCAACGCTGTCCATCGGCCCGGCCATGGCCTCATTTCCGAGTCAAATAGCCCTTGGGAAGCGGAAGCAGGCCAAGATCCGGCATCCGGAAATCGGGCTCCTTCTCCGCTACGCTGGCCATCACCTCATGCAATTTTTCGACAAGCCCGCAAAGCTGCCAAAACAGTTCGCCTTGCGCCTTCAGATGCAGTTGCGACGCAAGCACCGTCCTGCGCAGGCTGAGAGCGTCGCTGATGATCGCCTCGGCATGCCTCGCCGACAGCCTGTCGAACCGGCTTTTTCGTCTGCCCATCGCGGCTCTCCCCAGTTTGTGAGCAACCGCCCCACCTCTGACAAATAGGAAGACATTCCTCGCCGAGTCAATTCACACTTGACATTTTTGTTCCCGTTTTGTTCAATTTGAACAGAAACTGTTGGAGGCATAGCCGCCCTGGACGTGACGCCGGACAGCCGGCAGGAGGTCGCCCTTCAGGTAATCGCAGAAAAATTCATTGCACAGCACAAGGGCGACGCGGTGAAGGCACTCAAGGAAATGATCGTGCTGAACGGGCATCTGCAGGAGCGGCTTTGCCGCCGTGGACGGCGCCGGGCGACGCGGTAAGCGCTAGAGATGACGGTAGCAGGACGCGTGTTCAATCGTGCCGTTCGAAGGTCGGCTTAGCGCCTATCTTGGTCATTCGAAGCAATTTCGCTGTTACTCGAAAGCGGACATCGGCAGCGCGAAGCTATTGGTCCTGGTTGCGCACTTTCGGACCTTCGAGCCCGCCCAGTTAAAGGTGCAGTTCTCGATCCCGAAGCGGTCCTTGGATCGGGAGGCGGGGCCACATCACCATTCGTTCGTGCAGTCGACCTCAGTCGCAGATCTCTCAGAGGCTCTGGCGGTGCGTCTCGCTTTCCCTACAACCCCAGGGCGGCGGCCCGATGATAAATCCGTAGATCCTACCGCGGGCGGTTTATGCCAGTAATGGCGATTCCGATCGAGCCGGCTCCATGATCTATTCAGCCGGCGACCGCAGCCGACCGCTTGAAGATGATGGTCACCTTGGTTCCTTCACCGACGGCCGAGGTGACGTCGAACTGCGCCTTGGCATTTTCGCTCAGCGACCGCGCGATGAGGGCTCCGAGTTTACCGGGTGCGGGCCATGTCACACCCTCAGGCAGACCGATACCGTCGTCAGCGACCACGACCCGGCAACCATTGCCGTCAACTATGCTCCGCAGCGTGATTATCCCTCCCTTCCGACCTCTGAAGGCATGCTTCAGCGCGTTTGTGAGAAGCTCGTTCACAACCAGTCCTGTCGGCATGGCGACATTTATCGAAACCGGATAGGTGTCGACCTTCATGTCGAGGCGGATACCCTCCACCGCGTGAGAGGTCATCACGGCGGAGGCTATCTGGCTCAGATAGACGCCCAAATCGATCTCGTTCTTGTCATCCTCACCAGACAGCGCTTGATACAGGATCGCGAGTGCGTCAACGCGCCCAGCCAGCCGCTCAAATCGCGTCTTGTCTGGCTCGACTGCGTTTCGAGTTTCCATTCGGATGAGCGCAGTGATCATTTGCAGGTTGTTCTTGACCCTGTGCTGCAGCTCGCGGAGGAGCGTATCTTTCTCCCGGATCCGCTCCTCAATGGACAGTTTGTCCGCCTCGCTATGGGCAGACACATCCACCAGGGCGACAAGCCGAAAGCAGAGCTTGCCATCGTCGTCCTCGATGACGTTCGAATAGGCGTCTACGATCGCTGAACCTGAGCCTTTGCGCTCGAGGCGGAAGGTTCCAATGAAGTCCGTTTGTGTGACAATCGCTTCATCGATCCGCTGATCGAAGGGCGCTTTCACCGCACTCCCCGAAAGCCCGTTCCAATTCTCCTGCTCAAGGCGAGCGGCGGCAAGCCCGGAAAGCTTCTCGAATTCTGGATTGGCGTAGACCACCGTCTCGCGATCCCTCAGATCCGATACCGCAATTGCGATAGGAACTTGGTCGAGGAACTTCTTGAACTGTTCACTTTCGAGCGCAGTCGCAAGTTCGGGAGTGTCGAGCAATTGTTCGACAGGCTCGTGCCTATTATCGTCGGATGTCATCCGTTGAACCCGGTCCTTTTCGCCGTGTAGCAATAGCCGTACCCGTGAAGTTAGTTATACGCCTGACATCTGATCAAGGCTACAACACCCCGGCTGTGGGTTTGGCGTTGAACGCATTTGATCGTTTCATGATTGTTGGTGAAACCGCGAACGGTATCGTCAACGATGACGCGCGTGCTCCTAGGTCCGGATGAGCCCACTCGGCTGGTATCCAACGCATCTTTATGAGTCGTCGCTAGAGGTCGGTACGGCAGCAGGTGTGATTTCCTCGCCGTCGCCGGACGAAGCGTGCCGAGGCCTCACGTAATCGCGGTCGATCTTGCCTTCCTCAGCCTTATAGAAATACTGGCTCGCGATGAGCCAACCTTTGAGAGGCCGAAGCGGGGGGATGCAAGTGATGAGCATGAAGGGCAGCGTGGTCAGCAGATGGACCCAGTACGGTGTGTCAAAAGCGACCTGCTGCCATACGCCAAGAAGAACACTCGGCACACACGCAAAGCAGATTACGAAGAACGCGGGACCATCAGCGGGATCTGCAAACGAGAAGTCGAGATCGCACACTTCGCATTTAGGCTTAAGCGTCAGGAACCCGTTGAAAAGATGCCCTTTCCCGCAACGGGGGCACAAACCGCGTACACCAGTGAGAACCGGTTTAAGTGGAGGCCATTCGTCAGTCATAATTGGTCCTCAAGATTGCCGATTGAACGAGCATGGGCGTCGGCCTGAATCGTGCTCAATCTCCAGTGATTGTCCCTTCACGCGTTTGCCTGGAAATACTGGCCAGAACCACTTCGCCGTTGGACGTTCCACGCGCCGTTGGCGAGCAGGGATCTCTTTGACGTCGCGCGCCGAGCCTTCGCTTCTTCCTCCTGCTGCCGGACAAAAATGCGATCATCGCGTCCGGCGGTAAGCGCGAGCTCGATCGACAGCCGTGCCTTCGCATCGAGCTTGAAGCCTGCCACGGCGGTGACCTCCTTGATCCGGGTCTCGCTTAAAAGCCGAAGTCGCTCAAGCCTGGGTGATCGTCCGGTCGGCGGCCGAGCGGCCAACGGAACTTGCGACCCGCTTCCGCGATCGGATGCTCGTTGATGCTGGCATGGCGCGCGCGCATTAGCCCGTCATCGGCGAACTCCCAATTCTCGTTGCCATAGGCACGAAACCACTGACCGCTGTCGTCGTGGTATTCATAGGCATAGCGAACGGCAATGCGGTTACCCTGAAAGGCCCAAAGCTCCTTGATCAGGCGATAATCGAGCTCGCGGTTCCATTTGCGCGTCAGGAAGGCCTCAGCCTCGGCACGGTTGGTTGCGAATTCGGCGCGATTGCGCCAGCGCGTGTCGACTGTATAGGCAAGCGCCACTTTGGCGGCATCGCGGCTGTTCCAGCCATCTTCGGCAAGGCGGACCTTCTCGATGGCGGACTGTTCGTTGAAAGGGGGAAGCGGCGGACGGGACATTGGTAAGTTCCTTGTTTGTGTAGCGCTGAAAGGATGGGAGGGTGGTCGCAGGAAACGAGACGGGGACTGCGCAGCACTGCAGCACTTCGCCTTCGCCAATCGCCGCCGTCGGCTCCTTGACGTGGGTTCACCGCACCTTTGGTGAGTTTGTTGCGGAATGATGTGCTGCAAAGCAGGCGGTCGGGCTCATTCCTGAAAAGCCCACTCGGCTGGTATCCAACGCATCTTTCCGCCGTCGGTCACGATCCGTCCCAATCCTGGGAAAGGCATGTGGGTGGCTGCGACCAGGGCTTTTTCCTCGGCCGCACGCGGAAAAAATCGTTCGCGCATGATCTGCGCGGCCGGTCGGTCCTGCTCGAACAGGAAGCCGACCTCCGGATTCGATGGATGGACAACCGGGAAGAGCATGTCCGAAACCATCAGCAGACTTTGTCCGCCATCCTCGATGCGGACTCCGATGTGCCCGGGCGTGTGGCCGGTCAGGTCGATGATCGAGACGCCCGGTGTGATCTGACGTTCCCCATCCATTGCCTGCAGGTTTGGATAGAGGCGGACCAGTTCCAAAGATGCATCGAAGCTGGGTTTTAGGAACTCCGGAGCTGAAATTCTCTTCGCGGGATCAGTCCAGTACGCGACGTCACGGCGATCGACGTACACGTCAGAATTCGGGAAGTTCCGGCTTCCACCGGCCACCAGGCCGCCGAGGTGATCGACATGCATATGCGTGACGATGACCGCCCCAATATCTTCTCTCGTGATTCCCATTGTTTCGAGCGCACCAGGGAGCTGTCCCGTTTTGCCCATCGCGCCGGCGGGGCCGGTGTCGATCAGGATCAGGCGCTCGCCGTCATCGACGAGATACTGGTTAAACACGAAGCGGATGCCTCCGGGCTTCGCCGCCGATATCGCCTGCGCTCGTTCCTCAACTTGTTCGGGCATGCTCCCGGGGAAATAGCCGAAGGGCATATCGGCAAACCCGTCCACCAGCGCGGTTACGGTGAAGCGGCCGATCCTGATTTGTGCTGAGGGGACGAGCGTTCTGGGATCGGCAGTCCGCGCTTTCGCGGTATTCACGCTGGCGGCCAAAGCGGAGCCTAGTGCAACTGGGACCGCGGGGATTGCGAAGGCAAAGGCTCTGCGCGAAAGATTTGTCATGAGTTTCTCCTGCTGAACGAAAGTTCTCTTCGGCACTGGTATCGGGGTTGATTTTGGCGTGCGGGCGCATCAACCCGGCGCTTACGCTCTCCACACGCGCTGGACAGATAGACTTTCACCGGCGCGTCGTCGGTGGCCACCCATAGATGCCCAATTACTATCTGGGTTCTTGAGCAGAAGATCTGG
This sequence comes from Mesorhizobium sp. WSM4815, assembly GCF_055811575.1. Classification (NCBI taxonomy): domain Bacteria; kingdom Pseudomonadati; phylum Pseudomonadota; class Alphaproteobacteria; order Hyphomicrobiales; family Phyllobacteriaceae; genus Mesorhizobium; species Mesorhizobium sp. WSM4815. The sequence continues at coordinate 9,010 of NZ_JBVVQS010000087.1, read as the reverse complement.
CTGCTCGGAGCACAAAGTCGGGCTTTCGGTCATGTCCATTACCTTGTGTAGTACCAGTTAAAATAAGAGCCGGGCCCGCATCTTGGACGCTCATACTTGCGCCATACCGCCGTCGACAAAGAATTCGACGCCATTTACAAAGCTGCTTTCTTCCGACGCCAAGAAAAGCGCCGCTGCTGCGATTTCGTTCGGACGTCCCATGCGTCCCAGAGGAGTCTGGGCGATTAAAAACTCCGTCATCTGACGACCTTGTTCGAGATCAGGCGTTAAGCCGTGCAAACCCGGCGTCGAAGTCGCGCCCGGCGACAGGACGTTCACCCGGATCCCGGAACCTTTCAGATCGAGAATCCAGCTCCGGGCGAAGCTGCGAATCGCTGCTTTGCTCGCGCCGTAGACGCTGAAAGCAGGGGATCCGTGGCTTCCAGTAGTGGAACCGGTTAAAATAATCGAGCCACCGCCCTGCATCAGCGGCAATGCCTTCTGCACGGTAAAAAGCGTGCCTTTAACATTGACGCCGAAGGTTGTGTCGAAATGCGTCTCGGTAATGTCGCCCAGCGGCATGAACTCGCCAAGCCCGGCATTTGCGAAGAGGATGTCGATGCGGCCCTTCTGGGCCGTGATGGTCTCATACAGTCGGTCGAGGTCCTGAGCACTGGAAACATCGCTGCGAACTCCAGTGACGTTGTCACCTAACGACGCGACGGCTTTATCCAGTTCGGGCTGGCGCCGTCCCGTTATGAACACGTACGCGCCCTCCTCCATAAAGCGCTTTGCACTTGCCAGGCCGATACCGCTATTTCCGCCGGTAACGAGAGCGATCTTTCCGTCTAATTTTCCCATGATGGGTTCCAGTGCGCATGGCTGCGGAGGCAGCGGTTTAATGTTTTAACTGAAAGCTGCAGTGCTCCTCGCCGGGCTGGTCATACGCCCGCGTAAGCGAGCCTGGTGAAGAAGGCGGGATTCATCATGAACTGTCTCGGCGCCAGCCAACCTCCCGCCTCGGCGAAAATAGCCGAGGCTAGGCAGCACAGGCGGAAGCCGCGGCGAGACAAATTGATTGTATGCGCATTGGGCATCGTGCTCTCCTACGCCATGTAGTGTCGGGCTAGAGGGCCTCGCCGGGAGACTCACCCTTTGATGAAATCCAGGATGTCCTGGTTCAGCCGGTCCTTGTGGGTCGTCGGTTCCAAGGTCGAAGAGGATCAGGTCCTTCTCGGTCCGGATCAGCGGAACGTTGCATTTCGCATCGATGGCGCCGCTGCTCCCGCCAAGCCGTTTCTCGATGTCGACCCATTCGGCAGGCATCGCGTCCGGTGCGACGACCTCCGCCGGCAGCATAAAATGGCCGTCGCTCAGCACCGTGATGTTGAAGGAACCGTGGCGGAAGCGGTGGGGCGAGGCGGCCATGGCGCGCCATGGCCGCACTGAAGAGCAGCCGACAAACCCGGCGGCGCCGGCAAGGAAGGTGCGTCGATCAAGTCTCATGGCCCAATCTCCTGATCTCGAATTGTCTGGTGGCTGCAGCCAACAGCGCAGCGACGGCGGCAGACGGCGGCCAGGCCCCGTCGCCGAGGATGAGCAGGCCATCTCCCGCGCCCTTGGGGAGGATATCCAGCAGGCTCGGTAGAACGGCGATCGGCTTGCCTGCCTGCAGGAACTGAGCGATCAGCGCCGCGGCCGAGTCGCGATCAGCGTCGCGCCAGAGCGCGCCCGGCTCGCCGATGCAGAAACCGCCGTGAAAATCCTCCTCGAACAGCTCGCCGAATCTGAGCGTGTTGGCGAGATCGTCACGGGCGCGGCGGTCGGCCTGGAACCGCCTTGCAAGCTCGTCGGCTTCCGCTCCCAGTCGCGTGAAACGTGTGGGCCAGGCGTAGCCGCCGCACATCGACGCTACAAGCACCTCGGCGCCCGCATCCTGAAGCGCGTAGTAGACCCCCAGGAACTGCTCGAGCCCGACGTTGCCGGCTTCCGAGGACCGACTGAGCATGACGGCTATGCGAAGCGGCGCGCCCGTGGACGTCATCTCGGCCCCCTGACAATCACTCGACTCCGGCCAATGCCAACCGCACCGGCACGCGCGCGGCGATCCATCGCAGCACGTGGGCGATCACCTCCTTGCGGCCGAGATCGTTGAGCAGGTCGTGGAAGTGGCCCGGGTAGAGCTTCAGCGTCTTGTCGGCGGAGCCGGCGGTGTCGAAGAACAGCTGGCTGCCGGCAAGCTTGGTTGCCTTGTCTGCCGTGCCGTGTAAGATCAAGACCGGCAGCGTGATCAGCGGAAAGTCGCGCTTTCAGCCGCTCGTTTGCGCGAATCAGTGCTGCGACTGTGCTCGTCGGCTGGACCTCCTTATCGATCAACGGATCGTCGTTCATCGACGTCACAATCGCCGCATCGCGCGAAAAAATCCTCGTTGTTCAGCCGCAGGACGTGAAAATGCGGCGCGACGTGGCTGAGCCCCTTGACGACCACGAGAGCGAAATCCGGCGCGTACACCTGGAACGCAAAGCTCTCGCATATGAATCCGGAGAGCTCGGCCTGATGGTCCAGCGCATAGGTAGTCGAGACCACGCCGCCTGCACTGTGGCCCAGCAGGAAGACAGGCAATCCGGGCTCCCGCTGCTTGGCGAGCTGGATCAGCATCGATAGATCGTCGACATACTCAGTGACGTTCTCGACGAAAAACCGCTCGCCGTCGGACTTCCCGCGACCGCGCAAGTCGAGGGCGTAGACGGCGTGGCCGGCGGCGGCCATCTGCTCGGCGGCCCAGAAGTACTGGCCGCTATGTGAGTTAACGCCGTGGCAAATCGCCACGACCGCGCTCGGTCTGGACGCAGGGTGCCAAGAGCGCACGAAGATCCTTGGGCCGTCCGCGCGCTCCAGATATTCCTCCGCCATAGCGGTCGTGGTCGAGGTCATGGCAAGTCTCCTCTTTCGCTTGCGGTCAGCTCTTGATGAAGGCGAGCAGGTCCGCGTTGACGATGTCGGGATGCGTCGTGCACAGGCCATGCGGAAGACCGGCATAGGTCTTCAGCGTTCCGTTCCTGAGAAGCTTGGCGGACAGCGGAGCGGAGTCGCCGTACGGCACGATCTGATCGTCGTCGCCGTGCATGACGAGCACCGGAACATCGATCTTCTCCAGGTCGTCGGTGAAGTCGGTTTCCGAGAACGCCTTGATGCAATCGTAGTGCGCTTTGGCGCCGCCCATCATGCCCTGCCGCCACCAATTGTCGATGATGCCCTGCGAAACCTTCACGCCCGGCCGGTTGAAACCGTAGAAGGGACCGGAGGGCACGTCGTAGTAGAATTGCGCCCGGTTCGCGACCAGCGCCGCGCGAAACCCGTCGAACACCTCGATCGGCAGGCCGCCCGGGTTCTTGGCGGATTTCACCATGATCGGCGGCACTGCGCCTATCAGCACCGCTTTGGCGACGCGACCCGGTTTTGCGCGAGCTACGTAATGCGCGACCTCGCCGCCGCCGGTCGAATGGCCGATATGGACGGCATTCTTCAGGTCGAGCGCCTCGGCCAGTTCGGCAACGTCGGCCGCGTAGGTGTCCATCTCGTTGCCGGTGTCGGACTGTGTTGAGCGGCCGTGGCCGCGGCGATCATGCGCGATGACCCGGTAGCCGTTGTGCAGGAAGAACAGCATCTGGTTGTCCCAGTCGTCGGCGCTGAGCGGCCAGCCGTGATGGAAGACGATCGGCTGTGCGTCCTTCGAACCCCAGTCCTTATAGAAAATCTCGGTGCCGTCCTTCGTGGTGATGAAGCCCATGTTCTGTCGTCCTTCGCTGGGTTGAGTGGTGGATTCGGCGGAAATCGCCTGCGCAGCGTATGCCGGCAGAAGGGTCGCCGCTCCGGCGGTGATGCCTGCTGCGAGCATCTCGCGGCGGGTGAGTTGGATCGGATGCAGGGTGGCGCTCACGGCTGTGACTCCTCGCCGAGGAAGCGAATGACCTCGTCGCCGAACTCGCGCGGGTACTGGAACAGGAAGGCGTGGCCGGAGTCCGGGTAGACGATCAGCCGCGCGTTCGGGATCGCCTGCGCCAGGGCGTAAGACTGGAGCGTCGGGATCATGACGTCTTCGTTCCCGTTCGCCACCAGCACCGGCTGGCGGATCGCCCCGACACGATTGAGAAGCCATGTTTCCGGCGTCCCTAGATCCCCTGCGGCGGCAAGCATCGCCTTCCAGGTTTTTTCGCTCACTAGCCTCGCAAATGACTCCTTGCGCTCCCGTAGCCGAGCGAGGTGCGCACGTCCGGCCGCCTGGCTGGTTTGCATGTCCTTGAAAAAGAGGAAGAGGAAGTCGTCGTCTGTGTTTGTCGGCTTGGTGGCGACCTCAATCGCCATGAGATTCAGGTTTGCGCCCTCGACATAGCCCGCGCCGCTACCGGCGATGACCAGCCTGCGCACGAGGCCGGGCCGCTGGAGCGTCAGTTCCTGCGCGACGAGGCCGCCGAAGGAGAAGCCCAGCAGATCGACCTGCTTGAAACCCAGGCCGTCGATAAAGGCGCCGGCGCTCCTCGCCCAATCGGCCATGCAGAGAGGGGCGTCGCCGCCGGAGCGGGCCACGCCGATATTGTCGAATATGACGACGTATCGGCTTGCCGCGACATGATCGAGGAATGCCGGGTCCCATTCGTCCATCGTCCCGCGAAAGCGGTTGAGGAAAACCAGAGGCGTTCCGGACGGCGTCCCGAGCGTCCGGTAGGCGTAGGCGACGCCGTCGACGTCGAACGTTTTCGTCTCCACGCAGGCGGCGTCGCAGAACCCAGTCTGGCTGGGTTCTGCCGAGGTGGTCGGGTTGGCCGTCGTCGAGGTGATCAGGACGGCGAGCAGTGCAGTGCCGGCCAGACCGGCGACGACCGCTTGACGTAAGGATGTACTGCGGGTTGAAGTCATCGCTCTTTCCCTCCGCGCGCTTCGTTCGATGACGAGACAGTTTCGCAGTGGAGCGGCGTGAACCAGTTAATCGTTGCTAAACGGCGCTAACCAGCTTGTTTAGCGTTACCAGACTGGCCACCGAACGCGCCTCCAGGGCCAACGCGCCTTGATCTCGCGCCATTTCGATCGCGCGCTGGAGGAGCAGCCGGGCCTCAGTCGGGCGCGAGGCCTGTTCGGCAAGTATCTTGCCTTTCTGGTGCAGCAGTTCCGGGCAGTACCAAGCCTCGCCACTCGACCTGCAGCGCGCCAGAGCGTCGTCGAGCAGCGCCACGGCTTCCAGCTCCTGGCCAATCCTCGCCAGCCCGGAGGCGAGTATCGATTGGAAGACAGTGTGGTAAAGATAGAATCCCGCACGATCCAGCCGGTCGAGAGCTTCGCCGACGAGTGTGACGCCCGTTGCGGCGTCTCCGGTTCGAATCAGGATATCGCCCTCGAAACATTCGGCATAGGCATGCCAAACGTCGAGCGCGTGGTCGTGCGTGCGCCGATGCAGCATGTCCGTATAGCGCTCGGCGCGTGCGAGGTCACCGGCCATCAGTGACACCGGACAGGCGGCGTCCGACAGGGCGTGGCACAATGTGAGATTGTGGCCCGCGGCAAGAGCGGCGCTGACCAGATCGTCGATCTCACGCAGGGCCTCTTCAGCTTTGCCGCGCAGCCACAGCACGCGCGCCAGCGTGATCCGCGCGGTGATGCGCTGATCATATTGAAAGCGCGCCAGATGCGATCCGTTCGACGGCGGGCGATAGGCATCCAGCATGCGCCGCACATGTCTTTCCGCGGCTGGCTGATCGCCAAGCAGATGCAGCGCCCTTGCCTTCATCCTCTCGCCGATCAGCCGGTCCGAGTCGTCGGCCGAACGCTCAGACAGCGCGCAGAAGGCCTCGGCCTTCTCGAGCGCGCCACGCGGTTCGCCACCATTCGTCCGATCTACCCACAGCGCCCAAAGCGCGCGCAGCTGGAAGTCGACATCATCGACCTTCTGGGCGATCTCGAACGAACGTGTCCAAGCTTCCGCGCCACCTGGACGGCCCGAAATCGCGCGCATGTGCGGAAAGCCAAGCGCCGCATGAAGCCGCATCAGGCTTTGCTGATCGGCGTCGGGCTGTTGTTCGAGCCAACCCAGCGCCTGCCTCACCCGCAGCAGGCATTCGTCGACCAGCGAAAGATGGTACCACAACGGAATTGCCGCGACTGTCATTGCAACGCCGGCCGCCGCGTCGCCGCCCGGCGAGAAGCACCAGTCGAGCGCAGCCCTGAGATTGCCGACGTCGCGGGCGAAGCCGTCCACCCAGCCGGCGTCCTGCTCATGCGGCGCGGCGCATTCGAGCAGGCTCCGATAGTGGACTGCATGGCGGCGCGAAGCGTCTTCCCGCGACACGGCGACCGAAAATTTCTCGGCTGCGTAGGCGCGAGTCATGTCAAGCAGGCGATAGCGCACCGGATAGGCATTGCGATCAACGACCACGAGCGACTTCGCGGCAAGGTCGATGATGCACTCTTCGACGTCGCCGCCACTTTCACCCGACACCACTGCGCGGGCCGCCGCCAGCGTAAAATCCTGATTAAACACCGAAAGCTGCGCGAGAGCGGCCTGCTGTGCCGGGGAAAGCAGGGAAAAGCTCCACTCCATCGTCGCGCGAAGCGTCTGGTGGCGTGGCAGAGCCGTGCGTCGTCCACGCGTCAGGATGTCGAAATTAGACCGCAGCGATTCCAAAACGCCGGCAATGCCGAACGTATCAACGCGCCCCGCAGCCAGTTCGATAGCGAGCACGATGCCATCGAGGCGGCGGCAGATATCGGCCACCACCGGGGCGTCGGCGTCGCTCAAAGAATAACCTCCAAGGCTTGCCGAAGCGCGCTCGACGAACAGCTGGACCGCAGCAAAATCCAGGGCCCTTGCCGCATCCAGCTTCTCGTCCGGTCCCGGGCAGTCCAGCGGCGGCAAGCGCAGAACCCATTCGGGCGCGACCCGAAGCGGCTCCCTGCTGGTCGCCAGGATCGTCACGTGCCGCGTCCTGGTGATCAGTTCCTCGGCGATCGCCGCGACTTCGTCGATGAGGTGCTCGCAGCAGTCGAGGACGAGGAGCATCGAGCGATGACTAAGCTTGTTCGCCAGCTCAGCGAGCGGATCGGTCGAAGCGAGCACTAAGCCCGCTGCGGTGGCGATCAGCTCGGTGATCAGCGCTCCATTGGCAATCCCGGAGAAATCGACGAACGCCGTGCCGTCCGAATAACCATCATCCAGGCGTTGAGCAAGAGCGAGCGCTACTGTCGTCTTTCCAATGCCTCCCGGACCGACGAGGGTGAGCAGCCTTTGCTCGGGCAGCTGCCCCTCGAGCTGATCGAGAACCGCCTCTCTCCCGATGATGCGGCTGGCCAGCCGGGGTAGCGGCAGTCGGGCTATCGTGGGTTGCTGGCCATCGGCCCGCGTCGGCGACTCCTTGCGCGTGACCGGCGCCACGAAGCTGTAGCCGCGATTTGGAATGTTCGAGATATATTGCTGCGCCTCGGGGCCCTCGCCGAGAATCTTGCGCAGCGACGTGATGTGGACGCGCAGGTTGTTTTCCTCGACGAACATGTTTCGCCAGACCTGGGAGACGAGCTCGTCTTTGGAAACGATCTCTCCGGCGCGCGACACCAGGACGATGAGGATATCCAAAGCGCGGCTGCCAATCCTCAGCCTTTCGTCGCCCCGCATAAGCAGGCGCTCGGCCGGCACCAGCGTAAACGAACCAAAGGAGAGTGCGGCGCCCGGGATCACATTCCAAACCTAGTGGGTGCAACGAAGTTTCAGATTTCCACGAGAAGCAGGTCTGTGTGAAGCTATACCTTGGATTCATGACTTGCACGCCTTGGTTCCAACGTTCGCTTCGGCCCCGACTCTGACGGTCGGCAACGCGCCTGATTCCCGCCATTTGCCCACTTGTGGCGGCTTCCTGAAAGCGGACGTTCAAATTAGTTCACGGCTACGTCTAAATCCGTCCGTCCTCGCGGCAGAACGCGACAGTTGGGGACACGGCGCATGTCGATCCCCTACACGACCCTTTTCGGTCGAATTCTAGGGGAGCTGCGCGTCCATGAGGTTCAGGCGGTCGAAGAAGACGCGGTTGCGACGCTTGGCATCGGCAAGAAGCCGGCCGTAGTCGATGACCTCGAAATAGATCCCGAAGGTCCGGTGATAGCCGTAATAGGAGCGCTGGTCCGGCGTAGGCATCGCGTCCGACATCTTCAGCTCGGCGTGCATGCTCGGCGTGATGTCGCAGACGACGTAAGCGAAAGCGGGTATCTTGTCCCCCGCAACCGACAACGGCCGGCCATTGTCATCCTTGAACTGGCCACCGCGAATGAGCTGTATCTGTTCGAACACTTGTCTGAGCGGATTGTCGTCGCCGGTGTAGTCGTCCCGCTGCGGTCGTTTGAACTCGATGACGGTGATGCTATTGTGCGATTTTGGAGGGCAAATCTGCCGACCACCTCGATCCGGCGACGGCCCAGGGAACCTTCCGGACCACCGCAAGCGACTTCTTCGCGGAGATGCTGATGCCGCCTCTTGCGGTTGCGTAAGCAGGCACCGCTTGTCAGGGTTCTCTGTCATGGGGGATACCCGCGTTGGCGAAGGCCGGTCGTCGTAGACAGGTAGTGATGACCCTACCGGTCTTTTCGGGCGTCTGCCGGGCAGTCGCGGAAAGCGATCTGATCGCGCTGGTGGCGCCACAGAGACCTATCAGCTCGAGGATCCTGTGATATCCGCTTCCGGGAAGCGTCAGAGACCATCTCAATGGCCGACATGCAGCGCAAAGCCGCCCGTGGCGTGTGCACCATCGACGTCCGCTTATGCACAGGACTGCCGTGAACGACCGAGATGGTGCGCGTTGCTGCCATTCGCAACACCGAGAATGAAGGTCTCGAATGGGTCAGGTCACGACGATGCCCACACCAACTTGAATGTCCGCTGTTGAATATTCGCAGCCCGAAGCTGCCAGTCCGCTGTCGTGAAGAGTTTCGGGCGCCGGCAGGCGTACGAAAGTCCCCGAGGAAGGAACCCGCGGGCCACAGGCGATGGCTATG